>DASVIS010000079.1:0-38767 GCA_036381995.1 Vicinamibacterales bacterium | reverse complement strand
GCCGGTGCAGGCGCGTTCGCGGCTGGTGCGGGCGACGGTGAAGGCGCCTTCGCGGCCGGCGCGGGCGCCGTGGTGACGGCCGCCTGCGCCTCTTCGATAATCGCGACGACGTGATTCACCGCAACCGTTTCGCCTTCCTTGGCGCGGATCTCCGTGAGGACACCCGCGGCCGGGGATGGGATCTCGGCGTCCACCTTGTCGGTCGAGATCTCGAACAGCGGCTCGTCACGATCCACGTGATCGCCAACCTTCTTGACCCATCGGACGATCGTGCCCTCGGCGATCGACTCGCCCATCTGCGGCATGAAGATGTCTGTCGGCATAGCGGTCGGTCCTCGACTCTGATCCGGGTGACCCTGGCTTCTTCAATTCTCAATTCTCAATGTTCATTGAGATTGTCCTAGATGTGAATGGCCCCCCCGTGCAGCGCGTGGGCTGCCTCTCCCACCGCCTCGGCAAACGTCGGGTGCGCGTGGATCGTCCGAGCCAGTTCCTCGCCGGTGCACTCGAGCCGCAGGGCGACAGAGGCCTCCGCGATCAGGTCCGTGGCGCGAGGTCCGATGATGTGCACGCCGAGGATCTCGTCGTACTTCTTCTCGGCGACGATCTTCACGAACCCCTCGATCTCGCCGGCGATCTTCGCTCTCCCGAGCGCGATGAACGGGAAGGTGCCGACCGCCACGTCGTAGCCGCGCTCCTTGGCCTTCTGCTCGGTGAGGCCGATGCTGCCGATCTCGGGATCGCAGAACGTGCAGCCCGGCACCTGGTCGTAGTTCACCGTGCGCGCTTCCAGCCCGGCGATTCGCTCGGCCACGGCGATGCCTTCCGCGGTCGACACGTGCGCAAGCTGCGGATGCCCGGGCTTGCCGAACGAAATCACGTCGCCGACCGCCGACACCGCGGGCACGCCGGTACGATAGAACTCGTCGACGACGATGTAGCCGCGGTCGGTCCTGAGGCCGGCTTCCGCGGCGCCGAGGCCTTCGGTGACCGGACCGCGCCCGGTCGCCACGAGCAGGTAGTCGGCGTGGAGCTTCTCCACCTTGCCGTCGGGCAGTTGCGCCTCGAGGTCCACGCCCTCGGCCGTGGGCGTCGCGCCGGTCACCTTCGAGCCGGTGTGCGTCTTGATCCCGCGCTTCTCGAACGCCTTCTGGAGCTCGGCCGACACGGCCTCGTCTTCGACGGGCACGAGCCGGGGCAGCAACTCGATCACCGTGACGTCGCTTCCGAAACTGCGGAAGATCGATCCGAACTCGACGCCGACGGCGCCGGCTCCCAGGATGACGATCGACTTGGGCACCTCTTGGAGCGCGATCGCCTCGTCGCTGGTGATGATCCGCTTGCGGTCGATTTCGACGCCGGGCACGCTGCGGGGCTGCGATCCGGTCGCGATGACAATCTCCTTCGCGGCATGGAGCGACTGCGGCTGGTCGCCGGTCACCTCGACGTTCCCGTTGCCGACCAGGCGCGCTGTTCCTTTGATCCAGTCGATCTTGTGCTTGCGGAAGAGGAACTCGACGCCCTTGGTGAGTGTGGTGACGACCTTGTCCTTGCGCGCCTGCACCTGCTTCATGTCGATGCGCACGGACGGCCCGTCGATCGACAGGCCCCACTCCTTCGCGCCCTGCGCCACCTTCAGCGCGTGGGCGTGTTCGAGCAGCGCCTTTGTCGGGATGCAGCCCCAGATCAGACAGGTGCCGCCGAGCGCCTTCTGCTTCTCGACGACCGCCACGCGCAGACCCAGTTGGGCGGCGCGGATCGCCGCCGGGTAGCCGCCGGTGCCAGCACCCACCACCACGACGTCGTACTCGTTCGCCACGGTAACTCCTCGGTGTGTGTCATCTCCGCCCCAACCGGCGCGACACCTGGCCGGCGCGGATCGGGGCTGCCACCGCCAGGATGGTCGCCACGCTGGAGAGTAGCCAGATCGGCATCGATTCGCCTGCCTGTACCCGCGTCCATCTATCGTTATCGAACGGCCGGCCGGCCGTCAACCGCGCCAGCCGGCTGGCGGCTGGGATGGTGGAGCACGCCCGATCGCCGCAACGGGATCTATAGGGGAGCGGCCGCGATGGCAGTACAATTTGGATCGATATGAGCACCAAGCCGAAGACCGTGCTGATCGTGGACGAGGAAGCCGCGACCCGGCTGAGGTCGAGCGCGTTGCTCCAGCGGCACTACCGCGTGCTCACGGCCGCCTCCGGCGAGGCGGCGGTGGCGATGCTGACGCAGGAAGAGGCCGACCTGGTGCTCGTCGACAACGCGCTGCCCGGCATCAGCGGCCTCGAACTGCTCCGCATCGTCCGGGAGAACTACGCGCTTCCCGAGATCGTCATGATGTCGGCCGAAGGTCGCGTCGAGACGGCAGTGCACGCGATCAAACTCGGGGCCTACCATTTCGTGACCAAGGACGGGAACGGCGAAGAACTGCTGTCCGTGCTCCGCAACGCCAGCGATCACCAGGACCTGAATCGTCAGGTGCTGGCGCTGAGCGCGCAGGTTGCCGAGTCTGACCGGGAGTTCGTCGTCGGGCCGAGCCGGGCCATGCAGGGCGTGGTCGACCTCGTCCAGCGGATCGCGAAACTGTCGGCCACGGTGCTCGTGCTCGGCGAGAGCGGCACCGGGAAGGAGTTGGTCGCGCGGCTGATCCACCGCGAGGGCGAACGGCCAGGAGGGCCGTTCATCCCAGTGAACCTGGCGGCGATTCCCCGGGACCTGGTGGAGAGCACGCTGTTCGGCCACGAGAAGGGCGCGTTCACCGGCGCGGTCCGCCAGCAGTTGGGCAAGTTCGAGCTGGCCGCCGGCGGCACGCTGTTCCTCGACGAGATTGGGGATCTCCGCCTCGATCTGCAAGGCAAGCTGCTGCGGGCCGTGCAGGAGAACGAGATCGAGCGCGTCGGCGGGACGAGGCCGATTCCCACGGACTTCCGCCTGATTGCGGCGACCAACGTGGACCTCGAGAAGGCGGTCAAGGAAGGCCGGTTCCGCGAGGACCTCTACTATCGGCTGAACGTGATCCCGATCCGCATGCCCCCGCTGCGCGAGCGGATCGATGACATCCCGGATCTCGTCTCGTGCTTCGTCCGCCGCTACGCGACGCGTTTCAGGCGGAATGTGCAGGGCGTGGCGCCGCCGGCGATGACGCTGCTGCAGGAGCACTGGTGGCCGGGGAACATCCGCGAGCTCGAGAACCTGATCGAGCGGCTCGTGGCCATCACCGACAAGGAGTGGCTGACCGACGACGACCTGCCGTTCGAATACCAGGTGCCGGTGCCGGCGCCCGAGCACGAGGGAGGCGAGGGCGACGGCAAGCTGCTGGCGCGCGCGTGCGAGACGTTCGAGCGCAACTTCATCCTGAAGGCGCTCGAGCGATCAGGCTGGAACGTGACGGGAACCGCGCGTTACCTGGGGATTCCGCTCAGCACGATGAAGCACAAGATGGATCGGCTGGCGATACGGCCGCTGGCGAAGCGGCTGCGGGGACACTGAGAGCGGAAGAAGAGTGACCGGCGGGCCGTCGACAGGGCGCTGCGCCAGACACCCTGGACCAGCATCCTGCTGACCGACCCGCCAGATCGATAGCTCCGACGCCGTTGTCCCGCAGTCCGTCGACCGCGAGCGGCGCCCGGGAACGCAGCTACTTGCGCGGCAGGACCGCGTCCTTGAGCTGCTTGGCGATCTTAGCCTTCACGACGGTCTTGGCCGGGATCTTGATTGCCTCGCCGGTCGCGGGATTGCGTCCCATCCGCGCTTTGCGCTTCTGCACGACCAGTTTCACCATCCCCGGCAGCACGAACTCGCCAGACCGCTTGAGTTCTTTTTCGGCGAGCACGGTCAGCTCGTCGAAGAACTCACGCGCCTGCGCACGCTTCAGTTCGAAGCGATCCGCAAAGTGCGCGAAGAGCTCGGATTTGCCCATCCTGCGGGCGTCAGCCATCGGCGTCCCCCTGACGTTGGGCGCGCTTGATATTCACCGCCACCAACCGCGCGCGCAAGCGGTCCGGGCGGAAACAGGCCAAATTTTCGTCGTATGCTAGCTCGCGCCTTCCGAGATTGTCAATCGCGATCGCTCGAAATTCGCACGTCCACGTCCCTCTTCGGCGCCCTCGCGCTAGAATCAGGGCATGCCAGCACCCGACATCGAAACCTTCCCCAACCCGAACCCGGCCCGCGACTACGAGATCGAGATCGTCTGCCCGGAGTTTACTTCCGTCTGCCCCAAGACCGGGCTGCCCGACTTCGGTGAGATCCGGATCGCCTACGTGCCTGACGGTCGATGCATTGAACTGAAGGCTCTCAAATATTACCTGATTGGCTTCAGGAATAGAGGGATTTTCTACGAGCAGGCGACCAACGAGATCCTCGACGACCTGGTCGCCGTGTGCCATCCGCGGCGCATGACCGTGGTCGGCGACTTCACGCCGCGCGGCGGAATCAAGACGGTGGTCACGGTCAGCTACGACAGACGGACGTAGGGCCTGAGCGGTACCGCTGCGATCCCCAAGTCGCCTTCGCTAACCTCCGGCCGGATCTTTCGTCTAACCCACCAGATGGACGCGAACGACGCCCACGACGTCACCCTGGCACAGGCGGGGGACGAACTGGCCTTTCGTCGGCTCGTCGAGCGGCACAGCCGGGGTGTCTTCCAACTCGCTTTTCGCCTGACCGGAAGCGAGCCGGACGCCGAGGATATCACCCAGGACGCGTTCCTGAAGGCGTACCGGGAGTTGAGACGCTTCGAGGCCCGGGCGACCTTCAGAACGTGGCTCCATCGGATCACCGTCAACTGCGCCTACGACCTGCTTCGCCAGCGACCACGGCACAAGGCCGAGTCGCTCGGTGCCGGGGCGGACGACGACCAGCAGGGCGGCGGGATCGAGCCGGAGGCCGACGCGGCGTCGCGGCCGGATCGGCTCGCCTTTGGCGCAGAGGTCCAGGGCCGTGTCAGGGCGGCGCTGGACCTGCTGACGCCTACCGAGCGCTCGGCCTTCGTGCTCCGGCACTTCGAGGGCCGATCGCTCGACGAAATCGGCGAGATGCTCGGCCTCCGAACCGGAGCGACCAAGCACAGCATCTTTCGGGCAGTTCAGAAGATGCGTCGGGCGCTGGCGCCCATCGTCGGGCCGGCAGCCGGCAGATATAGCGTGGCGCTCTAGCCCCGCGAGGCGTGGCGCGGGCCTTTCCTGGCCTGAGCGGAGTCGCCCCTCGACACGGCTCGGGGTGACCCTGAGCTTGTCGAAGGGTCGAAGGCAGCCCGCGATCGAGGGTCCGTAACGTGAACCATCTGACCGAAGAACAGCTCGTCCTCCACCACTACGGCGATATCGCCGATGGCGTCGATGCCGCGGCGATCGAGGAGCACCTGCGCGCGTGCGCGTCGTGCCAGGCTGGCCTTGACGACTTCCGGCACACGCTCTCTGCGGTCGATTCGCTGCCCGTGCCGGACCGCCCGGACGACTACGGCACCGAGGTCTGGGCGCGCATCCAGCCGTCGCTGGGCCGCGGCGCCGAAACGTGGTGGGACCGGCTGCACTCGTTCCTGGCGCCGCGGAAGTTGGTGCTCGCGGGCGGGGTGGCGGTCCTCCTGGTGGCGGCTTTCGTCGCTGGCAGATTCGCGCCGTGGCACCCGCCAACCGGGACGACAGCACCGGCGGCGGCTCCGGCGACCGACCCGCAGGCGGCCTCGGCGGATCGCGAACAGGTGCGAGAACGGATTCTCCTCGTCGCGGTGGGCGATCACCTCGAGCGCTCCCAGGTGGCGCTCATCGAGTTGGTCAACAACCCGGTCGGCGCGACGGTGGATATCTCCGGCGAGCGGCAGCGCGTACGCGACCTGGTCGCGGAGAACCGGCTCTACCGACAGACGGCGTCGACGACAGGCGAGCCCGGGGTGGCGAGCGTCCTGGACGATCTCGAACGGGTGCTGGTAGAGGTCGCGAACAGCCCGTCGACGATGACGGCGGCGGAATTCAGCAAGGTGCGCAAGCGCATCGAACAGCAGGGAATCATTTTCAAGGTCCGCGTCTTCGGCGAACGCGTGCGCGAGCGGGAAACCCGCTCGCTCGCGAACGCCGGCGTGCGGGGATGACCACAGAGAACGAGGGCATGACCATGTGGCAAAGAACATCGCTCGTAGTGACATTCGTGCTCGTCGCGGCCATGGCTGGCGCGCAGACGCTGCCCGCCCCGCCCAGACCCCCGGCGCCGCCGAAAGCTCCCGCGCTCCCGGCGGCTCCTGTCATCGCACCCGATCTCGAGATGAGACTCGAAGGCCTCACGGGCCTGAAGGACCTGGAGAGTTCCGCGATGGCCATGGCGCTCGACGCGACGTCGATGAGCCTGGGCGCGCTCGGCCGCGGCTTCGATTCAATCGACATGGCGGACCTGCAGGACCTGGCAATCGCGAAGGGCCAGGCCTTCGCGTTCTCGTCCGAGAGCGCGGACTACGACCGCGGCTCGTCGTATCTCGATTCGGGCCGCTACGACCGCGCCGTGGAAGCCTTCGACAAGGTCATCGCCAAGAACGGGAAGAAGGCCGATGGCGCGACGTACTGGAAGGCGTACGCGCTCAACCGCCTGGGCAAGCGCGACGAGTCGATTCGGACCATCGAGGAACTTCAGAAGAAGTTCCCGTCGAGCCGGTGGGCGAACGATGCCAAGGCGCTCCTGATCGACGTGCGGCAGGCGTCCGGCCAGCCAATCTCGCCGGAGAACGCCGGCGACGAAGAACTGAAACTGATCGCACTGAACGGGATCATGATGCGCGATCCGGAACGCGCCATCCCGATGGTCGAGCAGTTGCTCACGACCTCGGCCTCGCCGAAGCTCAAGCAGCGTGGCCTCTTCGTGCTCGCGCAGAGCGCGTCGCCGCGCGCGAAGGCGCTGCTGGCTGAAGTAGCCAAAGGAAAGGGGAACCCGGATCTTCAGCTCAAGGCGCTCGACTATCTGGGCGTGTTCGGCGGTGGCCCGGACGTGCAGCTCCTGGTGGACGTCTACAGGTCCACGAACGACATCGACGTGAAGAAGCGCGTGATCCGCAGCCTGGCCATGACGGGACGCCGCGGAGTGGCGTTCAACTTCTCGTTCGGCGACGTCCCGGCGATCTACGGCCAGGCGATGGACGAGGCCCGGACCGCGCTCGACAGCGCCAGGACCGAAGTCGAGCGGACCCGTGCCCAGGCCGAAATCGAACGAGAGCGGGCCAGGGTCGAAGTCGAGCGCGACCGCGCGGTGGCCGGCGGCCGGACCACCGGACAGGCTTCCGCCACCGCATCCGCACGTGCGTCCGCCAGCCCGTCGCCCGTGCGGTCCGCCGCAGCAGCCGAGCGCGACAGGGCTCGCGAAGCCAAGGCCAAGGAAGCCGGCGATGCGCTGTGGCAGCTGTACCAGGGCGAGTCGTCGGTCGAGCTGAAGCGCGAGATTCTTCGAAACATGCGCTTCAGCGCGCAAGCCGATCGGCTCCTCCAGATTGCGAGGACCGACAGCAACACGGAGCTACGCCAGGCGGCGGTGCAGGGTCTCCTGCGAGTCGATCGAACGCCGAAGACCACAGAGATGATGCTCGGCCTCTACCGCGCCGAGAAAGACCCGGCGGTCCGCCGCCAGATCGTGGACAGCCTGTCGATGACCGGCTCTGCCGCCACGCTGGTTCAGATGGCGCGGCAGGAAGCCGACCCTCAGCTGCGGAAGCGAATCGTCGAACGCCTCTCGATGATGAAAGACAAGGAAGCGGTCGACTACATGATGGAAATACTCAAGAAATAGCGGTTCTACTTCTTCGCCACCATCTCTACGTCGCGCCAGACGCGCAGCAGGTTGCCACCCCAGATCTTGTCGATCTGCTCCTCGCTGTAGCCCCGCTTCACCAACTCGATCGTGACGTTCAGCGCTTCGGAGTGGTCGTTGAACCCGGGGATGCCGCCGCCGCCGTCGAAGTCCGTGCCAACGCCGACGTGATCGATGCCGGCGATCTTGACGGCGTGGTCGATGTGGTCGACGAAGTCCTTCAGCGTCGCCCCCGGATACTTCGCGTCGATCTCCTTCATGCGCTCGTCGTAGAGCGCCCGCCGCTTATCCGCGGCCGCCTGCGCTTCTGGCGTCATGGCCGGCTGGGCCCCGCGAGCGCCCGGTGCGGCCTGACCGCCGCGCGCACCCTGCCCGCTCTGGCCGCGCCCGCCGCCTCCCCGCGCTCCCATGCCCAACTCGTCGCGCAGCGCCTGGATTGCTTTAGTGCGCTCGGGCGGAGAGGCCTTCAGGTACTCGGCCAATGCGACGATCTGAATCACTCCGCCGTTCTTCGCCAGCGCCTTCAGCTGGTCATCGTCGAGGTTGCGGTCGCTCGGCGAGAGCGCCTTGCAGCCTGAATGAGACTCGATGATCGGCGCCCTGGAGACCGCAATCGCATCCCAGAACGACTTGGCGGAGGCGTGCGAGAGATCGACCATCATGCCGAGGCGATTCATCTCCAGCACCACCTTCTTCCCCTGCTCCGACAATCCGTTGTGCATCGGCTCTTTCGGCCCCGAGGAATCGGCCAGTTGGTTGTGCCCCGTATGCACCAGCGTCATGTAGCGAGCGCCGCGATCGTAGAAGGTCTTCAGACTCGCGAGATCCATCCCGGCCGGATATCCGTTCTCGACGCCGACCATGATGACGCGCTTGCTCGTCTTCCTCGCGATCCGTTCGACGTCCGCAGGCGTCCGTGCGAACTCGCACAGCTCGGGGTGCATCTTCGTGAGCCGGTCGACCGCGTCGAACTTGGCGATGGCCTGGTCATAGGCCGTCTTGAAACCGGCTTCCGTCAGGTCCGGCCGCTGCGAGACGAAGGCGGCCAGGAACACGCCGTCGAGTCCCCCGGCCTTCATCTTGACCAGGTCGCACTTCAGATTCGTGGGACCGCCGGGATCCAGCGCGGGCGTGGCGTAGTTGGCGCCACCGATGTCCACGTGGGTGTCGATGGTCAATGCCTTGTCGTGAATGCTCTTGGCTTTGGCAAGCAGCGCCGCGTCGGTTCCCGGCTGGCGCGCGGCCAGACCGGCGCCGGCCGCCAGCGACAGAGCCACCACGCACGTGAAGACGGAATGATTGATGTCCATGTTCGTGTTTGTGTGTCTGAAACTACTGGGGGCGGACCCCGAAGGAATTCAGGGTCCGACTTCATGTACCAGGAGCCATACGCCAGACAGGGCGGAAATGCTTACCGGCTCCAGCTCTTCTCGATGATGCCAACCGCCTTGCGGCAGTCGTCCTCGGTGATCCCGTAGTGCGTTACCATCCGCAATCGGCCTCCGCCGAAATCCGACAGCAGCACGCCAGCGTTCTCGGCGGCGGCCTGGAGCTTCTCCGCATCTGCCACGCTCGGCAGTCGGAAGATCACGATGTTGGTCTGGACGGAAGCCAGGTCGAGATCGATCCCTGGCAGACGGGCCACGCCTTCGGCCAGGATGCGCGCGTGCCGGTGATCCTCGGCCAGACGGTCCACCATCTCGGTGAGAGCCACGATGCCCGGCGCCGCGATCACGCCAGCCTGACGCATGCCGCCGCCGAGGATCTTGCGCATTCGGCGCGCGCGAGCGACGAATGCCGCCGAGCCGCAGATCATCGAACCCACCGGCGCGGCCAATCCCTTGGACAAGCACAGCTGCACCGAGGACACGTGCTGGGTCCAGTCGGTGACCGGCCGGCCCGCCGCTACGGCGGCGTTGAACAGGCGCGCCCCGTCGAGGTGCACGGGCAGGTTGTGCCGCCGTGCGATGGCGGCAACCTCGGCGAAGTACGAGGGTGGGACAACCGCGCCGCCGCACCGGTTGTGCGTGTTCTCGAGGCAGATCACGCCCGGCGGCGCCCAGTGGTAGAAGTGGTAATTGTGCGAGGGGAGGTGGATCGCCGCCTCGAGCGCGTCGAGCGGGAGCGTCCCGTCGCTGTTCGTCCGGACGGGGTGCAGCACCATGCCGCCGATCGCCGACGCCGACCCGTTCTCGTACTGACAGATGTGGGACTCGTCGCCCAGGATCACCTCCTGCCCGCGCTGGCAGTGCGCCAGCAGCGATCCCAGGTTTCCCATCGTCCCGCTCGTCACGAAGAGCCCGGCCTCCATGCCGGTCATGCGGGCGGCGAGCGACTCGAGCTCGTTGACCGTCGGGTCCTCCCCGAACACGTCGTCGCCGAGCGCGGCCGTGGTCATCGCCTGGCGCATCGCCGGCGACGGCAGCGTAACCGTGTCACTTCGAAGATCTATGGCCATCACTTCCCATCCTTCACCCACTTGTCCATCCACGCAATGAACTCGTGATACCAGAGCGCGCTGTTTGCCGGCTTGTTGATCCAGTGGCCCTCGTCCGGCAGGTACACCATCCGCGACGGGACACCGAGACGCTGCAGCGTTGTGAAGAGCTGCAGCCCCTCGCCGATTGGTACGCGAAAGTCCAGCTCGCCATGTGTGACAAGCGTGGGCGTCTTGAAGTTCTTCGCGTACAGGTGCGGTGAGTCCTTCGCGTACAGGTCCGGGTTGGTCCATGGCGTTCCCTCGAGGTCCCACTCGGGGAACCACAGTTCCTCCGTCACGCCGTACATGCTCGTGAGATTGTAGACGCCGGCGTGCGTGACGATGGCGCGAAAGCGGGTGGTGTGTCCGAGGAACCAGTCCATCATGTAGCCGCCGAACGACGCTCCCGCCGCACCCGTGCGGCCCTTCTCCACGTAGGGCCGCGCCTCGGCGAAATCGGCGCCTTTCATCAGGTCCTCGTAGACCATGCCGGCCCAGTCGCCGCTGATCTCGTCTGTGAAGGGCTGCCCGAATCCCGTGGATCCGTGCGGATTCGGCATGAAGACCACGTAGCCCGCGGCGGCGAAGACCTCGGCATTCCAACGATACGTCCAGCCGTCTTGCCACGAGCTCTGCGGTCCACCGTGCACGAGATACACCAGCGGATACTTCCGGCCTTCCCTGAAGTCGGGAGGCTTCACCACCCAGGCCTGAATCTTCGTGCCCCCGGCACCGTCGAACGTCACGTTCTCGCCGAGCCGCAGCTTGAACGCGGCGAGGCCGGGATTGGTGTGCGTGAGGGCCGTGACGCCGCGCAGCGACTGTCCGTCGGTACCACCGAGCGTCCCGGTGAACAGCTCGGCAGGTGCCGCCAGGCTGGTCTGGCTGAATACCAGCGTCTTGCCATCGCGCGAGACCTGCAGTTCCGCGTTCGACCCGGCACGGAGGATCGGCTGCGGATCGCCACCCGACAGCTGCAGCCGGAAGATGTCGCTTCGCCCTTCGTTCTCGGCCGTCAGGAAGATGGCCTTCGAGTCGGGAGCCCACACGTACCCGTCGGCCGCGCGATCCCAGCCCGCCGTCACGGACCGGTGTTCGCCGGTCTTCCGGTCATAGAGCATCAGTTGCCAGCGGTCCGCCTCGAAGCCGGGACGCTGCTGCGCGCGGTAGACGATATAGCGGCCGTCCGGTGAGTAGGCAGGTCCGCCGTCGGCCGCGAGGTTCGTGGTGATCTTCAGCGGTTTCGCTGCCGGCTCCGTCAAATCGAGCAGGAACAGATCGCTGTTGGTGCTGATCGCCTCCACGGCGTCGGTCTTCCTGGCAAACGCCAGCTCCCTGGAATCGGGCGAGAACGCGTAGTCGTCGGGGCCGCCGAGCGAGAACGGCGGAACATCGGCCTCGCCGGGCGTCACGTCGCGTGGCGCGGTAGATCCGTCCGAAGGGAGGAGGAACACGTGGCTGAAGCGGCCTTCCTTCCAGGAGACCCAGTGGCGGAACAGGAGGTGATCGAAAACGCGCGCCTTGCTCTTCCGGGCCTCGAATTCCCGGAGTTGCTGGTCGTTGCAGGCGTTCGTCGCGCACGCCGGATAGATGTCCGACGTGAACGCCAGCCACTTGCCGTCGGGCGACCAGACGACGCCCGCCGCCTCGGTCGAAAGGCTCGTAATCTTCCGCGGCTCACCCACCGCACCGCTCGGCCCCATGTCCACCATCCAGATTTGTGAACTTCCGTCGCGTGTGGACACGAACGCGAGCCTCTTCCCGTCGGGCGACCAGCGTGGCGTGGTGTCGGACTTCTCCGAGCCCACGACGGGAACCGGCTCACCGCCGGTCACGGGCACCAGCCAGATGTGATTCAGACGGCTGTTCTTCTCGAGGCTCACGTCGGTGACGACGTAGGCGACGTGCCGGCCGTCAGGGGACAACTGCGGATCGGACACCCGCCTGAGTTTGAGCATTTCCTCGACAGTGAAACGCGACCCGGCGGGCGCCTGTGCCAGCGCCAGGGAAGAAGCAACCAGGACCAGGGCCAGCATCGTGGCGACGCACCATCGCTCTTTCGGCATGAATCCTCCAGTCAGGCGGCCAGTATACGTCAGTCGGAACTGACGATGAGGGGTCGGCGCCGACGATGCGGGGTCGGCCGTGGCGCTGAGGAGTCGGGGCTGACGATGAAGGGTCGGGGCTGACAAACGGCGGCGCGGACCGGGCTGGCGCAACACCCGGCCTGCGACCCCTCTTGCATAGGTCGTGAGGTCTTCTCACAAGGCCGCCACGGGTACGGTGGGGGGCTCGGGCTCATTTCGGCAGGAAGACGGGCGTTGCCAGGAGGGGTGGCTGCACTTCGCCGCAACGGCGTTGCGAGAACTGCCAGGGAACCGTGTGCCGATGTCGAAGGAATCGCCAACACTCGGCGCCGGTGCGCTCGTGGACGTCAGGGGTGACCGCTGGCGGGTCGTCGAGATGGTCGAGCACGACGGGTGTCGGTCGTGCCGGCTCGTCGGCGCGGCCCCGTCGAATCTCGGCCTCCGCCGGACGTTGCTCGCGCCGTTCGACAGGCTCCGGCCGGTTCAACACCCCTCCCGTCCTCGGCGAGTCGGGCGCCGCCGGTGGACGCTGGCCCTGCGTTCACTGCTGGCAGCCGAGTACGGTGTCGATGGCGTTCGCGGCGCGGCGCAGGCCCGCATCGACCTGTTCGACTACCAGCTCGAGCCCGCCCTCGCTTGCGCGGGAGGAATCACGCGACTGCTCCTCGCGGACGAAGTCGGCCTCGGCAAGACCATCCAGGCGGGGTTGATCCTCGCCGATCTTTGCGCACGCTCCGAGTCGGTCCACGCTTTGATCATCTGCCCGGCCGGGCTGTGCGCGCAGTGGCAGCACGAGCTCCAGGATCGCTTCGGTCTCCATGCGGAACTCGCCGACCTCGCCGCGCTGCGACGGCGCGTTCAGTCTTCGCTGACGGGTGCCGGCCCCTGGGATCAGATGGCGATCGCGTTGGCGTCGGTCGACTTCGTGAAGCAACCGGAGATCCTCCTGGGTATGGGGCACCTCCGTTGGGACCTGCTCGTGCTGGACGAGGCGCATCTGTGCGCGCTGGCCCCGGAGCGGTCGGCGGCCGTCAACTGGCTTGCGCGCCGTGCGACACGCGTCGTCCTGATGACGGCGACCCCGCATCCTGGCGAGGCTGGCGCCTTCGAGGCGCTGTGCCGGATCGGACGGCTGCCAGGCGAAGGCCCCCTCCTGATGTTCCGGCGTACGCGCGCAGGCCTGGGCCGCGCGACCGCGCGGCATTGTCACGTCCTTGCCGTCGGGCTTTCTCCGGTCGAGCGCCGCATGCACGTGCTCCTCGAGCGTTACACCTCCCGCGTGTGGGAATCGGCCACCGTCGATCGGTCGCGAGCGGACACGCGCCTGGCGATGATCGTGCTGCGCAAACGAGCGGCGTCTGGCGCCTGGTCGCTGCTGACGTCGCTCACCCGCCGGCTCCACTGGCTCGGCCGCCCGGATGATGCGGCTGCGGCACAGTTACTGCTCCCGTTTGGCGACGACGAAGGACCGGGGACTGCGGACGACGAGCCATGGCGGATCCTGGCGGCGCCGGGTCTGACCGACCTGCGCGCTGAGCATCGAATCCTCGAGACGCTGATCGACCTCGCGCGCTCTGCCGTCGAACACGACTCGAAGTGCCGTGCGCTCGTCCGGTTCCTCCGGCGGGCCGGCGAACCGGCAGTTGTCTTCACCGAGTATCGCGACACCTTATCGCGCCTTGCCGGAGTCCTTGGCCGGCGTGAGCGAGTGGTGGTCGTTCACGGCGGGATGGACCGGGTGTCGAGAGCCGAATCGGTTGCCGCCTTCACGCGCGGCGCCGCAGATCTTCTGCTCGCCACCGATGCGGCGGCGCATGGCCTCAATCTCCAGGCTCGCTGCCGGCTGGTGGTCGATCTCGAGTTGCCCTGGAACCCTGTGCGTCTCGAGCAGCGGATCGGCCGAGTGGATCGGATCGGCCAGCGGCGAACCGTACACGCCGTTCATCTCGTAGCTCGAGGGACGAGTGAAGAGCGGGTGCTTGCCCGCCTGGCGCTCCGGATCCGGCGCACACGCGAGGCGCTCGCCATCGAGGAGAATCCGTCCGCCGTGTTGTCCGAGATCGAGGTCGCCGAACGAGTGTTCGCGCGGGGGAGTGTGCTGTCGCGGAGCGGCACGCTCGATTCGCCTGCGCACGCCACGGATACTCCGACACGTCTCGACGAACACCAGCCGGAATCCGTTGTTCCCGCCGACTTCTCGGCTCTCGCCCGCGAGGAAGCGGCGAGGCTCCAGCGGATTCGGCAACTGGTTCGGCATCGGGGGCACGAGGTGCAGGATGTCCTCGCGAGGCTCGATCGATCGGGCCCGTGGTGCACGAAGCTGCGACTCCGGGCGTGGTTCCCTTGCCGAGGCACCGTCGTCGCGCTGTTCAGGGCCGACGTCATCGACGGACGAGGTTCGCTGCTGGAGCAGTTCCTCGTGGCCATGCAGTGCAAACCACCGGCTTCGTCCCCCGATCCGTTCCGGGGCATCTCGGTGCCAGTCGAGGAGGATTTGACCGCGATGGCGGCCTTGCGCGCCGAGGCCGAGCGCTGCGCATGCGGAAGACTGGCCGAGTTGCGGGCGACGGTGGCGCCTCGCCTCGCGCTGTTGCGCGCTCGGGAGATCGGGCTCGCCGCCGTCGGCGAAGGTGCAACTATCACGGCGTGCCAACCCGGGCTCTTCGACCGCCGTGCGTTGCGGGAGGCCGACGAAGACCGCCAGGCCCGAGCGCTGCGTCAGGAAGAGAGCCAGGCGCGGCTGGACGCCATCTCCCGTGCCGAGAGTCTATCTCTCACAGGCCCGCCGCGCTTGATGCTGATCGGCGCGCTCGAACGTCGTGGCCTGAAGCCCGTTGGCCCGCCGAAACCCCTGGGCGAAGGCGGCTGAGCCCCCTGCCTTCTCTATGCTGTCAGGCTTCTCCGGCTCGCTTGTCTCCGAGTACTTTGCCGAGGCCTTCCTGGCGGAGGCGTTTGGAGGAGAGCTTGGCGAGGCCACCCGCGAGGCGGCGCGCAAACGGCTGCTCAGGTGGAGCCGTGGACCTGCCCGGCGGCTGGGACCCGTGAACGGCGCGCGAAGCGTCCACGACCTGGCCGCCGTGCCGCTGGCCAAGACCTTGGGCTTCGAGCCGGCAATTCTCCAGGCCGCGGCCGACGACAGCGTCGTCATCTCACGTCTCGGCCAGGCGGGAGCCGCGCCGATCCTGCTCGCCGCGTCGTGGGCGGATCCGCTCGGTTCGGTCTGGCGGACCACGATGCGACAGGTCATCGCGACTGGTGCGGCCTGGTGCCTGTTGACCAACGGCCGTCAACTCCGCCTCGTCGACGTGCGCCGGGCCTTTGCCCTGCGTTTCATCGAGTTCGATCTCGGCTGTGTTCTCGAGGATGCGGCGTCGTTCGCCGTCTTGTGGGGCCTGTTCCGAAGCGCTGGATTCGAATCGCCGGCGTTGGTCGACCGTGTCGCGATGGCATCGGCGCGCCATGCAGTCGGCGTGACCCGCTCGCTGCGGATCGGCGTGCTACGGGCGCTGGGCGACCTGCTCTCGGGCCTTGCCGGCGTAGTCTCGCAAGAGACTGGCCCAGTCGGGAACAGCATCGACGCGGTCCACGAACAGGCACTGACCATCGTCTACCGCATCCTGTTCCTGCTGTTCGCCGAGTCGCGCGGGCTGGTGCCCCTCTGGCATCCAGTCTATCGGGAGAGCTACTCGATGGAGTCCCTGCGCGACCTCGCGGAACGTCCCGCCCGGCCGCGTGGTCTCTGGGAAGCGCTGCAGGCGATTTCGCGGCTGGCTCACACGGGCTGTCGCGCGGGCAACCTGCGCGTCACGCCCTTCAACGGGCGCCTGTTCGCTCCCGCCATCACACCGCTCGCCGACAACTGTCGCGTCGACGATGAGACCGCGCGGCGGGTCCTGCTGGCGTTGTCGACGGCGCCCGCGCGGGCGCGCGGCGAACGCGCGCGGATCGCATATCGGGATCTCGGAGTCGAGCAGCTTGGCGCCGTCTACGAGAGCGTGCTGGACTATCGACCGCAACTCGTGCCCGCCCGAAGTGGCGCCGATCGCGGGGGGCAGCCACGGGGTGCCGGGACAGATCGTGCCCGCGCGACCCGCGCGGACATGCGGCTGGTGCCAGGAAGCGGCGTGAGAAAGGCTACCGGCACCTTCTACACGCCGCGGTCGATTACGACGTTTCTCGTGCGTCGAACGCTGGCGCCGCTGGTCGCTGGCGCGTCGCCAGACGAGATCCTCTCGCTTCGGGTCGTCGATCCGGCGATGGGCAGCGGGGCCTTCCTCGTGGCGGCGTGTCGATATCTGGCTGGCTCCTACGAGTCGGCGATCATCGCCAGCGGCGGCTGTCATCCGAGCGACATCTCGGACACCGACCGTCGCGGGTTCAGGCGGCTCGTGGCGCAGCGGTGTCTCTTCGGGGTCGACCGGAATCCCATCGCGGTGCAACTGGCGCGACTGTCGCTATGGCTGTGCACGCTGGCGCCGGAACGCCCGCTGACGTTTCTCGATCACCATCTCCTGGTAGGTGACAGCCTCGTCGGGGCGTCGCTCGATGACATCCGCAGATCGCCGCCGGGTATCGCACCCTGTCGCGGACACCGGCGCGGCGAGTCCGCGCCGCTGCCGCTCTTTGACGTGGAGGAGATCGGCCCGGCGATTCGGACCGTGCTTCCCGCGAGGGATCGTGTGTCGTCCATGCCCGACGAGAGCCTGGCGGTCGTGCGCGAGAAGGAACGGCTCCTTGCCGGGATCGTCAGCCCGGCGTCGCCGATGTCAGCGTGGAAGACGGCGGCCGACCTCTGGTGCGCCTTTGCCTTCCGGGACGGCCGCCACGAGTCGAACGCCCGCGTCTTCCCCGCCCTCGCCGACGCGATCCTGTCGGGGCGCTCTTCCCTTCCGAAGGCCATCGTGGATCGGTGGCTGAGCGAGGCCCGTGCCATCGCCGCGCAACGGCGGTTCTTCCACTGGACGCTGGAATTTCCCGAGGTGTTCTATTCGCCGGATGGGACGCCCAGCGTGCGTGCCGGATTCGACGCCGTGGTCGGCAACCCGCCCTGGGACATGATCCGAGGGGACAACGACGGCGATGCGGACCGTGAGTTGTCGCGAAGCAACGCGGCGTGCCTGCTTCGATTCGCGCGCTCGTCCGGGGTGTATCGCGCCCAGGGTGACGGCCACGGAAACGTGTTTCAGCTGTTTGTCGAGCGCGCGGTTCGTCTCGCGCGCGAGGGCGGGCGGATCGGCCTCGTGGTTCCCTGGGGGCTGGCGGCCGATCAGGGGTGCGCCCCCCTTCGGCGTCTGTTGTTCGACCATTGCCGTGTCGATGCGTGGATCGCCTTCGACAACACGGAGGCCGTCTTTCCGATCCATCGCAGCGTCCGGTTCCTGCTGGTGACGGCATCCACCGGGGGAACGACAGACGCACTCCCCTGCCGCCTTGGCGTCCGCGATCCAGGAGTGCTCGACTCGGCCGCTGACGCCGGGCACGACATCCGGTCGAGGCTGTGCGTGGTGATGACCCGGCCGCTCCTCGAGCGCCTGTCGCCAGGCGACCTGGCCGTTCCGGATGCCAGGACCGACACCGACCTTGCGCTGCTCGAGAAGATCGTGGCAACCGCCCCGTCTCTCGCGGCCGCCGACGGCTGGGGCGCCGAGTTCGGCCGCGAGCTGAACGCCAGCGACGACCGCCGCCATTTCAACAGTGGCGGTGATGGCCTGCCCGTGCTCGAAGGGAAACACATCGAGCCCTTCCACGTGCGCACGCCGGCCGACGTCTGCAGGTTGCCGGCAGCAGCCGCCACCCGGTTGCTCGACGAGGTGCGGACCTGGGGCCGGCCGCGCATCGCCTATCGGGATGTCGCCAGTGTCACGAACCGGCTGACGCTGATCGCTGCCGTCGTCCCCGCCGGCTGCGTCACGGTGCACACCCTGTTCTGCCTGAAGACGGCGCTGTCGCCACGCGACCAGGACTTCGTGTGCGGCGTTCTCAACAGTTTCGTCGCCAACTACCTCGTGCGACAGCGGGTCACGACGCATGTCACCACGCGGATCGTCTCGAGGCTGCCCGTGCCCCGCCCGCTCGCCGGCTCACCGCTCTACCTAGCGATTGCCGACCTCTCCTCGCGGCTGCGCCGTTCGGCCTCCCCGCAGCAGGCCCCTGCCTACGCCGAACTGCAGGCGGCCGTGGCCCACCTGTACCATCTGACGCTGGATGAACTCCGGCACATCCTGGGGACCTTTCCCCTCATTGAGGACGAGACGAAGACGCAGACGATGAAGAGATTCGAATCGTGCGACCTTGCGCTGTAGGAATCGTGCGGACTGCCGGTGGAACGCTAGAGCCGCAGATTCAACGAGACTGCCAGGCTGCCCAGCAGGATGATCAGGACGACCGTCGTCAGCGTCATGAAAAGCCAGTCGCGGACGAGCGTGTACTCGACCACCGATGCCACGACGCGGGCGACCGGCGTGGCGATCAGGATGACGAGACCGGCGTGTGTCAACGCCGAAGCGACGCCGGGCGTGACCCCGAAAAGCTGCAGGAGGAGGCCGGACGCCAGCAATCCCGTGCTCGTCAGCGCGCCCCAGCCCAGGATCTTTCCGAGCCAGCGCTCGAGCCGGTCGGTGACGGGCTGGGTCATTGCAACCTCGCGAGCATGAGTACGCCGACGCCAAGCAGGATGGCGGCCAGCAGCAGTTTCAGCCACTTGGCCGTGGCTCGCGCCCCCATCACGATGCCGGCGCGCGAACCCGCGAGCACGCCAAGCACGGTGGATGCCGCCATCCACGGGATGATCTCGCCGCGCCCGTAGTAGATGACAGCCCCGGCGGTCGCCGTCACACCGATCATGAAGGCGCTCGTCGCCGCCGCGGCTCTCAGCGGAACGCCACACCAGGCGTTCAGCGCCGGCACCTTCAGAATGCCGCCGCCCACGCCGAGCAAGGACGAAACGCTTCCGGCCACGAACGACACGGCCATGGCCAGGGGGACGCGCCTCACCCTGTAGCTCACGACCGCGCCGCTCTCCGCTTCGTCGTACCGCCCGCCGAGCCGCCCAGGGTCCGCACCCGGATCGAGGATCACGTTCCGCCGCTCCAGGCGTGTGAGCATCGCCAGCGAGGACGCCACCGCCATGATGCCGAACAACCGCTGAAGCGTGCCGGCGGAGAGCATTGCCGCGGCAATGCCCCCGGTGAGCCCGCCCGCGGTGGTGGCAACCTCCAGCACCATGCCGAGCCTGAGATTGACCAGTGACCGCCCCATCCGGTTCGACGTCACGACACTCGAGGTCGCGATCACGGTGGTGAGGCTGATGCCGACCGCCAGGCGCATCGGCAGGTGCAGGACAAGGACGAGAAAAGGAACCAGGAACACGCCGCCGCCGAGGCCGAGCAGCGCGCCCACCATGCCAGCCGCCGTCCCCGCGAGAACGAGGACGAGCGTCAGCAGCGGGGAGATCTCTGGAATCATGGGAGTTGCGGCGTCCCGTGCTCGAACGGCTTCAGAATGCCGTAGAGCGTCGCCATCACGGGCGTCGGAATGCCCGCGGCTCGGCCACGGCGCACGACCGTGCCCATCAGCGCCTCGAGTTCCAGTGGTCGGCCCGACGTGATGTCCACCATCATCGACGAGCGCATCGTCGGCGGGCTGGCGTCGAGGTAGCGGAGCTTCTGCGCGCGCACGTCCGCCGCAACCCTCACCCCCGCGTGCCGCGCCAGGGCCTCGACCTCGGCCATCGCCTGGTCGAACGTCTCGCGGAACTCCGGCTGAGCCCACGCGGGGCCGACCGGCAGGCGTGCGGCGGCCGTGAGCCCTGCGATCGGCGCGAGGAAGATGAATTTCTCCCAGATCGGGACCCGGCTGTCCGCCGCCGCTTCTGCCTGGATATCCGCGCCCGCAAGCGCCTCGCGAAGGCTCGAGACGCGATCGGTGACAATACGCTCACCGAAGGCTTCGCCAAACACGATCCGCCGGACGATCCCGACAGACTCGACGACTCCGGGCTCGATGAGCGTCGCCGCGATGTAGGTGGTCCCGGCGAGCACGGGCGACGGGCCTATCAGGGCCGAGAGTTCGTCGGCGCTGTCCACTCCGTTCTGAAGCGAAAGCACCAAGGTGCCGGATCCGACCAGCGGCCGCACGAGCGGGAACGCCTGCCGATTCGAATACGTCTTGACGGCAACGATGACGAGATCCACGGACCCGATGAGAGACGGATCGGACTCCGCACGCACCTTGACGAGAAGATCTCCGGCAGCGCTCCGCACGCGGAAGCCGTGAGCGCGAATCGCCTCGAGGTTGGCGCCCCGCGCGATCAGTGCGACCTCGTGGCCGGCCTGCGCCAGGCGCGCGCCGTAGTACCCGCCAACAGCTCCCGCACCGATGATGGCTACCCGCATGATTGCGAATGTAGCATGGGAGGCCAGTCCTAATCCTTCTTCACGACGCCGATATTCGCGATCGTCTCACCCTTGGTCATCGACGGCACGGCCCGAAGGTAGAGCACGACGCCGGCTTCGGGGGCGCGGGCTTCGAGGATGGTCTTGCCGACGTAGTCGGTGACGTAGCCGACCAGCATCCCCTTCTCCACGTAGGTCCCGCGCTTGACCAGCGGATAGAACATGCCCGTCTGGTCGCTGGTAATGCCCGCAATGCGCTCGATCCAGACGGGGTGCTCGATCGCTGCCGGGACGCCCGGCACCATCTGGAGATACCGCATCACGTTCAGGACGCCGTTGACCAGTGCGTTCACATCGTCGGTCTCGACCGTGCCGGCGTGGCCGGCCTCGGCCGTCAGCGACGGCTTGCCGCGCGTGGTGGCCGTGTTCTCGAGATAGCGGGACGCGGCGGGATCCTTGGGGCGATCGGCCGAGATGATAATGGTGTCGAGACCGAAGGCGAGCGCCATCTCCCGTGACACCTGGTCCTGCTTCTGGTCGCCCGTGACCGTCCAATAGCTGTAGGGCCGCAGGCTCTCGTCGAGGTCCCCGCCGTGCAGATCGATCAGGTGATCGCACGGTTCGACCACTTCACGCGTGATGGCGTAGGCCGCGCGTTCGGTCTGCGTGCCGTTCGGGTTGCCCGGGTAGTACCGGTTCATGCTCTTCCCGTCCACCGGGTTGAGGTGGGCGACCTTCTGCTCGAACGACGCGAGATTCACGAGCGGCACGATGACCACCGTGCCCGAGATCTGGGCAGGATCGAGCAGCGCGATCATCTTCTCGAGAGCGATGATGGACGCGTACTCGGTGCCGTGGGCGCCCGCGACCAGCGCCAGGATCCGGCCAGGCCTGGCGCCGTGGACCACGACCACCGGGATGTTCGTGCCGGCGTCGCTCCCCGGCGGAACCGCGATCACGCCCGTGATCTTCTGGCCTCGGGCCGCCTTCGCCGTGCCGACGGCAAAGGTCGGGCGCGGGTCGGCCGATTGAGCGAACAGGCTGGCGGCGCACAGCAGTGTGACGACAAGGACGAATGCCGAACGCTCGAACTGGATTCTCATGATTGTGCTCCCTTGCCCGGACGATTCGCGCGGCAGTATGAAGCGCGGGGCAACGGGAATGCAACGACTATACTTGCTCGTCTGGGATATCGATTATGAATCACCCCTTCTTCATTGCCGGCTCCTGGGAACGGTCGAACCACCCGCTCCAGGTCACGTGCCCGTACGACAACTCGCTGGTCGGCACCACCTGGCTGGCCGGTGACGCCGAGTTCGAGCGGGCCACGCAGGCGGCTGTCGAGGCGGCAGCCGTGATGCGCCGACTCCCGGCCTACGAGCGCGCCGCGATATTGATGCGCGCGCACGAAGATCTGAGCGCCCGGCGTGAAGAGATCGGGCGGACCATCGCCGGCGAAGTCGGCAAGGCGCTGCGCGATGCGCTCGGTGAAGCCGATCGCGGGACGCAGACGTTTCACGTGGCGGCCGAGGAAGCCAGGCGCATCGGGGGCGAGGTCATCCCGATGGATCTCGCGCCGCACGGCAGGGGACGGGTGGCCTTCACCCGGCGGTATCCTGTCGGACCGATCGCCGCCATCTCGCCGTTCAACTTCCCGTTCAACCTGACCGCCCACAAGCTGGCGCCAGCCATTGCCGCCGGCAATCCGATCGTGCTCAAGCCTGCCACCAAGACGCCGCTCTCCGCGCTGATTCTCGCTGACGCGCTGGACAAGGCCGGCCTGCCGAAGGGTGCCCTCAGTGTCCTCCCGATGTCGCGACAGACCGGCGATCGCCTTGTCACCGACGAACGCTACAAGCTGCTGACGTTCACCGGTTCCTCGGCGGTCGGCTGGGCCATGAAGGCGCGCGCCGGCAGGAAGAAGGTGCTGCTGGAACTCGGCGGCAACGCCGGCGTCATCGTCGACGACACGGCGGATATCGATTACGCGGTGAGGCGCGTCTCGGTCGGCGGGTTCGCGCTGGCCGGTCAGAGCTGCATCTCCGTGCAGCGTGTGTTCGTCCACGCCAGCGTGTTCGAGCGCTTTGCCTCGCAGTTGGTCGCCCGCCTGGAGTCGCTCGAGGTCGGGAATCCCCTCGACCCGGCGACCGACATCGGGCCGATGATCGACGAATCGGAAGCGGCGCGCATCGAGTCGTGGGTCAACGAGGCGGTTCAGCAGGGCGCGAAGGTGCTCACTGGCGGTCGGAGGCTCGGGGCGGCGCTCTACGCCCCCACCGTCCTGACCGACGTTCCGGAAACCGCCAAGGTGTGCGCGGAGGAGGTGTTTGCGCCGGTCGTCGGCCTCTACAGGTTCGACGACTTCAACGACGCCCTCGCGCGCGTGAATCGCTCGGCGTACGGCCTGCAGGCCGGAGTCTTCACGAATGACCTTCTTCGCACGCTCGACGCGATGGATGTCCTCGAGGTCGGTGGCGTCATGGTCAACGACGTCTCGGCCTGGCGGATCGATCACATGCCGTACGGCGGCGTGAAGAATTCGGGGATCGGGCGCGAGGGCCCGCGCTACGCGATCGAGGAGATGACGGAGCAGAAAATTATCGTCATCAACCGGGACCTGACGTAGCCGGCAACCGGGGCGACGGCCGGCACGAGAGAGGCAGGGCGGACCGGGCCACGCCTGCCGTCTCGCCGGCTGCCTGGCTAGGATGTTCCCAGCAGCCGCTCCGACCGGATGATGCGGACGACCGTGTAGGCCCCGGCGCCGGTCTGACGCAGCAGTGCGATGTCCGTGCTGGCTCCGACCGCGAGCGGCCGCTCCGACTTGAACGCCTTCCAGTCCGCCACCTGGACGGCCTCCCCTTCCTTCCAGCCCTGGTTCACCACGGCGAGCAGGCCCGTCGCGTCCACCGTCTCCAGCGCAGAGAACACGCGCATGTCGCCGAGGTCCTCCACGCGGAGCGACTGGACGGCCTGGCGGACGCCTTTCGGATCCGCCGGCTTCACGACCCGGCTCGACCCGAGTGCGATGTCGCCCGTGAACGGCGCGATCCCGGTCCCCGGAACGATCGACGCGTGCGTGATGATGATCGTGAACAGGTTCGAATCGTTGATGGGAAGCGACGTGTAGAGCCCGGCATCGGCGCCTTGCACCGCACCGGTGGCGAGCGCGTCGAGCGCCGTCAGGATCGCCACAACGTTCAGCTCGATTAGTTCCTGGTCGGCCGAATCCCCAGGGTAGGGACCGGTTTCGATCAGCACGACCGGTGTCCCCCACTTCGTCACGTTGTCCCCGAACGCGCGCACCTCGAACTCATCGTCGTAGCGCGCGACCTGCCCTGGCGCCAGCGCCTCCACGGATTGCCGGATGACGGCGCACGTGCGCTTGGCGAGCAGGCGGCCCGGAGTTTCCGTGCGCGCCTCGTCGAAGGCGACAGCGAGTAGCGAGATCGATGCCGGCTTGGACTTGCCGGCCGACGTCCGCCAGTTCTGATTGTGCAGGTTGAACCCGAGCGCCGGCTGCAGGCGATCGCGCAGCGCCTTGAGCGCGCGTCCCTCCGGCGCCTGGAGCAGCAGCGCGTCGCGGTTGATGTCGATCCCCTGCGCGTTGCGGCGCTGGAACCGCTGCGCGCCGTCGGGGTTGAGCATCGGCACCAGGTGAATCGTCAACTGCTGGAGCAGTCGCTGCACGGGCGCGTCTGCCTGGTGGCGGGCCAGGATGTGCAGGATGTCGAGCAGCGCGGATGTGGCCGTGGACTCGTCGCCGTGCATCTGCGACCACAGCAGCACGTGCGTCGCGCCGGAGCCGAACCAGATGTGATTGATCGAGCGCCCTTCCTCCGACTGGCCGATCTGCTCCATCTTGTAGAGTCCGGCGCCTTCGCTCACCGCCGCGTCCAGCCGGACCAGCAGGCGGGCGTGATCGAGGAGCGCCGGCGGCCCGTAATCGACATGCTCGGCCTCCCAGACCCGCGCAACGCCCAGCGCGTCGCGCTGGGGATCCTGGGGTGAGGCGGAGGCGGTGCCGACGCAGCAGGTCAGCAGTGCGACAACAGACAGCGCGAGAACGGGTCGGAGTGAGCATCGAGCCATGGCGGTCAGTATACCCAAAGGGGTCGGTACCCCTGAATTACCCGACGAGATTGCCTAGCGCTTCGCCGGCGTTCTGGAAGACGAACCGATACCCGGCGACAGAAGCTTGCGCCGGGACCATTCGCGTGCTGGCAAGGAGCAGCGGTTGCGCCATTTCACCAAGGGCGAGCCGGAGGGCGAAGCCCGGCGCCGGAAGCAGGCTGGGCCGGTGCAGCGCGCGCCCGAGCGCGGCGGCGAAATCGCGGTTGCGGACCGGAACGGGAGAGCCGAGATTGACCGGGCCGCGAACCCGCGAGCTCGCGAGGGCCAGGACGACAATGCCCACCCAGTCCTCGATGTGAATCCACGACATGAACTGACGTCCCGATCCGAACGGGCCGCCACCGAACAGCCTGAACGGCAGGAGCATCCGCGGCAACGCACCGGCCTGCGCCGACAGCACAATCCCGGTACGGAGCGTCACCACGCGGGCCCGGCCTTCGGCCTTGCGCGCCTCGGCTTCCCACCGGACACAGACATCGGCCAGAAAGTCGGTACCGGCGGCCGCTTCTTCGGTCAGTTCCTCATCACCACGGTCGCCGTAGTAACCCTGAGCGGACGAACTGACGAGAACAGTGGGCGGGTTCCGGAGTTCGCGGATCGCCGCGACGAGGCTGCAGGTGGCGCGAACGCGGCTGTCGAGGATGACGGCTTTACGCGCCTTCGTCCAGCGGGCGTTGCCAATCGGCTCCCCGGCGAAGTTCACGACCGCGTCGGCGCCTTCCAGCGCCTGGGTCCAGTCTCCAGTGGTGCCGTCAGGCGTCCACGCGAGAGTCGATCGCGGGCCTTCCCACGGCGTGGACGGCCGCCGGCCGCGGGCCAGGACGAGCACCTGGTGCCCGCCGGCCACCAGGCGTTCGGACAACGCCCGCCCGAGGAACCCACTCCCACCCGCGATGACGATCTTCATGACCCCCCCTGCTGATTCTAACCGGGATCCGGCAGTGGCCAGTGGCCGGTGAAGCGTAGTTGTCAGTAGCAACTG
The DNA here is from genome assembly GCA_036381995.1 of Vicinamibacterales bacterium. GTDB lineage: Bacteria > Acidobacteriota > Vicinamibacteria > Vicinamibacterales > Fen-181 > FEN-299. The sequence continues at coordinate 12,907 of DASVIS010000079.1, read as the reverse complement.
CCCACTCCCCATGCTACCGTCGTCCCTCGTGAAGGCGCAGAAGGGCGGAGACGGGAACAGACCCGTGCGGGAGCCGGAACAGCCCCGGCTGCTCGATGCCCCGTCCGTGCCCACCGACCACTTCGCCGGCACCGTCGAACGTGTCACGTTTCACAACGACGAGAACGGTTTCTCGGTGTTGCGCGTCCAGGCGCGCGGCCGCCGCGAGCTGGTCACGGTCGTCGGCCACGCCGCAACGATCTCTCCCGGGGAGTTCATCCAGGCCGAGGGCGGTTGGGTCAACGATCGCGTTCACGGCGTGCAGTTCAGCGCGCGCGTGTTGAAGGCCGTCGCGCCCACGACGATCGAGGGGATCGAGAAGTACCTGGGATCGGGCCTGGTGAAAGGGATCGGGCCGCACTTCGCCCGCCGCCTCGTGGATGCGTTCGGGGCGTCCGTGTTCGACGTGATCGACACCTCACCCGAGCGGCTCCGGTCGGTCGAGGGCATCGGCCGCGTGCGTGCCCAGCGCATCGTCGACGCCTGGCGCGAGCAGAAGGCCGTCCGCGACATCATGGTCTTCCTGCACTCGCACGCCGTCGGCACGTCGCGCGCCGTTCGCATCTTCAAGACCTACGGCCCCGACGCCATCGCCATCATCTCCGAGAACCCCTACCGGCTCGCGGCGGATATCCGCGGCATCGGCTTTCTGACCGCCGACAAGATTGCGGCCACGCTCGGCATCGAGAAGACGGCGATGATCAGGGCGCGCGCGGGAATCGGCTACACGCTGTCGGAGGCGACCGACGACGGGCACTGCGGGCTGCCGCTGGCCGATCTTCTGTTCGCGGCGTCGAAGCTGCTCGACATCCCCGAGGCGCTGGTCGCCGAGGCGCTCGGGCTCGAGCTCGACGCCGGGACGGTCGTGCAGGACACCGTAGACAACGGCGCCTGCGTGTTTCTCGCCAGCCTGCATGCCGCCGAGCGGATCATCGCAGCCCGGATTCGCGGACTTGCGGCCGGCAGCGTGCCCTGGAAGGCGGTCGACGCGGATCGCGCGATCGCCTGGGTGGAAGCGCGGCTGGCAATGTCGCTGGCCACGATGCAGGCCGAGGCGGTTCGCCTGGCCGTCAGGTCGAAGGTCCTGGTCATCACCGGCGGCCCGGGCGTCGGCAAGACGACGCTGTTGAACGCGGTCCTTGCGGTGCTCGGCGTGCGCGGCATCCGGATCGCGTTGTGCGCTCCGACCGGACGCGCGGCCAAGCGCCTGTCGGAGACGACCGGCCTCGAGGCGAAGACGATCCACAGGCTGCTCGAGGTGGATCCTCGGACCGGCGGGTTCAAGCGGCAGGAATCGCACCCGCTCGAGTGCGAGCTGCTGGTCGTCGACGAGATGTCGATGGTGGATGTGCCGCTCATGCACGCGCTGCTTCGCGCGGTGCCGGCGCACGCGGCGGTGGTCCTCGTCGGCGACGTCGATCAACTGCCGTCTGTCGGCCCCGGGCAGGTGCTCGCGGACATCATCGACTCGGGGGCCGTCCCGGTCGTCCGCCTGACCGAGGTCTTCCGCCAGGCCAGAGAGAGCCGCATCATCGTCAACGCCCACCGAATCAATCACGGCCAGATGCCAGAGACGACTGCGGTCGAGGGGTCCGATTTCTTCTTCACCGAGATCGACGACCCCGAGCAGGGGGCGGCGCGGCTGCTCCAGATCGTCTCGGAGCGGATTCCGGCGCGCTTCGGCCTCGATCCAGTTCGCGACGTCCAGGTCCTGTGCCCGATGAACCGCGGCGCGCTCGGCGCGCGCGCGCTGAATCTCGAGCTGCAGCAACTCCTGAATCCGGACCGTGAACCGCGCGTGGAGCGTTTCGGCTCGGTGTTTGCGGTCGGCGACAAGGTGATGCAGATCGAGAACGACTATGACAAGGACGTCTACAATGGCGACCTCGGCTTCATCAGCGCTCTCGATCCGAACGCGGGAGAACTGATCGTCGACTTCGACGGCCGCCCCGTGACCTACGATTTCTCCGACCTCGATCGCCTGGTGCTCGCCTATGCGACGACCATCCACAAGGCCCAGGGATCGGAGTATCCGGCCGTCGTGATCCCGCTCTCGACGCAGCACTACCCGATGCTGCGGCGCAACCTCGTCTACACCGGCGTGACGCGAGGGCGGAAGCTGGTGGTCCTGGTCGGCCAGCGGAAGGCGCTGGCGATCGCGGTGGCCGGGAAGCAGGCCAGGCGGCGGTGGTCGAAACTCGGAGAGTGGCTGCGGTCTGGCGGTGTCGCCCCGCCATTCCCGGGGTCCTGAGGACCCGCGCTACACCGGACGGGGGGCCGGCGCGACGCCCTCCCTCCGCGGTTCGCCACGTCCGGTCCGGCGCCGCGCGCCGGGGGCGCCTGCCGCATATTGACAAGGAGCACTGGCTGGTGTTAACTAAGTAGTTAGTTTAACTGACTGGTTAGTTAGCAATCCGGGCGACAAGCACGAATCGGATCACGGAGGGACGGGTGAAGAGAGCGGCCGGGGACACGCGCGGAGCCATCCTCGCGGCGGCGGCAACCGAGTTCGCCGCCCGCGGGTTCGCGGGCGCGTCGGTGGACGACATCGCCGCCGGGGCGGGCTTCAACAAGGCGATGATCTACTACCACTTCGAGAGCAAGAAGGAGCTCTACCTCGAGATCATCCGCGACGTCTTCCGCTTCATGGGCGCCCGCACCGGCGGCATCGTCACCTCGGATCGGAACCCGGGCGCCAAGATCGAGGCTTTCATCGACGCGCTCGACGACATGGCCGAGAGCCGGCCGTACATCCCGCCGATCATGATGCGCGAGATGGCCGAGGGAGCCATCCGGCTCGACGCCGAGACGCTGAAGTTGATGGCGGGAGTCTTCAACAACCTGAGGCTGATCCTGGAGGAGGGAGCCCGCAAGGGCGTCTTCAGGCCGGCCAACCCGGTCCTCACGTATTTCACGCTCGTCAGCCCGGTCATCTTCTTCCGTGCCACCGCCCCGGTTCGCGCCGCGCTCGGTAAGTCGCACGTCGTCGACGCCCGCCTGATCGATGCGCCCGCGTTCGTGGCAAACCTGAAATCGGCCGCGCTCACCATCCTGAGCGTGGGCGCGTCCCCGCCTGCCTCGACGCGACCCGCGCGCCGGCGTTCCCGCCCGACCCGTTCTGGAGACCACGCATGAAAGCGAATGTCCTCGTCCATGCCATTCCCGCTGCTCTCGCATTGGCCGTCATGACGGCCGGCTGCGCGTCGAAAGCCCCAATCGACCGGATCCGCGCGTCTGGAAGCGTCGAGGCGACCGAAGTCCAGATATCGGCGCAGGTTGGCGGACGCCTGATGGAGTTGAAGGTCGTCGAAGGCGACCGCGTCACGGTCGGCCAGACCATCGCCCAGTTGGACACGACCGATGTCCTGTTGGCGCTGCGCCGCGCCACGGCCGATCGCGACCAGGCGGCCGCTCAACTCGCGCTGCTCCAGGCCGGATCGCGGCAGGAGGACATCCGGCAGGCGGAGGCGCAGGTCAGGGGCGCAGAAGCGGATGCCGCTGGCGCTCGTGACGACCTGGCTGCCGCGGAGACCGACCTCGTGCGCTTCGAAACGCTGCTGAAGTTGAGCTCCGGCTCAGAGAAGCAGCGCGACGATGCCGCGGCGAGGCGCGATATGGCAAGAGCCCGTCTCCAGTCAGCGCAGGAGCGGGTGCATGCCGCCCGGGAGGGGCAGGTGCGGCTCGACCGCGGCCCTCGGCCGCAGGAGATCACCGCCGCGCGCGCCCGGGTGGCCGCCGCGGAAGCGCAGATCGCCACGATCGAGCAGAGCATCAAGGACGCCACCGTGACGTCGCCGATTGCCGGCCTCGTCACGCAGAAGCTGGCCGATGCGGGAGAGATCCTCGCGCCGCGAACGCCCATCGTGAACGTCGTCGACCTGGACCACGCCTGGGCCAACATCTACATCGACGAACCGCTCATCCCCCGCCTTCGCCTCGGGCAGGAGGCCACGCTCCACACCGATGCCGGCGGCCCAAGCCTGAAGGGCACGGTGACGTTCATTTCCCCGAAGGCCGAGTTCACGCCGCGCAACGTGCAGACGACCGAGGAGCGGTCGAAGCTGGTGTATCGCATCAAGGTGTCGGTGGACAACGCGCAAGGCGTGCTGAAGCAGGGCATGCCAGTCGAAGCCGACGTGCCGCTGTCGCCGAAGTGACGATCATGTCCGACCAGGCTGTCGTTCTCGATCGTGTCAAGAGGCGCTTTGGTGCCATCGTGGCCATCGACGACCTGTCCCTGGAGATCCGCCGCGGCGAAATGTTCGGTCTCATCGGCCCGGACGGCGCGGGCAAGACGACCACGATCCGCCTGATCTGCGGCCTGTTGCAGGCCGACGCCGGCCGGATCGTGGTGTTCGGCTCCGATCCGGTCAGGCAACACGCCGCGGTGACGCGAAGCACCGGCTACTTCTCGCAGCGCTTCAGCCTGTACGGCGACCTCACCATCGACGAGAACATCGCGTTCTTCGCCGAGATCCACGGGCTGACGAACTTCGATGCGCGACGCGACCGGCTGCTGGATATGACGCAGCTCACGCCCTTCCGCCACCGTCTGGCCGACCGCCTCTCCGGCGGGATGAAGCAGAAGCTGGCGCTCGCGTGCACCCTCGTCCACGAACCGCAGCTGATCCTGCTCGACGAGCCGACGACAGGCGTCGATCCGGTGTCGAGGCGCGAGTTCTGGAAGCTGCTGTCGGAGTTCCTCGCCCAGGGGATCACCATCGTGATGGCGACGCCCTACCTGGACGAGGCCGAGCGGTGTTCGCGCGTGGGACTGCTGTCCAATGGAAGGCTCCTGGTCGTCGATACTCCGCAGGCCCTCCGCGACGGATTGCCGGGCATCATTCTCGAGGTGCTCGCCAGGCCGCAGGGCGAGGCGATTGACTCGCTCCGTTCGCTGCCCGGCGTGGCCGCGATCGAGAGCTTCGGCGAGCGTGTGCACGTCCGGTGGACCGACAATCAGCCCGAAGCGGCCATCGAGCAGGTCGAACGGCGGCTCCGCGAACAACAAATAGAAGTGACCAGCGTCCGGGAGATTCCCGCGTCGCTCGAGGATGTGTTCATCAACAGGGTGGCCGTACCATGAACTCGCTCCAGCTCTCACTCATGACCGCCTTGTCGGCGGCCTTCCTGGCTGCCAATGTCGCGGCCCAGACCCCCTCGCGCCTGACGCTGGACGAAGCCATCTCGCGCGGCCTCGCGGCCAGTCATCGTCTCTCAGAACTGACCGCGCGCCAGCAGGGAGCTGCTGCGGCCGTCCAGGGCCGGCACGCAGCAGGGATGCCGCAGGTGTCGGCGCAGGCGGGCTACACGCGCACGAATCACGTGGACGAATTCGCAATTCAGACACCTGGCGCGGCACCTCGCGTCATCTATCCGGATCTGCCCGACAACTACCGGACCCGCCTCGATTTCCAGTGGCCGATCTACACGTTCGGACGAATCGACGCGCTGGAGCGGGCCGCGCGTGCAGAGGCGGACGCGACCGGGCTCGATCTCGCCGCGGCCAAAACCGACTTGAAGCTCGAAATCACTCGCGCGTTCTGGGCCGTCGTCACCGCCAACGAGGCCGTCCGCGTGGTGGACGAATCGCTCACCCGGATGGGCGCCTCGCTCGAGGACATGCGGAACCGGCTGAAAGTCGGCCTGGTACCCCCGAACGACGTGCTGTCGGTCGAGGCGCAGCGCTCCCGCCAGCAGATGCTCCTCGTCCAGGCGATCAACAACCGCGAGCAGACTCTGGCCGACCTGCGGCGCCTCACCGGTGCGGCGCCAGACAGCCCGATCGATGTCGAGGCCGTCCTCGAAGCGGCCGGCGAGCCTGTCCAGCCGGCCGAGGGCCTCGTCGCAGCCGCGCGTGCAGCACGGCCCGAGAGGAAGGCCCTCGAAACGCGCGCGCAGGGTGCCGGCGAGCGGCGCGAGGCCGCGCTGGCCAACAAGCGGCCGGTCATCTCGGTCGGCGCCGGCGTGGACTTCGCCCGTCCCAACCCGCGCATCTTCCCCCGCGCCGCCGCCTGGAACGAATCCTGGGATGCCAGCGTGAACTTCACCTGGACGTTCTGGGACTTCGGCCGGGTGCAGGCCGATGTCGCCGAGGCCCGGGCCAACGAGCGCGCGGTACGCGAACGCCTGGCCGAGTTCGACACGGTCCTCGACGTCGAGGTCCGCCAGCGCCGCCTCGACCTCGAGTCGGCCCGCGCGGCGGTGTCCGCCGCGACCGACTCGGTCCGTGCCGCCACCGAGGCGCGCCGCGTCGTGGGCGACCGATTTGCCTCGGGCGTGGCCACCAGCACCGAGGTGCTCGACTCGCAAGTCGCGCTCCTGCAGGCGGGGCTCGATCGCACACAGGCGCTGGCCAGCGTGCGGCTGGCCGAGGCCAGGCTCGAGCGGGCGCTCGGACGGTAACACCGCTGCTCACGGGCTTTCACCCATGGACGCCATTGTCGTCAAAGATCTGACCCGCCGGTTCGGCAGCTTCGTCGCCGTGGACCACGTGTCGTTCACGGTGAAGACCGGCGAGATCTTCGGCTTCCTCGGGAGCAACGGCGCCGGGAAGTCGACCACGATCCGGATGCTGTGCGGGCTGTTGAAGCCGACATCGGGAACCGCGCTCGTCGGCGGCCTCGACGTGAGCCGCGACCCCGAAGGAGTCAAGGCACGCATCGGATACATGTCGCAGAAGTTCTCGCTCTACGAGTTGCTGACCGTCGATCAGAACATCCGCCTGTACGCCGAACTCTACGGCGTGCCTCCGGAGCGGTTTGCCGAGCGGCGGCGCTTTGCGCTCGAGCTGGCGGGCCAGCAGGGCCGCGAAGACGCGCTGCCCCGTGATCTCCCCGGCGGGTTCCGCCAGCGACTGGCGCTCGGCTGCGCGATCCTTCACGAGCCGCCGATCCTGTTCCTCGACGAGCCGACGGGCGGCGTCGATCCGATCTCCCGCCGTCAGTTCTGGCGGCTGATCGATCAACTCTCCCGGTCCGGCGTCACCGTCCTGGTGACGACGCACTACCTGGACGAGGCGGAGTACTGCCACCGGCTGGCGGTGATTCATGCGGGGAAGCTGGCGGCGCTCGGCACAACCAGCGAGCTGAAACAGATCTTCGCCGACCGCCCGATCGTGGAGATTCGCGCGCGCCGGTCGGTGGACGTGATGCGGGCCCTCGACGCCATGGACGACGTCGAGGAAAGCAGCTTGTTCGGCACCGCCGTTCACGCCGTCCTGCGCTCCAGGGACGTCGCCCCGGCCGACATCGTCGGCAGGCTGGCTGCGCAGCAACTCGAGGTCGATTCGGTGGAATCGGTTCAGCCGTCGCTCGAGGACGTGTTCCTCGACGTGGTGGAAAGGGCGGGGCGCGAATGAGGAAGGCGCTGGCGGTCGGCAAGAAGGAGTTCCGGCAGATCGTGCGCGATCGGCGCACGCTCATGATCCTGCTGTTCATCCCGGTCTTCTTCCTGCTGCTGTTCGGCTATGCCCTGAACTTCGACATCAAGCACGTCGCCCTGGCCGTCGAGGACCGGGACAACAGCGTGGAAAGCCGCGCCCTGGTGTCGGCCTTCCTCAACTCGGGCTACTTCGACCTTGCGGGGACCATCCGATCGTCCGGGGACCTGAGGCGCGTCATGGACGGTAACCTCGCGCGGGCGGCGCTGATCATCCCGGAGAACACCGGCCGGGCCGTGAGGCGCGGGCAACCGGCGCCAGTACAGGTCATCATCAACGGCGACAATGCCAATACCGCGGCGACGGCGATGGGTTACGCCACCACCATCGTTCGCAGCGTCTCGACCAGCCTGATCGTCGAGCAGCGAGGACTGAATCTCGTGCCGCCCATCAGCATAGAGCCTCGGATCTGGTTCAATCCTGATTTGCGGAGCACGCTGTTCCTGGTCCCCGGCCTGATCGCGTTCATCGGGATGATCACCGCCACGATCTCCACGGCGCTGTCGGTCGTCCGGGAGAAGGAACGCGGCACGTGGGAGCAGGTACGGATGGCGCCGATCAACACGGTGTCGTACCTGGTCGGGAAGACGCTGCCGTACCTCGGCCTCTCGCTCGTCTCGTCGATGGGAATCATCGTGGCAGCCATGTGGCTGTTCGAGCTGCCGATGCGCGGCTCGTGGGGATCGCTGCTGCTGGCCACCACTCTCTTCCTCATCGGCGCGCTCGGTACGGGGCTGCTGGTTTCGACCGTCGCCGATTCCCAGCTCGTGGCGTTCCAGGTGGCCCTGATCCTGGCGTTCCTGCCGACGTTCCTGCTGTCGGGCTTCATCTTCCCGATCCCGAACATGCCGAAGCCGATCCAGATCATCACCCACATCGTGCCCGCCCGGTACTTCCTGGTCGCGCTGCGGGGGATCGTGCTGAAGGGTGTCGGGCTCGCCACGGTCTGGGGCCACCTGGCGGCGCTGGTGGGATACGCGACGGTTGTGCTCGGCCTGGCGTCGGTGCGCCTGGCGCGAGAGCGTGGGTGAGGCGGAGGACTCGATGCGACGCCTGCTGTTCATGATCTGGAAGGAACTGCTCGAACTTCGGCAGGACAAGCGGATGCTGCCGATCGTGTTCGTCGCGCCCATCCTCCAGCTCGTCGTCCTCGGCTATGCCGCGACCACCGACGTGAAGAACGTGCCAATGATCGTGGCGGACGCCGACGGATCCTCGGCAAGCCGGGACCTGATCCAGAAGTTCGACGCCTCGCCGTACTTCACGGTGACGTCGATCGTGAGAAGCGTGAACGACGTGGCGCCGTACCTGGAGGACGGCCGCGCGTGGATGGCGCTGTCGATTCCGGTGGGGTACGGCCAGCAGGTAGGCTCGGGCCACCCGACCAGCGTCCAGTTGGTCGCCGACGGGACCGACGCCAACTCGACGAACATCGCGCTCGGCTACGCCTCGAGCCTGGTGGCGGCATACGCCCAGGACTTGCTGGTAGCGCGGTTGCCTGGCGGCCAGGCCCCCGCCGGCCTGCAGGCAGAGGTCAGGGTCTGGTTCAACCCGCAACTCGAGAGCAAGGACTTCATGATCCCGGGTGTGCTGGCGCTCCTCCTGATTGTCATGACCATCGTGCTGGCCTCGATGGGCATCGTGCGCGAGAAGGAGTCGGGCACGCTGGAGCAGTTGAACGTCACGCCGCTCAGGCGCTGGCAGCTCATCGTCGGCAAGTTGCTCCCGTACGGCCTCATTGGGATGATCGACATCTTCCTGGTGGTCGGGGTGGCGGTGTTCTGGTTCAGGGTGCCGCTGCTCGGCAGCTTCTGGCTGCTGTTTGGGCTGACCCTGGTCTTCCTGCTCAGCACGCTCGGCCTCGGCCTGTTCGTGTCCACGATTTCCGAGAATCAACAGCAGGCGATGATGACGGCCACGTTCTTCTTCCTCACTCCGATGATCTATCTGTCGGGGTTCGTGTTCCCGATTGAGAACATGCCGGCCGCCATTCAGCCGTTCACGTACCTCATCCCGCTCCGTTACTACCTGGTGATCGTGCGAGGGATCTTTCTGAAGGGAGTCGGGCTGGAGGTGCTGTGGCCGCAGGCGCTGGCGCTGCTGGCGTGGGGTCTGGCCATCCTCGGTCTCGCCACGCTGCGGTCGACGAAGAGAGCGGCGTGAGGGCTCTACGAAGCCACTTCCTCGAGCGCGCCGCTCCGTTGCGAGCAGACTTGCTACTTGATCTCGGCCGTGCACTGCGGGCAGCGAATGGCCTTGAGCGGAATGGCCGACGTGCAGAACGGGCAATCCTTGGTCGTGACCGCGGCCGCAGGCGCGGGTGCGCGCATCCGGTTGACCTGCTTCACCAGGAGGAAGATCGCCAACGCGACGAGCAGGAAGTCGATGACGGTGTTCAGGAACACGCCGTAGTTCAGCGTGACGGCACCGGCCTTCTTCGCTTCTTCGAGGGTCGCAAACGAGGCGCCGGACAACGTGACGAAGAGATTCGAGAAGTTGACGTTGCCGAGCAGCAGGCCGATCGGCGGCATCAGGACGTCCGCCACGAACGAGCTGATGATCTTGCCGAACGCCGCGCCGATGATAATGCCGACGGCCATGTCGAGCACGTTGCCCTTCATCGCAAATTCTTTGAATTCCTTCAGCATCGAATCCCTCCCTGTCCTGAGGCAGACCAAAGTCGTAAGACCACGGCGGCGAGTGAACGTTGTACTGTCTCAAAGCCGAGGAGGGGATGTCTAGCGAGAACACGGGGGGCGAAACCCGCAGGATGACGGGATGATCCGCAACCCCCGAGAGGTGCTGCGCACGATGCGGGTGGGCTGACCTCGTCGCCAGCTCACCCATGTCCGGCGTTACCGGCCGAGCTTCACGTCGCCAGAGAACGTCTTGAGCCGAACCGGGCGCTGCGGGTCCCCACCGTTGAGGTCCGCGCGGAGGTGTCCCTTCCTCTGCTCGGACAGTATCAGCGGCAAGTCGCTCGTGAGTCTTCCGCTGAATGAGTCGAAGTTCAGCGCCGCCCTGGCGCCGTCAGACACCCGCAGATCGATCCGACCGGAAAAGGTCTCGAGATCGATCTCTGGATTCGTCACTGCCGGGACCAGGCGCACGTCGATCGCCCCGGAGAACGTCTTCGCCTGGACCCGGGCCGCCCCGTCCTCGACCAGCAGGTCGCCTGAGAACGTCTTGATCGACTGCTCCCCACTCAGATTGCGCACGCGCACGTTGCGGCTGAACACATCGACCTTCAGCTGCGTGTGCCTTGGCACCTGGATGTCGGAGGCTAGCGCTTCCTGGGTGCTTCCAGCTCCATCGTGCCCGTGTAGATGGCCATGCCGACGACGGCGTCGATGCCTTTGGCGTCCAGGCTGTCCACTTCGGCCTGGGTGGTGATGCCACCGGCGGCTGACAGTCTGCGATCGGTGGCCGCACGAATCGCTTCGGCCGCGGCCAGGTCCATGCCCTGCATCAGGCCCTCGCGGTCGACGTCGGTGTAGAGGAATTCGTCGCAGTACGGTTCGAGCGCTTTCATCGCCTCGACCGGCGTGATGGCCAGCGTCGTCCGCCAGCCATGGATGACGAGCCGGCCGCCCCGCGTGTCCACGGCGACTACCACCTGTTCGCGGCCCACGGCCTCGCAGACCTTCGAGGCGAACGACACGTCGGGCCGGCCCTCCTTGAAGAGCGCCGAGCTGAGGATGACCTTCCGCGCGCCCGCGTCGATCACCTGCCTGGCGCGTTCGACGGAGCGGATGCCGCCGCCCACCCGGCAGGCGAGCTTGGCGGACACCCGTCGGACCAGGTCGTCGTTGTTCCCCGAACCCATCGCGGCGTCGAGGTCGATGAGCTGGACCATGGGGAAGTGCTGAAAGCGCCTGACCCACCGGAAGACGTCCGAGCTTTCGATGGCGACCCGGTCGCCCTGGACGAGTTGGACGACTTTGCCGCCTTTGAGGTCGATGCGGGGGATGAGCATGAGCCGGCCGCCGAACTACGTTGCCGAGGTGCCCCCTAGAATCGCACTGGTATGCCACCTGCCGCAAGGTATCGTTTCGACACGAGCGCGCCTTCTGCTAGTCTTACCGGGTTCGACCCCGCTGTTCCGGCCTTGTGGACAAAGACGATGAGTTCAGACCTTCGAGCCTGGCAGCGCAGTGCGATTCGCAACACCATGGCGACCTATCGCCGTGCTCAGGAGGACTACTACGTGGGCGGGAAGCCGCTGGTCGAACTGGAGAACGGCTTCAAGGCCTTTTCGCTGCTGACCCCACCGCTGGGCTCCCCGGCGGCCAGGCGGCGGGTCCGCCTGATCATGGAGAACATGCGCCAGGCGGCGTCGGCTCCCGCCCGGGACGTGAGTTTCGCGGCGGCCGGCCGCACGCCGCACGTCATGACGATGGCGGTCACGTACTCCTGCCAGTGCGACTGCCAGCACTGTGCCGCGGTGGACTATCAGCACAGAACCAGTCGTGACGGGAGCGCGCTGACCTTCGACGAACTGAGAAACGTCGTGGATCAGACCGTTGACCTCGGGACCACCTGCCTGGTGCTCACCGGCGGCGAACCGCTGCTCTACGAGCGCATTCACGACCTCATCGCCGCGGTCGACAAGTCGCGCTGCGTCTGTACGGTCTTCACCAACGGCGAATCTCTCGTCGAAGAGACGGTGGCCAGGCTGAAGAAGGCGGGCGTCTACGGCGTGTTCGTCAGCATCGACTACTCCGATTCGCGGCGGCACGACGCCAACCGGAGGCGCCCGGGACTCGCCGAGAAGGCGTGCCGCGGTCTGAGGCTCTGCCAGGATGCAGGCATCCTGACCGGGCTGTCCACGTTCGCGACGAAAGAGAAGATCGAGGACGGCGAACTGGACGCGATGATGGAACTGGCCCGGCGACTGGACGTCCTCGAGGTCTTCCTGTTCGACATCATCCCGACGGGACGCCTTGCGGGCCGGCCCGACTGCACGCTGAGCGACGACGATGCCCGCTGGATTGTCGAGTTTCGCGCCAGGTACACGGCTCGACCCCAATTTCCGCGCATCATCCACCAGACGATGTTCTCGAGCATCGCCTACCCGTGCGTGGCCGAGGGCTGCCCGGCCGGCATCGTGCAGGTTCACGTGCGCGCGAACGGCGAGGTCAGTCCCTGCGATTTCACGCCGTACTCGTTCGGCAACATCCGCGAGAAGTCGCTCAAGGACATCTGGGATTCGATGGCGACGAGTCCGATGTACGCGGCGCCATCCGCTCGCTGCCGCCTGTCGACGCCGGGGTTGCGGGACGTGCTCGCCGACCGAGGGCGGATGTAGTCCCTGGCCGCGCGCGACCCTCCGTCTGTGCTGCCCACCTCGGGCGCAGGCTGTACTACCGGCCGCCCCGCCCGCCACGGCGGGCCGGCGGCGGCTGCGTCGCGTCGATGGGCACCAGG
>DASVIS010000078.1:0-28183 GCA_036381995.1 Vicinamibacterales bacterium | reverse complement strand
CTCGTACACATCCACACTCCCGGCCGTGAGCAGATCGACGAACTGGCGACCGACGGCCTGCCCGCGAGAGAGACGGGTCAGCGCCAGCCACGCGTCGTTCACCATCACGATCGTTCCGTGCTCCGACACCGAGTGGTAGGCCAGCGGGAGATACTGATACAGGAGCCTGAAGCGCTCCTCGCTTTCGCGCAACGCCTCCTCGGCTTCGTGCCGTGTCGAGACGTCCCGGACGATGGCCTGTACGCCCCCGTTCTCGAACGCGCGGGCGCTGATCTCCGCAAACAGGACCCGGCCGTCCTTCCGCCGGATGCGGCGCTCTGTGACGACGGCGCGACCTGCCCGCACCGCCTCGACTTGCATCGACTGCGCGGCCAGATCCTCGGGAACGACCAGATCGGCCACCCTCCGCTCCAGCAACTCGTCGCGCGTATAACCGGTCAACCGGCACACTGCCGCGTTGACCTCGACCAGCCGGAGGTCGGCATCGGTAATGACAATGCCGTCCCACGCGTGATCGACGAGTTGCGTGTAACGGCGCTCGGCCTGCGCCAGCTTGTTCTGAACCTCACGCCACTCGGTCAGGTCGAACGACATCGTCGCGGCAAGGCGACGCCCATCGGCATCGGTGAGCGGGAACTTGACCGTCAGCCAGTACCGCTGGCGTCCATCGGCGAGCAGGACCGTGTCCACCGACTGCTGCGGGCCGCCCGTGCTCAGCACGTGCGCGTCCTCCCGCGCGAAGCGCTCCGCCAGCTCCGGCGACCAGAACCGCGATGCCGGCTGGTCGCGCCACCCCCCGGGTTCGAGGGCGAAATAGCGCTCGAGCGTCGCGTTGGCGTAGACCATCTCGCCGGCGTCGGTCCTGGCGAACGCGATCGCGGAGCTGTTGTCCATGAACGCCCTGAAGCGCTCCTCGCTCCCGCGCAGTGCCCGCTCGGCCCGGTCACGCTCGTCCTGGCGCGCCTGCAGCGCGCCCGCCATCTCGTCGAACGACCTCGCGAGTTCGCTCAACTCGCCATGGCCGTACGGCAACTGCGTGCGCGCAGCCGGATCACCGGCGGCCAGCTTCTTGGTCGCGTCGAGCAGCGACGACACGCGCCTGAGCACGAATCGTTCCGCGGCGAACCACGCCGCGGCAAGCGTGAGCGTCATCACCATGAACAGCGCGAGCAGGTGCCTCCTCTGCAGCCTGTCCACGGCGCCGTACGCGACGTCCCTCGGAATGCCGATCGCCATGCGCAGACCGGTCTCGACGCGCCCGCGAACCGGCGTGAACGCGTAGACCCGCGAGACGCCGTCCTCGCCGGCCAGCTCGATCGTGCCCTCGTCCTGCTGCTGCATGCGCCCGGTCAGCGCGGCATCCGGCAGACCGCGGCCAAGCACTCCCACGGCTGCGGGGTAACGCGCCACCACGACACCGCGACGATCGATGAGCGCCAGGACGGCGCCCGGCGGCAGCTGCGCGGTCGCGGCGATCTGGTTCAGCCATGTCACGTCGAGGCCTGCACAGAGGACGGAGACGATCCGACCGGTGTCGTCGGCCACAGGCCATGCCGCCACCACCACGCGCTTGCCGGTCAGCTGTCCGACCTGGTAATCGCCCAGCGTGAAATTTCGGGTCGTCAGCGCGCGCTGGAACCAGGGGCGGTCGGAGAAATTCGTGGGATGTTCGGTGGGAGGCACGCTGGCCAGCACCTTTCCGGCGAGATCGAGCACCGAGAAGCTCGCGTACCCTCGATAGAGCTTCATCAGCAAGGCGAAAAACGTACGCGACCGCTGCGGATCACCCGCACGGACCTCCGGGACCCCGGCCAGATCAGACAGGATCTGCCGCGTCCCGTCGATCACCCGCTCCTGGTCATTGGCCACGATTCGGGCCAGCGCGACGGTGTCGCTTGCGACGCTGGCCCGCTGGCGCTGGCGATTCTCCCAGCCGGTGTACCACGTGAGCGCAAACGCCGGGAGCACTGCCAGGAACACCAGCAGCAGGAGTCGCCCTCGGAGCCCCGACAGAAATGGACGTGGCACTCTTTCTCCTGAGCGGCGCGGTTAGATACTGGCGCCCGGATACGCGGGCAGGCTGGACGCTTTCGGCGCCAACATTGTAGGGCCAGACGCACGAAATGCAAGCCGTCGTCGCGCTGGCCTCGACCTTGCGCGGATGGGAGGACAGCGGCAGGACTCTCACCAGAACACCCCCATCTGGCGCCATGATCGACGAATTTGCCGACAATGCGGCATCAGACGTTACCTGCACGCGGTGCCGTTCCCACGGCTCGAGGAAACGGCACGTCAAGCACAGGCCGCAGGAATCAATGCCATCGCATTCGGGACCGTCGGCCGGCCGTCGTGCTCGTTGGCAAGACCCGTGGCGGCTCGCCACGCCGAGGGCGTGGGGCGAAGGCGGGCTAGGACGGGAACATCTTCTCGAACCAGCTCCCGGCGCAGCCCTCGGCGATTGGCACGAACCCGCGCGCCCGCAACAAGTGTGCGGCGAGTGCGGCACGCGGAAGCAGGACGAGGCGGCAGCCGCCGCCCGCGAGACAGGCGATCTCGAGCGCGTCGAGCAGCGCGATCGCGACCTGATCGAGCGTGCATGGAGTGACGGCATCGACGCCAAATTCGTGGACCCGGAGTTCGCCGTCGGCGCGCTCGTATGCCGCCAGGCCGACGATCCGGCTGCCGCAGGCCGCCACGACGCGCCCGCTGTTGCGCAGGCGTTCCCGGCGGGCCGGAGTGAGGCGCCGGCCGCGGAACAATCGCCGCAAGTCGGTGGGTGTCAGGCAGCCCGCATCAGGACCGATCACACGCACTTGAACTGACGTCACCTGTGGGGTCGGGGCGTTTTCCATCACGGTCTGCACGACCCAGATGTGGAGCAACCGCGGTGCCAAACCCTGGCCCCACAGGAATCGGCCATTTTGCTCGTGTATTCAGCCCCTCGTCGGTCCAGTTCGCCGGCATTCCGGCAAAATCCCGGCAATTTCGCCGATCTCTCGTCACTGCTGAGCTCTTGACCCGGAGCCACTCGCGCTGACGCAGAGATGGTGTTTCCACGGTGGTGCCGACAGGCCCCATCCGGACCGTCAGCTCGAGGGAGCGTGCGTACGGGCAGCGGCGCCCGCGCGGTCGGACGTAATCCTGCCATCGACGAGTTCGATGACGCGATCGCACCGGGCGGCCAGGCGAGGATCGTGGGTCACGATGAGGAAGGCGGTTCCCTGCTCCCGGTTGAAGTGCCGGAGCAGCGCGAACACCTGGTCGCCGCTCTGCGTGTCGAGGTTCCCGGTCGGTTCGTCGGCCAGCACCAGCGCCGGCGTCATGGCCAAAGCACGCGCCACCGCGACGCGCTGCTGCTGCCCGCCCGAGAGTTCCGTCACCCGGCTGTGCAGGCGGTCAGAGAGGCCCACACGTTCGAGCAGGCCAGCCGCCCGGCGCCGCATCTCGTCGTCCGGCCGGCCGCGATCGGCGAGTATCGGCATCATCACGTTCTCGGCGGCGGTGAAGGCAGGCAACAGGTGATGGAACTGGAACACGAACCCGATCGTGTGCCCCCGGAACCGACCGAGCGTGCGCTGGCCCAGTTCGCCCGTATCGCACCCGCGCAGCAGGATCCGTCCGCTGGTGGGCCGGTCGAGCAGCCCGAGCAGGTGCAGCAGCGTGCTCTTCCCGGATCCTGACGGCCCGATCAACGCGGTGAACTCCCCGGGCGCGAGCGTGAAGGAAATCCCGTGCAGCACGCGCGTGATCACGCGATCGCCGTAGTCCTTCGTGACGTTCTCGAGCTGGAGGAGGTGATCATCCATACCTGATCACATCGACGGGATTGAGCCGCGCCGCGCGGTGGGCCGGCGCCACGGCGGCGGCGACGCCGGTGACCGTCGCGATGATCGAGGCGCGGAGGAACAGCGCCAGGTTCAGGTCGACCGGAAACGTCGCCGAGCCATCGGGATTCGTGGCGAGGCGGGAGAAGAACAGGGCCAGAACGGCTCCGAGCGCCACACCGAGCACCGACCCCGCCAGACCGACCAGCGCGCCTTCAATCAGGAAGATGCGGATGATTCGGCGCGTGGGCGTGCCGATCGCCTTGAGGATGCCAATCTCGCGTGATTTCTGGACGACCGACACGACCAGAACGCTCGCGATCCCGAGCGCCACGGCGATGATGACAAAGACCTGGATCATGTAGCTGGAGCTGTTCTGCGACCGGAGGCCGACGAGCAACTGGGTGTTCGTCTTCATCCAGCTGTCTGCTTCGAGGCCGGTTCGGGCCGATAGCTGCCCGGCGATCGATTCGGCCGAGAAGATGTCGGCCACCTTCACCTCGATCGTCGAGACGCCACCCACGAGATCCAGCAGCGTCTGCGCCGAGCGCAGCGACACGAACACCCAGCGTTCGTTGGCGTCCTTGTTGCCGATGTCGAAGATCCCGCGGATCGTGAACACGTCGCTCCGATCGTCGGCTGCGCTGAGACGCAGTTTGTCGCCGACCGTCAGCCCGAACGCGTTCGCCAACTCGCTGCCGATGACGGCGTCCGTCCCCGCGACGTCGAACCGGCCCGCGATGACTTTCGAGCTGACATCGATGATCCGGGCGAAGCCAGCCGGCTCCACCCCGCGCACCAGCACGGCGCGGTTGGCGGAGCCCTGGCGTGCGAATGCCGCACCGGTGACCGTCGGCGTCAGGGCGAGGACGCCAGGCACGCGCTCGACCGAGTCGATCATCTGCTGCCACTGGAGAATCGAGCGAAGCCGCTGCGCCGGCCGTTCCACGTGGGAGGTGACATCGACCGGCCCGTCGCGCTCCAGGAGCGGCCTCGGCATCTCGTCGGGCCGCCTGAGCACGATGTGCGCCTGCGTGCCGAGCGTCCGGTCGATGAGGCTGACCTGCAGGCCGCTGATGAGGGCCGAGAGGAAGACAATCACGCCGACGCCCACGGCCATGCCCGCCAGGATCAGCAGCGACTGCACGCGTCCTTCGCGCAGGTACCGAATCGCCACCAGCCACTCGAATGGCACCGCTACCTCCCCTCGAGGACCGCCGTCAGGCGGGTCCCGGGTGCGGGATTGCCGGCGGACGCCGGGATCAACAAGTCGCCTTCGCGCGCGCCGCTCAGGATCTCGACGAACGCATCGCCGCGAAGCCCCGTGCGCGCCGCGCGCCGCGCGACGATACCGTCCTTCAGCACCAGGATCCAGGGAGCGCGCCCGGTGACGTCGCGCACGCAATCGGCCGGCGCCGACAGCGCCTCGTTGTGCTTTCCCGCTTCGAGCTCCACGGACACCGTCATGTCGGGCCGCAGAGTCGGCGGCGGCGCGGATACCGACAGGCGCACTTCCACCGTGCCGCGCTGGGGATCCACCGCGGCGCCGATGAAACCGACGGTGGCCGGGAACGACTGGTCCGGAAAGGCGTCGGCCGACGCAATCGCCGACTGGCCCATCCAGATGACCGAGAGGTTCCGCTCGTCGGGTTCGATCGTCAGGAGCGTGGGCCCGTCAACGGCCAGCACCAGCAGCGTCGTTCCGGGCTGGACGATATCGCCCGCTTCCACGCTGCGCCCGATGATCACGCCGTCGCCGCTGGCGCGAATGGTCATCTGCCCCAGCCGCGCCCGTGCTGCGGCTTCGGCCGCTCGAGCCTGTTCGAGCGCCGCCCGCGCCGTGCGCTCCTCGACGCCAGCAGGGCTGATGCCCGCCTGCTGCACCGAGGCGGCCTCACGCTGGCTGCGTGCCATCGCCACGGCCTTCCTGGCATCGTCGAGTTCGGTGGCGGTGACGATTCCCTCGTCGGCGAGTTTCTGGACGCGCTGCAATTCCCGCTCGGCGCGGTCGAACGTGAGCCGCGCCTGGGTGAGGCCTTCGACGGCGAGCGGGAGGCCGACGCTCCGCAACTGCTCGAGCTTCACCGTGGCCTGGCTCACGGCGGCACGGGCCTGCGCCGCCGCGGCACGCGTCTCTGCGTCGTCGAGCACGAGCAGGACCTGTCCGGCGCGCACGCGCTGCCCGTCCTCGACCAGCCGCCGCACGACGATGCCCGCGACAATGGCCCCGATGTTCACGCGGACCGGCGGCATGACGCGGCCGCTCACGACAAGGGTCTGGGTCAGCGGACGGCGGGCGACGCGCGCGACGCCCACACGGGCAGGCCGCGCCGTGCGCCAGACGCCGAACACCACCGCCAGGGCCACCACGATCGCGCCGGCGAACGCCAGCCTCCGAGTCGTCCCGCTCACCGAACCCTCCGTCCGCTGTGGTAGAATGAACTTTACCGTCTGACACTGAACTCAAGAGTTCAATTTTGAATCCATGCCATCACGAAGTCAAGATCGGAGCCTGACGCCAGCCCCGCGGGTGGTCCGGAGGCGCGCGATCACCCGGGAGCGGATCATCGCGACGGCCGCGAGGCGGTTCGCGGAAGCCGGCCCGGACGCCGTGCGGCTGGACGAGATCGCCGAGGAAGCGGATGTGGCGCGAGGGACCTTGTACAGCCACTTCCGCAGCAAGAACGACCTCCTGTGCGAAATCATCACACCGGTGCTGCGTGTGGCCGTGCGACGGGCCGCGGCGCTGGGACGGCTGGATGCCCGCGAAGGCATCGACCGGCTGCTGCAGCTCTACCTGGACCTGTGGCACACGTACCCAAATGCGTTGCGCATCGCCTACAAGGCCCAGGACATGCCCCTCGGCGATCTGGGGACGCTCCACCGGAGGTTGCTGAAAGGTGTGCTGCGGGTCTTCGAGGGCGCCAACGAGGCGAGAATCCTCAGGTCCGGCGATCCGCTGCTCGCCGGTCATGTCATGCGTCAGGTGGCCGTGCCGCTACTCGAGCTGTACGCCCGCCACGAAGACGGAGATCGCCTGTTCGTGGAAGGTCTGCGCGGGCTGCTCCTGGCGGAGCGTCCCGGGTAGACTACGCCGGCACGGAGGACTACGCCGGCACGGAGAACGCCGACCGGAGACCGGAGGGTGCGCCTTCCCGCGCCCTGTCAGCTGTCGCCGATCTCGAGGTGCGTCAATTCGAGCTTCTTGATGCGGTCGCCAAGCGTGGACCGCTTGATGTTCAGCAGTTCGGCCGCCTTCGACTTGTTCCCGCCGCTCACCTTCAGCGCCCAGCTGATCAGGTTCGATTCCACTTCCTTCAACCGGTCGTCGAGCGAGACTGCCGATGGGTTCGCGTGAGTTTCGAGGATCGGCTGGTCGTCTTCCGCGTACTTGTGGAAGAGGACGCTGACCGGGATGCAGCCGAGGCGCACGGTGTCGCACGTGCATGTCTGTGCGATCCGCTCGCAGGCGTTCTCCAGCTCGCGCACGTTGCCCGGCCACGGATACCGCATGAACGCCTGGAGGACGGCCGTCGAGATGCCCCTCGGCTCTTCGCCGCGCTGACGGAAGTAGCGCGTGACGAAGTGATCCATGAGGATGGGAATGTCCTCGCGTCGGTCGCGCAACGGCGGGAGATTCACCGGGATCACGTTGAGCCGGTAGAAGAGATCCTCGCGGAACTTCCCTTCCGCGGTCAGCGTGCGGAGCTCGCGCTTGCTGCCCGTGATGACGCGGACGTCGACCGGGATCTGCCGCGTCCCTCCAAGGCGCTCGACGACGCGGTTCTGCAGCACCCGCAGCAGCTTCACCTGCATCGTGAGCGGCACGTCGTCGATATCGTCGAGGAAAATCGTCCCGCCCTGCGCGAGTTCGAAACGGCCCTGCCGGTCCTTGATCGCCCCGGTGAACGCGCCGCGCTCGTGGCCGAAGAGTTCCGACTCGATCAGCGTCTCGGAGAGAATGGCACAGCTCACCGGGACGAAAGCCTTGTGGCGGCGCGAGCTGGACTGGTGGATGAGATTGGCGATCAGTTCCTTGCCCGTGCCGGTTTCTCCCGAGACCAGCACGCTGCTGTCGCTGTCCGCGATGACACGCACGAAATCGAACACCGCACGCATTCGCGCACTGCGACCGACGACAACTGAATCCATGGTAAATGGGGCGTTGGCCATGAGGGATGAAGTCCCAGACAATTCTACCAGATGTCGCGAGCCCCCGCGGTATACTGGTGACGAGCGGGAGGGCTCCCGCGCGACTGCGATCATTCCCTCCAATCAGCAGGCACGAGTCCAGGTGTCCTGTCCGGAGTTGTCATGGTTTCGCGCGAACGCGTGCAAGCGGTGATCGAACGCATTCGGCCCTTGATCCAGGGCGATGGTGGCGATATCGAGCTCGTGGACGTCGTCGATAACAAGGCGAAGGTGAGGCTGACCGGCAACTGCGTCGGATGCCCCAGCGCTCAGATGACGCTCTTCATGGGCGTCGAGATGGCGATTAAGGAGGAGATCCCGGAGTTCGAGGAACTCCAGGTGGTCTAGTGCGAGGCCTATGATGCGCATTCGAGTTGTTGGAACGGCGCTCCTGTTCCTGTCTCTCGGAGCGTTTGGTCCAGCTTTCGGGCAGCCGGAGGATCACCGGCAAGCCGACCAGCAGAAAGGGAACGGACAGCGGGCCAGGGGTCGGGAGCAATCCCGTTCCGGCGGGCAGGCAACCACCCCGAGGCGCAAAGGCGCGCGGCAACAAGCGGCGCCCTCGCCCGCGCAGCGCGGAGGCGAGCAAGGCCGGGTCCGGCAAACGGCGCCGCCGCGGCAGAGCCAGAATCCGCAGGGACAGCAGGCCCAGCCGCGGGCCGGCGGGCGCAGGGCAGAAGGAAGTCAAGTCGCCCCGCCGCAACAGGCGCGGCAGGGCTACGCCCGCGGGACCCAGGGTCCGTACCCGCGCTCGCTTCGCACCGAGCAGCAAGCACGGGCCTGGCAACAGCAGCGCACCTGGGCCGGGCGGGGCGGCTGGCAGGGGCAGAGCACGTGGGACCAGCACCGCGCCCGGCGCTGGCAAGTCGAGCATCGCACGTGGAGCCAGCGCGGCGGCTACGGCGGCTTCTTCGTGCCCGCCGAGCGCTTTCACGTGCTCTTCGGAAGCCAACACTGGTTCCGAATCTACACGCGTCCGCTCATCGTCGACGGATATCCCCGCTTCTGGTACGGTGGCTATTGGTGGATGATCGTCGACCCGTGGCCCGAGTTCTGGTCGGACAATTGGTACGACACCGACGATGTGTACATCGACTACAGCGACGGATACTACTTGTACGACCGCCGGCACCCGGGTGTGGGCCTTGCGGTAACCGTCGCATTCTAGTGCCGGAGTAGTCCGCGAGGCAGGTGGCGCTCGACTTCAACAAGGCGCAGAGGCCGCCGTGCGCCTTCACCGAATTCGCCACCTGCCCGCTCCCGTCGAAACAGAATCAACTCCCGATCCGCATAGAGGCCGGCGAGCGGTACACCGCCCACCGATAGGCTCGTCGCCCTGACATAATCCGGCGCGCTCATTCTGCGTGTCTGCACTCTGCGTTCGGCGTTCCCCGTCGAGCGTTCTCCGTTCAGGCCGTGCCTGGCCAGCGGCCTGCTACCTCGTCCACCTTCCGTTCGGCGTGCGCACCGGGCCAGGATGGAAGAACTTCTCGGGCGTCATGACGCCGTCCTTCTTGAAGACCACCCCGTTCTTCATGACGAACTGCACGGAGCGGAGCGCGTCGATGTCGGTCAGTGGGTCGCCGGGCATCGCGATCAGGTCCGCGAAGAAGCCCGCCTTGATCGGCCCGCGCTCCTTGAGGATGTCCGCGGCTCTGTACCCGTTCATCGTCATGGCCTTGAGGATGTCCGCGTTCGGAATCCTGGCGGCCTTCCACGTGTCGAGGAAGTTGAGCGTCAGCTCTCCACGGGTGAGGAACTCACCCGTCTTCTCGTTCCTCATCCGATCGTTCCAGTAGTCGAAGTCGGTCGAGTACGTGAGGACGACCTTCTTCTCCCACGCGTCGCGCAGGTTGTCCACCGTGCGCTTGAACGCGGCCTCCGATCCCCGGTAGCTGGTGAATGGCGTGTCGGTGCCGGCAAGGATGATCCCCTTCTCCGCCATCTGCCTGTGGTGTTCCGGCGTCAACGCGTTGCCGTGCGCGATGATGTAGATCCCCGCGTCGATCGAGCGCTGCGCCCCTTCGGGCGTCTGCACGTGTCCCTCGACCTTGCACCCGCCGGCCGCCGCCTCACGGATCGCGAGCTTGATGTCGTCGACAGAGTAGCCCCACGGCTTACAGTCGATGCACAGCTTGATGGTCTTTGCCCCGAACAGCATGTTCTCGCGGACCGCGCGCACGATCTCATCCGGGCTGTTCGCATCGATGTACTCGGGGTACATGATGTTGTGCTGTTTGTACATCTCGGGCGTCGGCCAGAACTGTCCGCCAGTGCTGCCGATCATCGGCCCCGACGGGATGACGGTCGGGCCGGGAAGCCAGCCCTGCTCGATGGCCTGCCGCAGCGCGGCGTCGACATACATCGCGTTGTTGCCGACGTCACGGACAACCGTGAAGCCCGAGTTGAGCAGCTGCATGCCGTTGGATGCCGCCTCGATGGCCCGCAGCGGCGACGACTCCATGATGTAGGTGAGGTAGTAGTAGTTGTTCTCGGGCTGCTCCTTGTAGGTCATCGCCATGTGCGTATGCGCGTCGACCAGGCCCGGCATGACCGTCAGCTTCGACAGGTCGATGACCGTCGCCCCGGCCGGAATCGCCAGGTTCGGCCCGACCGCCTTGATCTTCTCGCCCTCGATCACGATGACCTGGTTCGTGGCCGCCGCTCCGGTCTCCGGATCGAGCAGGCGCCCGGCCTTGATCACCGTGACGGGCATCGGTTTCGCCGGCGGCGCGACGGGTGCCTGGCCGGCGGCCGGATTGACGGCGATCAGCAACATCACCAGCACGAGCGCGGTGACGACACGTCTGAACATGATTCCTCCTCGCCCTCCACGGGCCCAGATGACATACGGACCGCCAGCGCCTGGCGTCCCGACCTCCTCGTTTCGGTGGCGGCGCGACTGTGACGCCGAATCCGGCGGCTGTCAAGATGGCGCGACTGGGCCTGTCGCGACCGGGCCGCGGCCGGGCCGCACGAGCGGGCGTTGCCCGGCTTGCGCGGCGGAATTGAAATGGCGGTGCCTCGCGACCTATCATAGCGGAACTCGAGGCACTCTTCACCGAAGGAGCCGGGTCGTGACGAACAAGACATGGAACGTGGCCGTGGTCGGCGCCGCCGGCATGGTTGGCAGCGAGATGATCAAGACGCTCGAGCAGCGTCGATTCCCCGTGAATGAACTGCGGCCGCTCGACGTGGCAAACGTGGCGGGCACGCCCGTGACCTTCGCGGGGCGGACGTGTCTCTGCCGCGAAGCCACAGAGGCGAACTTCGCAGGCATCGACATCGCCATCTTCTCCGCAGGCGGAGAGGCCAGCCTCGACCTGGCACCAAAGGCCGTCAGGCAGGGGGCCGTCGTGGTCGACAACAGCTCGGCCTGGCGGATGGACCCGGCCTGCCCGCTCGTGGTGCCCGAAGTGAATCCGCACGATCTCGCGTGGCACAAGGGCATCATCGCCAATCCGAACTGCTCCACGATCCAGATGGTGGTCGCGCTCAAGCCGCTGCACGACCGGGCGCGCATCGTGCGCGTGGTCGTGTCGACGTATCAGGCGGCCTCGGGCGCGGGGAAGAACGGCCTCGACGAGTTGATGCGCCAGGCGAGGGAGATCCTCGATCACGGCACCTGCAGCCCGCCCCGGGTGTTCCAGCACCAGCTCGCCTTCAACGTCATCCCGCAGATCGACGTATTCCAGGAACTGGGCTACACGAAGGAAGAATGGAAGATGGCCCGCGAGACGGTGAAGATCCTGGGCGATGCCCGCATCAGGGTGACTGCCACGACCGTCCGTGTGCCGGTCCCGATCGGGCACTCCGAGTCGGTCAACATCGAGACCGAGCGGAAACTCACCGCCGACGAGGCGCGGGCGATCCTGGCCGCTGCGCCGGGCATCCGTGTCGTGGACGACCCGGCCGGCGGTGCGTACCCGATGCCTGCTCCCACGGCGCACACCGATGCCGTATTCGTAGGCCGCATTCGTGAGGACAACTCGCTGGACCATGGTCTGAACCTGTGGATTGTCTCGGACAACGTCCGAAAGGGCGCCGCGCTCAACGCCGTGCAGATTGCCGAGCAGTTGGTCGCCGACCGGCTGGTGCGCGTGCCATGAGCAGGATCCCGGTTTTGGTGCAGAAGTTCGGTGGCACGTCGGTCTCCACACCCGAGCGGCGCCGCCACGTGGTGGAACACGTGCGGCGCGCCCAGGCCGACGGGTACCAGGTCGCCATCGTGGTCTCGGCGATGGGGCGGCGCGGAGATCCCTACGCGACCGACACACTGCTCGACCTGCTGAGGTCGGACGGCGGCCAGGTGGCACCCGCCGACTACGACTTGATGTTCACCTGCGGCGAGACGATCTCGGCGGCGGTCGTGTCGCAAGCCCTCAGGCGGGCGGGGATGCCGGCCCTCGGCATGACCGCCGCGCAGGCGCGCATCTACACCGACGGATTGCATATCGAGGCCAGCATCGAGGAGATCGATACGTCGCGCCTGCACTCGCTGATGGCGGCCGGCCTGGTCCCCGTCGTGACGGGCGGACAGGGCGTCGCCCGGGCGACGCTGGACTTCACGACGCTCGGCCGCGGCGGCAGCGACACTTCCGGTGTGGCGTTGGGCGTGGCGCTCGGCGCGTGCCGTGTGGAGATCTTCACCGATGTCGACGGCGTCGCCGTCGTCGATCCGCGGATCATTCCCGGAGCCCGGGTGCTGGCGCGCGTCAGTTACGCCGCGATGTACGAGTTGGCGCGGTTCGGCGCAAAGGTCGTCCATCCCAGGGCGCTGCTCGCCGGGTGGAAAGGCCGCACGCCGATCGTGGTCCGCTCGACGTTCTCAGAGGCACCGGGCACGCTGATCGACGAGGTCGAGGATGACGCGCCGCTGGTAGGCCTGGCGCTCCTCCCGCCGATGGAAACGGTCGTCCTGCCCGCCGGGGCGATCGACACCGCGACGCGGGAGGCGTGGGAACGAGTGCGGCTGGTCATGAGCATCGACGACGGACGCGGCGCCGGACTGCTGGCCGGCGCCACCGACGACAAGCTGATGGAGCTGCGTGATGGGTTGGCGGAAACGGCGGTGCTGCCGGTCCGATCGGAGGGGCGGTGCTGCTGGCTGTCGGTGATAGGCGAGGCCGGTGCGCTCCGGGAGCACCACCCACTATGGGTGACGCGTCTCGGCCAGCAGGCAATCGCGGTCTACGGCCACGAACTCACCGAGCGGCGCTGCACCTACGTCATCCCCGATGCCGCCCGAGCGCGCGCGGCGGAAATCGTGTACGGAACGGGTGATTGGCGGGCCTGAAGGCCCGCCCCACACCGGCGATCAGCGATCGCATTCTCCGTCTTCCGTTCTCCGTTCTCCGGTTGACGTTCACCGTTCACGCCGGACCGTTGTCAGCCCGTGACAGCCGCTTCCGCCAGTACCTGGCCAGCCCCTGCCAGCAGTGGTCCATGGGCACGGCCAACTGGTAACGCTGCACCCAGTCCTCGTCCGGCAGACGCTCGCGGAACATCGCCGTCAGGCGGTCGACGAATCTCCCCATCCGCTGCCCCTCGTCCAACTGCTGATCCGCCAGGAGCGATCGAACGTAGCCCGCCGTCTCGTGCAGCCGCTCCTGGAGGTCCGCCAGGTGTTCGAGCGGTTGCTCGAATTCCCCGAAGTGCGTGAGGAAGACCCGCTGCGGCTTCCAGGCCCGGATCCGGTCGAGGCTGGCGTCCCACGCCTCCAGATCGATGTCCGGCGGAGGCGTCGGCGGGATGACCAGCAGGGGTGCCCCGAGGCGGATGCCGCCCGTGTCGCCGACGAACGCGGTACCGCTGCTGGTATCCAGGTAGCTGACGTGGTGCGAGGCGTGGCCGGGCGTGTATGCCACGCGAACCTCGGCGCCGGCAATCCGAAGCACTTCCCCACCCTCGAGAGGATGCACGTTCTCCGCCGGCACCGCGACAATCTCACCCCAGAGCCGTTCCATGTCGTCGCCATACAGCAGACTCGCACTCGACACCAGCCTTGACGGATCGACGACGTGGCGTGCCCCGCGCTGGTGCACGTACACCTGGAGCCGCGGGTTCAATCGGACCAACGCACCGACGCCGCCGGAATGGTCCAGGTGGACATGGGTCACGAGAACCGTCTCGACCTCTTCGAGCGTGCGACCGTGCGCGACCAGCGCCGCGCGCAGCCCGTCCAGGCTCGATGCCGGGCCCGGATCGACCACAGCAAGCCCCCGCGGCCCCTGCAGCAGGCCGGCCGCGATGACGCCGGGCCGCCCGAGAGTATTGAGGTCGAGCGTGGTGATCATCGGCTACTCCCCCACCATCGCCGCAGCGACCTCGTGGTGCCGCGGCTTCTTCATCAGCAACAGGAACGGCAGCATCGCGATGAACACGAAGGCCAGGAACTTGAAGGCGTCGATGAACGCGATCATCGCCGCCTCCTTCTGGACCATTCCGAACAGTGCGGCGTAGGCCCGGGTGGCCGCTGTCGCGGGGTCGGAACCGCGTGCCACGAATGCCGAGCGGAGGTTCTGGAGCATCAGCTGGGTCGACGGCGCGTAGACGTTGACGTGCGCCCCGAGCACGTTGAAGTGCTCCTGACGGTCCCGCGCCAGCAGCGTCTGAATGATCGCAATCCCAGCCGATCCTCCGAGGTTGCGCAGCAGGTTGAACAGGCTCGTCGCGTGCCCCATGTCCTTCAGGCTGATCCGGTCCATCGCGACCGTGGTCAGCGGGACGAACAGCAGACCCATACCGGCGCCCTGGAGGAGTTGTGGCCAGAAGACGTCCCAGTATCCGGCCTGGAGGTTCAGCCCCGCCATCCAGTAGAGCGAGAACGCGCTGGTCAGCAACCCGACCGCGAGCAGACGCCGCGGATCCACCCGGCTCACCAGTACGCCAACCACGGGGGTGACGAGCAGCGTCCCGAGGCCGCGGGGCGCCATGGCGTAGCCGGCCTGCAGCGCCGGATACCCGAGCAGCGTCTGGAGCAGTACCGGCATCAGCACGAGGCTGCCGTACAGCCCGACGCTCTGCGCCGTGATCAACGCGACGCCGGTGGCGAAGGTGGCGTCCCGGAACAGCCGCAGGTCCACGACAGGCGCCCTCGCCCGCAGGGCGTGAACCACGAACGCGACGAGGGTGATCACCGCGACCACCAGCAGCAGGGTGATGAAATCCGACGAGAACCAGTCCTTCTGCTGCCCCTGGTCGAGGCCGATCTGCAGGGCGGCAATCCCAGTGGCCAGCAGGCCAATCCCCCAGTAGTCGATCCTGGCTGTGCCGCGCGTGATGTAGGGCGGGTCGAACACATAGGCGCGCAGCATCGTGTAGGCGGCGATGCCGAACGGCAGATTGACGTAGAACACCCACCGCCACGTGTAGTTGTCCGTCAGCCAGCCCCCGATCACCGGGCCCATGATCGGCGCGACGACGACGCCGACGCCGAAGAACGCCATCGCCTTCCCGCGGTCCCTCGGCTCGAACGCCTCGAGCATGATCGCCTGCGAGAGCGGTTGCATCACGCCGCCCGTCATGCCCTGGACGACCCGCCAGAAGACGAGGATCGGGAGGGTGGTCGAGAGGCCGCACAGGAGCGACGCGAGGGTGAAGCCGACCACGGACAGGAGGAGCAGCCGGCGCCGCCCGAAGTAGTTCGCCAGCCACCCGGTGATGGGCAGGATGATCGCGTTGGCGGCAAGATACGACGTGAGCACCCAGGTGGATTCCTCGATGCTCGCCGACAGATTGCCCGCAATGTGCGGAAGCGACACGTTCACGATCGTGGTGTCGAGCACGACCATGAAGGTGCCGAACATCACCGAGATTGAGATGACCCACGGGCTGGGCGTCCGTCGCGAGTCTGGCACGCCGCTACCTCGCGTAGACCGTCGGCACCACCGACATCCCGGGACGCAGCAGGTGCTGGGGGTCCTGCCCCTTGTCGAGCACGATCTTCACCGGGATGCGCTGCACGACCTTCACGTAGTTCCCGCTGGCGTTTTCGGGCGGCAGCAGGCTGAAACGGGCGCCGGTCGCGGCGGCGATGCTCTCGACTCTGCCGTCATAGCTGCGGCCGTACGCGTCCACGGACACCGACACCCGCTGGCCCGGACGCATATTCTTCAACTGGGTTTCCTTGAAATTCGCGGTGATCCAGAGGTCCTCGACCGGGACGATCGCCAGGAGCGGCTGCCCCGGCTGGATGACCTGCCCCGGCTCCACGCTCTTCTTGCTGACGCGGCCGGCCGTGGGCGCCTTGATGGTGGTGTAGGCCATGTTGAGGTTGGCCTGCTCGAGCGCGGCCTGCGCCTGCTGCACCCGCGCGGCGGCAGATTGCGCCCGGGCTTTCGTGACGATGACCTGTTCGGGCGCGGTGTGGGCCGTGCGGAGCTCGGCCTGCGCCTGCGTCAGCACGTTGGTCGACTGCGCACGCCGGCTCTCGGCGACCGACACCGCCTGCGTGGCCTCGAGCACCGCGGCCTGCGCCGATTCCACCGTCGCCCGGGCGGCGTCCGACGCCGCGA
The DNA here is from genome assembly GCA_036381995.1 of Vicinamibacterales bacterium. Taxonomy (GTDB): domain Bacteria; phylum Acidobacteriota; class Vicinamibacteria; order Vicinamibacterales; family Fen-181; genus FEN-299. The sequence goes on along the minus strand of DASVIS010000078.1, from coordinate 11,652 downwards.
CGGCCGCGTCGTACTGTTGCTGCGACACTTCGTCCTTGGCAATCAACTGCTTCATGCGCTCGAGGTCCCGTGACGTGCGCGTGGCGTTCGCGTTGGCCTCCTTCAGGCGCGCCTGCATCGATGCGAGCCGGGCGCGCGCCGCCTCCACGTCCCGCGTCGCCGCCTCGGTGCCGGACTCGGCCCGCTCGACATTCGCGCCCGCCGAGCTGACCTGACTGGCCGTCGTCGTCGAGGTGATCGGGATGCCCGCCTGCGCGGCGGCCAGCGCGGCCTGCGCGTCGGCACAATCGGCTTCGGCACGCTGCAAGGCGACGCGGTAGTCCCGGGGATCCACTTCCACGAGCACGGTCCCGGCCTCGACCACCTGGTTGTCGTTGACCTCGACCGCCAGCACCGTCCCGCCGACGCGGGCGGCGATCGGGACGATGTGGCCATCCACCTGGGCGTCGTCGGTCGATTCGCGCCCGCTGAAGTGCCACCAGGCGCCGGCCACTCCAACCACGACGAGAAGGCCGCCGATCATGACGAGGCGCCGGCCGCTCAGACGCTCCCCGAGGTAGCCTCGAATGCCGTTCGTGGCTGGCTGATCTACCGGCGCGCCGGTTTGCGAAGGTCCGCTCATCGTGACGCTCTCCCGTTCCAAGTCAACGCGATCCGCGATCACCTGGTGCCTGCCAGGAACTGTCTCGCGCGCTCTTCCGAGAGGCCGATGGCGCGGGCGAGCGAGATCTTCGCGAGGTTGTGGGCATAGAGTGCAGACAGGTAGTTCTCGGTGGCCGTCGCCACCGTTTCCTGCGCCTGCACGACTTCGATGTTGCTCGTCACTCCGGCGGTGAATCGGTCCTGCGCCTGGGTGAGCTGTTCGCCAGCCAGGTCGGCGGCGCTCTTCGCGACGCGGACGCGCTGATCCGCCGCCTGGACGTCGAGGAGCGCGGATCGGACCTCGTACTCGATGCGCGCCCGGAGGTCTTCGACCTGGGCCTGCTCCTGCTTCACCTGCGCGTCGGCCTGCAGAACGCGCCCGCGGACGCGGCCCCCCTGGAAGATCGGCACGTGGACGGAGGCGGCGACCGAGTAGGTGCCGTGCAGCGTGTCCAAGGCGCTCGAACTTCGTCCCAGATCGGCCGTCACGCTCACCGACGGAAGACCCTCGCCAATGGCCGCCTGCCGTCCGGCCTGCGCCGCCCGCGCCAGGGCGAGCGCGCCCTGCAGGTCCTCGCGGGACCCGTACGCCTGCGTCAAACTCTCCTCGAGCGTCATCGAATCCAGGGCGGAGTAGGGGACGCGGTCGGTCAGCTCGATCCGCTGTCCCAGCGGAATCCCGACGGCCCGCTCGAGTGCGAGCTTCTGCTTCGCGAACTCGTTCTCGAAGAAGATGACGCGCTGTTGCTGCGACTGCAACTGCACCTGCGCGCGCAGGACCTCGATGCCCGCCACGACGCCAGCCTGCTTCTGGTTGAACGCACGATCGTAGAGCGCCTGCGCGGTCTTCAACTGCGCGCGGGCCGCGTCGATGCGGCTCGCACCGGTCACGGCCTGGAGGTAGAGGTTCGCCGTCACGAAGACCACGAGGTCACGGACGTCGCGGAACGAGTGGGCGGCGGCGGTCGCCGCCTGACCGCCAGCCCGCGCCCGCTGAATCGCCGCGTAGTCGAAGATGGGTGCGCTGGCGACCACATGCACGGCCGAGACGTTGAACGGCCCGAGGATTGGCGACTGTCCGGGCGTGACCGGGAAGCCGAACTCCTCGAGGTTGATCTCCTCGCGCGTCTGGCTCAGCCGCAGGCCCGCATTCGGCAGCAGCCCGCTCAGCGACTGCCAGCGTGAACCCGCCGCCGACCGGACGGACTGCTCGCCGAGCACGACCCCCAGGTTCTGCTTCAGCCCCCTGGCAATCGCGTCCGTGATCGACACGGGGAGCAGCCCTTCTGTGGCCTGCCCGGCCGGCACGCCGCCCATCAACATGTTCGGACCGCCCATCAGGGCGCTCGACGCGCCAGGCAACGGCATGCCGCCCTCACGCGGCAGTTGCGGCTCTCCTCCCGGCCCCTGCGCGCGGCCGGTGCCGGCCAGGATGGCCAGCACGGCCGCCGTCAGCACGCCAACCCGCGGCACGCCGGATCTCAGCCTCGTTTTCATCGGTGTCCGATTCCTTTCCACGTCAGGTCGAAGGCAAACGCGATATCCTCGTCGAGCGACGCCCGGCTCGCCCCAAGCAGGCGCTGTTTCACGATGCTGCGCGTGATGTCGAAGATCGCGACAGCAGCCTCCTCCGTGCGGATGGGCCGGATGGCCCTGCGCCGGACCGCCTGCTGCAGGATCTGGTCGAGGGTCTTCACCTGCTCGATGTGCAGTTCGTCGACCTGCCTCGGGTGCTGGGCGTGGCGACACCTGGCGCGCCCGAACTCCGAATCGTAGATCCGGAAGAAGTCCGGGTGCTCCTCGAAGTACCGCAGCGTGGCCCCGATGAACGCGTGCACCTTGTCGCCGACGCTGGCCGCGCTCTCCATCGACGCTCTCGTGCGCGCGGCGAGCTCCGCGGCGGATTGTCGGAGGGCCGCCGAGTACATGTGCTGCTTCGACGGGTAGTAGAGGTAGAGTGTCCCCTTGGCCACGTCGGCCACTCTCGCGATCTCGGCCATCGTGGCCTGCTCGAACCCCTGCTCGGCGAACACCCGGTACGCGGCCTCGAGGATTCCGGCTGTGCGGAACTCGGTCACGACGTCCTTCTTGGTTCGGGGCATGAGCGTGGAGGCGCTCCTTTCGCGGTGGTGCTGCCACTTTGAGTGGTCATTTGAATGACCACTCAGTCAGTATAGCGTACGTCCGTCGCGGTCCGCCCCGGCGTGCCCGGTTGCCCGAGAGCATATACTGGAAGGACGGGTCTCGTGGCCACTCACGGAGGATGGCGGACCGCGCGCCGGTCTGCCTCGAATAGCGGAATGCCGGACGAACGCCGCAAGCGGAGCACCGAAGTCGTCGACCAGCCCGAGCAGGAGGTCGAGCTCCCTCCCCTGTTCCGGGTCGTGCTCCACAACGACGATTACACGACCATGGAGTTCGTCGTGTCGGTGCTCGAGTCGGTTTTCCTGATGCACCCGGCGGAAGCGTACGGGGTGATGTTGCAGGTCCACCGCCACGGCCGTGGCGCGGCCGGGGTCTACCCGTACGAGATCGCCGAGACAAAGGTCGGCCTCGTGCACGGCCTGGCCCGCGAAAGCGGATTCCCACTGAGGGCGAGCATCGAGGACGAATAGCCCGCGGGGGTCGAGATAGCGAGGGGTGCCATGTTCAGCGCTGCGGTCGAGATGTTGTTGCACATCGCCTACCGGGAGGCGGTCTCCCGCCGGCACACCACATTGACGCTCGAACACCTGCTCTACGTGCTCACGCACGACCTGGAGGGCGAGCGCATCCTGGCCGCCTGCGGCACTGATCTGCCCCGTCTCCGGCGGGAACTGGACACGTTCCTCTCCAGTTCGGTCGAGCAGTACCCGCGCGGGATGGAGAAGGAGCCAGAGCAGACACGGGCCTTCCGCCGCGTCCTCCAGACGGCCGTGCTGCACGTCCAGAGCGCCGGGAAGCCCGAGGTCAACGCGGGCGACATCGTCGCCGCGATCCTGCAGCAGACCAACTCGTACGCGTGTCAGCTGCTGGAGGCGCAGAGCGTCACCAGGCTCGACGTGCTGAACTACATCTCGCACGGCATCTCGAAGGTTCCGGCGCCGCCCCAGCAGGGCGAGGAGATACGGCGGCGCCCGTCACCGCCGGGCGCCGGCGATGGCCAGCAATCGCAGCGCGACCCGCTCAGCACGTACTCGGTGAACCTGACCGAGCGCGCCAGGGCCGGCGCCCTCGACCCGCTCATCGGCCGGACGGTGGAGCTGCAGCGCACGCTCGAGATCCTGTGCCGCCGGCGCAAGAACAACCCCGTCTTCGTCGGCGACGCCGGAGTCGGCAAGACGGCTCTCGCCGAGGGGCTGGCTATCCGACTGCTCGACGAGAACGTCCCGACAATTCTCCAGGGAGCCGAAATCTACAGCCTCGACACCGCCGCACTGCTGGCCGGGACGAGATTCCGCGGCGACTTCGAGGAGCGCTTCAAGGCGGTCCTGGCGGCGCTCAAGAGCCGCCCGCTCCCCATCCTCTTCATCGACGAAATCCACGCCACGATCGGCGCAGGCGCCACCACGGGCGGAACGATGGACCTGGCGACGCTGATCAAGCCGGTGCTGACCGCGGGCGAACTCCGGATCGTCGGTTCGACGACATTCGAGGAGTTCAAGCACATCGAGAAGGACCGCGCACTGGCCAGGCGGCTGCAGAAGGTCGTGGTGGAAGAGCCGTCGGTGGACGAGACCATCAAGATCCTCCAGGGGCTCCGGGCACGGTACGAGGAGCACCACCAGGTGGAGTACTCGGATGCCGCACTGGAGGTCGCCGCCCGGCTCGCCAAGCGGTTCCTCCGCGACTACCGGCTGCCCGACAGCGCGATCGATATCCTGGACGAGGCGGGCGCGATGCTCCGCCTGCAGCCGACCACGGCGCCGGCAGGCTCGCGCACGCAGCCTGAGCCGTCAGACGCCGGGGCGCCGGCGTCTGCAGGCGCGGGCGGCGCTCTGCCGCACGCCGTCGAGTGGCGACCGATCTCCCCCGCCGCCCAGACCGCCGACAAGCCCGTCCCCGCGACGCGCAAGGTCGTCACTCCGGCTGAAGTGGAGCGAATCGTCGGCCGCATGGCGCGGATTCCCGACAAGCAGGCGTCCGCTTCGGAGAAGGACCGTCTGCGGACGCTCGAGGAGTCGCTGCGCCGCGTGGTGTTCGGCCAGGACGAGGCGGTCCACATCGTCACGGGTGCCATCAAGCGATCGCGGGCCGGCCTGTCCCAGCCAGACCGGCCCGCCGGGTGCTTCCTCTTCACGGGACCAACCGGCGTCGGAAAGACCGAGCTGGCCAAGCAGCTCGCCATTCACCTGGGCAACGAGTTCCTGCGCTACGACATGAGCGAGTACATGGAAAAGCACGCCGTGTCGAGGCTCATCGGCGCCCCGCCCGGCTATGTGGGCGTCGAACAGGGCGGCCTGCTGGTGGATGCCGTCAGAACCCATCCCTACAGCGTGGTGCTGCTCGACGAGATCGAGAAGGCGCACCCGGACATCTTCAACATCCTCCTCCAGGTGATGGACCACGCCACGCTGACGGACAACAACGGCCGGCGCGCCGACTTCAGGCAGGTGGTCCTGATCATGACGTCGAACGCCGGGTCGCGCGAGATGAGCGCGGGCGCGATCGGATTCAGCCCGAGCGGCCTGGCTAGCGAGTTCGGCGAAGCTCTCGACCTGCGCGGGCAGACGGCGAGGAGCCGCGCGAAGTCGGCGATCGACCGGATGTTCAGCCCGGAATTCCGCAATCGACTGGACGCGACCGTCAACTTCTCGCCGCTCAATCCATCGGTCATGGAGACCATCGTCGAGAAGTTCGTGCTGCAGCTCGAAGCCCAGTTGGCCGAGCGGAAGATCGCCATCACCCTCGAAGCGCCAGCGCGCGTGTGGCTCGCCCTCCGGGGCTACGACCCGGTCTACGGCGCTCGGCCGCTCGCCCGAATCGTCCAGACGGAGGTCCGGGACCGGCTGACCGACGAGATCCTGTTCGGCCAGCTCGAGCAGGGCGGCACGGTGCTCATCGGCCTCGAGGACGATCACCTGCAATTCACATTCGACGCCGCCGCACCGGTGGCGTAGAGACCCGGCGACCACTGAAGCCTGCCGAAACCATGGATACGCACGATACGAACGCGGACGGCCCGGTCAAGGTTGTCGATCGCCGCTGGTGGTTCAAGGGTGAGACCAACACCGATGCCGACGCCGGCCGTCCCCGGAAGCCCAGCTACATCGAGGAGCTCGAACAGCAGCTCGCAGAAAAGGACAAGGCGATCCAGGCGCACGCCCAGCGCTACCGCGACAGCGCTGCGGAGTTCGAGCAAGTGCGCGCACGGCTCCGCCGCGACGTCGACAAGGAAATCGACCTGGCCCGCCGCGCGGTCCTGACCGATTTCTTCGACGTGGCCGACAACCTCGACCGCGCCATCGCCGCCGCGTCAGCCACGACGCGGGCGGACCCGGGTCTATTGAAGGGCGTGCAGCTTGTCCTCGATCTGTTCCTCTCCAAGCTGGCGACGTACCAGGTGACGCGTCTCGCCGCCGAGGGAGCCCCGTTCGATCCTCGTCTGCACGAGGCCGTCGCCATGGTGCCGGTGACCGATCCTGCCCTGGCCGACCACGTGGTCAACGTCATACGGGCCGGCTACGCCGTTGGCGACAATGTGCTGCGCCCGGCCACGGTCGCTGTTGGGCGTCTTGCCCCCTGACAGGCCGCCGCCACCCGGATTACTGAATCGGCGCAGCCGCGGCGGGCGATCCCACCTGCGTGACGGCCACCGCGGCGGGCGGGTCTGTTCTGGACTGGTAGATCGTCCCGCCCTGGTTCGTCCCGAAGCATCGAGATCCGGTGGAGTTGGCCACCTGCGGATTCGCCCCGACGAAGTAGGTCTGTGACAGCGACGAGGGGCTGTTGCACCCGGACACGCCGCTTGGCGCCGCCTCGCCGGCGGTCAGGGCGATCGCGTAGCCGCTCTTCGCCGACGGGTCGGAGGTAAGGTCCGCGCTGATGAACGCCTCGGTTCCAGCCTGCGGGGACTTGCCGAGATCGGCCAGCGTGCCCGCGTAGCTCCCCTGCCCGCAACTCGACGCATAGCTGGCCTCGGCGCTGTTGATAGCGCGGAGGGACCCGATGGCCGACGCCTCGTTCCCGGACATCCGCGCGCGCATCAGCCCCGGCACCGCGATTGCCGCAATGACACCGATGATCGCCACGACGATCAGCAACTCGATGAGAGTGAATCCTTCCCGTAGCCGCTCGTGCATTGCCGCCTCCCCCCGACCTCACGGGATCTTGCCCGAGCAACAGCGGTGCCACGAGATTCGGTCACCGGATCCGGGGAACAACCTGCCGTGTTTTCAACGAGTTCAGGCATCGGCCCGTCATGTCGGATCCGCCGAGTGCCTCGGCAGTACTCACTTCCCTCCATGGCCGCCCATCGCCGTGATGGCAAGTTCAGCCAACCATCCCGCCATCCGCCACAACCACTGCGCCATTGTGCTGGCCGCCCCAATCACGGTACCTTTGATGTTCGGGTCCTGAGCCTCGAGCCGTTACGCTATATCTCCATGGATCTGGGCAAGCTCGGCCAACGGATCAAGCAGCAGCGCGAGCGCAGGCAACTGCGCCAGGCCGATATCGCCAGCGCGTTGCGCCTGACCTCCCAGGCGGTGTCGAAGTGGGAGCGGGGCGAAAACGCCCCGGATATCGCCGTCCTGCTGGACCTGGCCCGCCTGCTCGGTGTCAGCGTGGAGTGGATCCTGACTGGACGTCAGGAAGCGCCGGGGACGTTTCCGGCGGTGGTGCTGTGTACCAGCCTGAACGGGTTTGCCGAGCGGGCGGCCAGGATGGCGCCGGCCGACCTGGCCGCCTGGTCCAACACCATCCACTACGCCGTGACCGAGGCGGTCCTGCGGTTCGACGGCGTGCCGGTGAAATGCGTGGGTGACGGGTTCCTGGGGTTCTTTGCCGGCCCTGGCAAGGCCGACCGTGCGTTGAATGCCGCCTGGCAGGCCAAGCAGCTCTTCGAGATGCCCGACCTGGTGGTCGTGCTGCACGCCGGCGAGATCTTTCTGGGGTCGGCCGGGCACCCGGACTACGCGCGGACCGACATCATGGGCCAGACGGTGAACACCGCCTTCCTGGCGATGCCGTTCGTCGCGGCCCATTGCGCGGGCGGGATTGGTGTCACCCGGGCCGTCGTGGATGAACTGTCGGGGGGGGCCACGTGGCTGGACCGCGGCCAGGTGACTGTGGCTGGCGTGAGTGAAGCGTTGACCGTTTACGAACCAAGGAGACAATCGTGAAAGCTGCTGCAACGATACAGGACTACGCGGTGAAGGACGTCGGGCTCGCCGAATTCGGCCGGACGGAGATCGCGCTGGCCGAGCACGAGATGCCGGGTCTGATGGCCACGCGCCGCAAGTACGGCCCGAAGAAGCCGTTGGAGGGCGCGCGTGTCATGGGCTCGCTGCATATGACCATTCAAACCGCGGTCCTGATCGAAACGCTGAAGGAACTGGGCGCCGACGTGCGCTGGGCGTCGTGCAACATCTTCTCGACCCAGGACCATGCCGCGGCGGCGATCGCCGCCGCCGGGGTCCCGGTCTTCGCGTTCAAGGGCGAGAGCCTCGAGGAGTACTGGAACTTCACGCTGCGCGCGCTCACCTGGCCCGACGGCCGGGGACCGCAATTGATCGTCGACGACGGCGGTGACGCGACGCTGCTCATCCATCGCGGGTATGCCGCCGAAGAGCACGCCGCGATCCTGGACGAGCCGACCGACAACAAGGAGTTCCAAATCGTCAACGCGCTGCTGAAGCGCACGCTGGCCGCGCGGCCGAGCTTCTTCCACGCGGTGGTGAAGGACCTCAAGGGCGTGTCGGAAGAAACCACCACCGGCGTCCACCGGCTCTATCAGCTGCACGAGCAGGGCAAGCTGCTGTTCCCGGCCATCAACGTCAACGACTCGGTCACCAAGTCGAAGTTCGACAACGTCTACGGCTGCCGCGAATCGCTCGTCGACGGGATCCGCCGCGCGACCGACCTGATGCTGGCCGGCAAGATCGCCGTGGTCTGCGGCTACGGCGACGTGGGCAAGGGCTCGGCGCAGTCATTGGCATCGACGAAGATGCGCGTGCACGTGACGGAGATCGACCCGATCTGCGCCCTGCAGGCCTGCATGGCCGGTTACACCGTGACGACCGTCGAAGACGCGCTCCGGTACGCGGATCTGTTCGTGACGACGACCGGGTGCTGCGATGTCATCACGGTCGACCACATGGCGAAGATGAAGAACAACGCCGTCGTGTGCAACATCGGGCACTTCGACAACGAGATCCAGGTCGAGAAGCTGATGACCTATCCGGGGATCAGGCGGACGACCGTGAAACCACAGGTGGACATCTTCACGTTCCCGGACGGTCACTCGATCATCCTGCTGGCCGAGGGTCGGCTGGTGAACCTCGGGTGCGCGACTGGCCACCCGAGCTTCGTGATGTCCAACAGCTTCACCAACCAGACGCTCGCACAGATTCGGCTGTGGACCGGGAAGCACGAGATCGACGTCTACACGCTGGACAAGAAGCTGGATGAGGAAGTGGCGCGACTGCACCTCGACCATCTCGGGGCGAAGCTGACGCAGCTCACGCCGTCGCAGGCCGCGTATATCAACGTGTCGGTGGATGGGCCCTACAAGGCCGAGCACTACCGGTACTAACCGTCGACTGGCGGCAGAACCGCAAGCCAGTAGGCTCTGACAGAGCCTCGAGCCAGAAGGCTTGCACCACAAGGAACCGACCCCGCAGGTCCCGGTCCCTGTGGCGCCGGCCTCCCGGCCGGCGACGCTACGCCGGCAGCAGCGCGGCCTGCTGCCCGGCGTCGAGCGCCTTCACGTTCAGATCCAGCAGTGCCGCCTTCTTGCCAGACAGCTCTTTCTCCAGCGCCTGGATCACCGCGTCCCGGCTGACGAGACCAAGGCGGCCGATCAGGCCGCCGAGCGCGACGACATTGGCCAGCCGGGGATTCCCGAGGTCGCCGGCCAGGCCCGTGATCTCCAGGTACGTCACGTCGATGTCCTGCCGGGTATGCGGGATCTCGATGAGCGTCTTGTTGATCAGCAGGTGACCGCCCGCCTGCATCTTCGACTCGAACTTCTCGAGCGACGGCCGGTTCATCGCCACCAGCACATTCGGGTGGCTGACGACCGGCGTGCCGATCCGGCGATCGGACACGACGACCGAGCAGTTGGCCGTGCCGCCCCGCATCTCGGGACCGTATGACGGGATCCACGACACTTCCTTGCCGTCGATCATGCCCGCCAGCGCGATCATCTTCCCGAGAAAGAGAATCCCCTGCCCGCCGAATCCCGCGAGGATAATCTCGTAGGTCATGAGTTCACCTCCACGCGCGTCGCGTCGCGGAACACGCCCAGCGGGTACTCGGGCATGAGGTGCGATTCCATCCAGTCAATCGACTCGTTCGGATCGAGGCCCCAGTTGGTGGGGCACGGAGAGAGCACTTCGACGAACGTGAAGCCCTCGCCCTTGTTCTGCAGATCCAGCGCCTTCTTGATCGCGCGTTTGGTCCGCGTCAGGTTCACCACGTTGTTGAGCGACGTCCGCTCGATGTAGCGGGGCGCCTTCAGCGTCGCCAGCATTTCGCTGACGTGAATTGGGTGGCCGGCGAACTTCGGGTCGCGCCCGTACGGCGACGTCGAGGTCGCCTGCCCGACCAGCGTGGTCGGCGCCATCTGGCCGCCCGTCATCCCGTAGATCGCGTTGTTGATGAACACGACGGTGAAGTTCTCGCCGCGCGCCGCCGCGTGGATGATCTCCGCCGTGCCCGACGAAGCGAGGTCGCCGTCGCCCTGGTAAGAGATCACGATCGAATCGGGATTCGCGCGCTTCAGCCCCGTGCCGACGGCTGGCGCGCGCCCGTGCGCCGCCTGCACGTTGTCGGTCTCGAAATACCAGTAGGCGAACACCGAACATCCGACCGGCGAGATGAGGACCGTCCGGTCGTGCAGGCCGAGTTCGTCGATCGCCTCCGCAACCATGCGGTGGACGATGCCATGGCCGCAGCCGGGACAGTAGTGGAATGGCCGGTCGTTCAGCGACTTCGGCCGCTCGAATATCTTCTGCATCGGTTCCCTCACATCCGCTGCTTGACCGCCGCGACCACTTCCCCCGGCGTCGGGACGTTGCCGCCCGACCGTCCGTAGAAGTACACGGGCCGGTGCCCTTCGACCGACAGCTGCACATCCTCGACCATCTGCCCCATCGACATCTCGCACGCCAGGAAGAACTTCGCCTGGTTGGCGAGCCGGCGGAGCACGGCCTTCGGGTACGGCCAGAGCGTGATCGGACGAACCATCCCGGCCTTGATGCCGTCCTGCCGCAGTTGCTCGACGGCCGACCGCACGACCCGCGACACGATTCCATACGCGACGATCACCACTTCTGCATCGTCCGTCTGGTGCTCCTCGTAGCGCGTCTCGACACGCTCGACCTCGGCGTACTTTCGATAGAGCTTGTGGATGTACTCCTCCATCTCGTCGGCGTCGAGATAGATGGACGTGATCGTGTGGCCCTTCCGACCCTTCGCCCCGGTGAGCGCCCACTCGGAATGATCGTGGGTGTTCGGGTAGCTGTCCTTCAGCTCCACGGGCTCCATCATCTGGCCGAGGTTGCCGTCGGCAGCCACCATGACCGGGTTCCGGTACTTGTCGGCGAGGTCGAAGGCGAGCACGGTCAGGTCGGCCATCTCCTGCACCGACGCCGGCGCGAGGACGATCATCCGGTAGCTGCCGTGGCCGCCGCCCTTGGTCGCCTGGAAGTAGTCGGCCTGCTCGGGGTTGATGTTGCCGAGCCCCGGCCCGCCGCGCATGATGCTGACCACGACGGCGGGCAGCTCGGCCCCGGCCAGGTAGGAAATCCCTTCCTGCATCAGGCTGATGCCCGGCGACGACGAGCTGGTGAGCGCCCGCCGCCCGGT
>DASVIS010000077.1:0-50704 GCA_036381995.1 Vicinamibacterales bacterium | reverse complement strand
GTTGGCCGTGAGTATGGGTTTCCTGTCAACGGCGGCTGAGATCATGGTCGACGGCCCGGCACTTTCGTTGCGACAGCCGATCCTCGTCATTCTGGTGCGCATCGCAATCGAAGCGTGTGGCGTCTTTGTCGGCGTCGTATTGCTCGGCCGCTCCTTGGGTTTGGTCACGTTCTCGCGAGAGGATGCGTGGTGAACCGGTCGGTGGCACCAGACTCGCAGTCACGAAGACGTGTACGATCGCCCGCATGAAGCTGCCAGCGCCGCTCGCCCCCCAGCGTGAATCCCGTCTATGGGCTGCGCCGAGCCGGAAGCAAGGGGGTCTGCCTGCGCCGTCTACCGGACCAGCGGCAGTTGCACGAAGCTGGCCCGGCCGGGCGCGTGGTAGACGCGCTGCACGGCCTTGCGGAAATCCGAGGGCTTCGCCCAGAAGATATTCGGCACAAACGTCTGAGGGTTCCGGTCGTAGAGAGGGAACCAGCTCGACTGGATCTGCACCATGATCCGGTGGCCGGGCAGGAACACGTGGTTGACCGTCGGCAGGTCGAACGTGTAGAGCAAGGGGGTGTCGGGCGCGACCGGCTTCGGCGTGTCGAGGCCTTCGCGATACCGGCCGCGAAAGATGTCCGCCGACACCATCAGCTGGTAGCCGCCCATCGCGGGCCGCGGCGCCACTTCGTCAGGATAGACGTCAATGAGCTTCACGACCCAGTCCGAGTCGCTGCCGCTCGTGGACGCCACGAGGTTCGCCACCGGCTGCCCGCTGATCTTCACCGGCGTCGTGAGCACATCCGACACGAACGCGACCACGTCCGGCCGCCCCGACGCCTCGCGCTGATCGGTCGTCAGCCATTCCGACCACCCCGGGCCGCTCGACGGCCGATTGGGCCTCGGGAGATAGGGGACCGGCTTGGCCGGATCCGAGACGTACTCGTCGAATGTCGCCTCGCCGGCCTTCGGGGCCGTGAATCCCAGCGTCAGCCCGGCGCCGAGGTAGAGCGGCGTCGGCGTGACCGTGCACCCCGTGACGCAGCCCGACGGCCACGCGTTCAGCCGGCGCCACGTGTTCGTGCCCGTCTCGAACGCCATGACGGGCGCGACGTCGGCCTTGGGCGCGCCGTCCTTCAGGTACTGCGCGAGGAACGGCGCGAGGATGTCGCGGCGAAACGCCAGGGCGGTATCGCTGCCGAACCTGATCGCGCCAATCGCACTGCCGTCACCGATTTCCTGCCCGTGGTACCAGGGCCCCAATACGAGGAACACCCTGTCGTTCGCCGTGTCTTTCGGCTCGATCGCCCTGTACACGGCGGGCGCGCCGTAGATGTCCTCCTGGTCCCACAGGCTGTGCACCAGCATCACGGGCACCTGCAGCGGCTGCGCGGCCAGCAACGTGTCCACGGCCTGCTCGCGCCAGAACGCGTCGTAGGCGGGGTGCTCGAGGATCTTTCGCCAGAACCCGACCTGTTCGAGGCCGTGCGTGCGGCCGAGTTCGCCGGCCGACCCGGCCTCCAGGTACTGGGCGTAGTCGTCGTAGTGGGCCGACCACCACTTCAGCTCGGAGCCGCGCGTTGCTTCCTGCTCGTAGATGTACGGCAGGTTCTGCTGCCGGAACGCGCCGTTGTGGAACCAGTCGTCCCCGCGCCAGCCGTCCACCATCGGGTTCATCGGGACCGAAACTTTGAGCGCGGGGTGCGGGTTGACGAGCGCCATCAGCGGGAGGAAGCCGTCGTATGAGATCCCGAGGATCCCGACCTTGCCGTTGGTCTCCGGGATGTTCTTCACCAGCCAGTCGATCGTGTCGTAGGTGTCGGTAGCGTGATCGACCGGCGTCGGATTGAGCGGCCCGCGCAGTGGCCGGTTCATCACGTAGTCGCCTTCGGACCCGTACTTGCCTCGAACGTCCTGCACGGCTCGGATGTAGCCGCCCTCGACGATCACGTCGACGGCATTGTCGTAGCCGTTCAGGATCGGCCCCAAGTGCGCGCTCTCCGCGTAGCTGGTGAGGCGCGTCGCGTCGTAGGGCGTGCGCGTCAGGAGAATCGGGGCGTTCCTCGCGCCCTTGGGCACGAGGACGACGGTGTGGAGTCTTACGCCGTCTCGCATCGGGATCATCAGGTCTCGGCGTACGTAGTCGAAGCGTCCCGTGACCGGCGTGAACGTGGCGGGTGTCTCGCCCGGGAGCGCCGAAGGAGTCGCGGGCTGCTTCGGTGGAGCCTGCGCGCCCATCGGCGACGCCAGCACCAGCACCAGCGCGGTCGTCGTGACCGCCAGCGCGACTCGCCACGACGAATTCGCTGGGGTCGGACGAAGATCGATCAGGTTCATATCAGCCTCCGGATGCCGGGCGACGTGACGAAATCAGGCTGGACGGCAGAATTATAGCCGGTGTCCCGGAGCCTGCAGTCGTCAGGTGCCGGACTCCCCGCGTTCCTGCTTTGCTTCCGGCGCCTGATCGCGCCAGTTCCGACTGGTATACGATTGGGGAATGATCTACATCTTCGGCAAGGACACTTGACCCTATACACAGGCCGCCCGTGACGACCATGCAAGGCGGCGAATCGAGTTCGAGTACGTCAACGTGAAGAAGGATCGGGCGTCGCTCGATCGGATGCTCGTCCACTCGAAGGGGCGCCGCGACGTGCCCGTCATCGTCGACGGCGACAAGGTGACGATCGGGTTCGGGGGCAGTTGAGGGGTCTGACCGGCTGCCGTGTGCAGCCGACACGTTTCCGCCATCGATCACGAAGTCCGAAAGCTCCACGGGGAGCCTGCTAGAAAGATCCCTAGCTGGTGGGCTGAGCGGATCTGTACCAGGCCAGCGTTCGCTCCAGTCCGTCGTGCAGGTCCACGAACGGGACGTAGTTGATGAGCCGCTTTGCCCGAGTGATGTCGGCCTGCGAATCGCGCACGTCGCCCGCCCGCGCTTCCCGGTAGATCGCCTGCGTCTGCACCCCGAGAATCCCGCACATCGTCGTCAGCAGCTCGTTGAGGCTGATGCGGCCGCCCGTCGCGACGTTCATCATCTGTCCGCCAATCCCGGGTGCGTGGCAGGCGCGGAGGACGCCGTCCACCACGTTCGCGACATACGTGAAATCCCGCGTCTGCCCGCCATCGCCGTACATGATCGGCTGGCGCCCGTCGACGAGGGCGCTGATGAAGAGCGAAATCACGCCCGAGTACGGGGACGATGGATCCTGGCGCGGCCCGAACACGTTGAAGTACCGGGTCGTCACCGTGTCGAGTCCGTACAGCTTCGTGAACATCGCCAGATACTGCTCCCCGACCAGCTTCTGAAGCGCGTACGGCGAGAGCGGGTTCGTGGGCATCTCCTCGCGCTTCGGGAGCGTCGGCGTGTCGCCGTACGCCGAGGACGAGCCGGCGTAGACGATGCGCTTGACGCCCGCGTCACGAGCAGCCACCAGCACGTTCAGCGTCGCGTCGATGTTCGAGCGGTTCGACGTGATCGGGTCGCTGACCGATCGCGGCACGGAGGGGATGGCCGCCTGGTGCAGCACGTAGTCCACGCCGGCCACGGCGCGGTGCGCCACGTCGATCTCGGCAAGATCGCCCTCGAGGAAATCCACGTCTGGAACGTGCGCGAGGTTCGCGCGCTTGCCCGTAATCAGGCTGTCCACGACGCGCACCCGTTCTCCGCGACGAGCGAGTTCTTCGCACAGGTGCGAGCCGATGAAGCCGGCGCCGCCGGTCACGAGATAGAGAGACATAGGCGTAGGATCCTGGAAATCCGGGATTCGGGAGCCGGGAATTCTGGAGCCGAAACACGAAATACGGCGACGAAAGCGCCGCAGAGAAGCCGTAAGCCGAGTTCTGTCCGCCTTCGCGCGCCTTGCGGCCCGCTATGGCGTGACGACCATTCCTCTAGCCCCGCCATCGCTGGCGGGATCAAGCGACCTACCCGGAGGCTTCGGACGGGCCGTCCTGTTAGCGCCTCCCTATTTGGTCTTGCTCCGTGCGGGGTTTTGCCTGCCACCGGCGTTACCGTCGGCGCGGTGCGCTCTTACCGCACCTTTTCACCCTTACTCCGAACGTGGCCCGGTTCTGCCGCCGCACCTGAAAGGAGTTGCCGCGCGCGATCATCCGCGCGGCTACTCCCGGCGTGCGGCAGGACCGGACCACGTCCGGGGCGGTATATTTTCTGTGCCACTTTCCTTCAGGTCACCCTGACCGGGCGTTACCCGGCGCACTGCCCTGCGGAGTTCGGACTTTCCTCCCCGCCCCGGCGTCTCCCACCGCGCGAACGCGGCGGGACAACCGCGGCGCGGCGATCGTCTGGCTTCCTGCGGCAAATTGTCAAAGAACGGCGGACGCTGCCGGGCGGGCACCCGTGAAGGGTCGCCCTACCCGTCTGTCTCCTGGCTGATCTTGTAGAACTCGAGCTTCTTGTACAAGTTGCTTCGCGGCGTCCCGATCACCTCGGCCGTCCGCGAGATGTTCCACCCGTTCTCGCGAAGCCGCTGCACCAGGAACGTCCGCTCCGAGGACTCCTTGAACTCCCGGAGCGTGCCGGCCGACGCCGCGCGAACGTCCCCTCCATTATCGGGGGCTGCCGGACGGGCGTCAAACCGCAGGGCATCGGGAAGGTCGGCCAGGTCGATCGTGTCTCCCGGCGTCATGATGATGCTCCGCTCCACGGTGTTCCGCAACTCCCGAATATTGCCCTTCCAGCGGTACCGCTGCAATGCCTCCATGGCTCGCGGCGTCATCCGCCGGCGCTTGAAGTTGTTGTCACGCGCCAGCACGTCGAGGAAGTGCTGCACCAGCAGCGGGATGTCCTCGACGCGCTCGCGCAGCGGCGGCACGGAGATCGGGATGACGCTCAGCCGGAAGAAGAGGTCCTCGCGGAAGGTCCCCTTTTCGATCTCCTTCTCGAGGTCCTTGTTGGTCGCCGCGATCACCCGCACGTCCACGCGGATCGTCCGGGACGATCCCACGCGCTCAACCTCGCCCTCCTGCAGCACCCGGAGGACCTTTGCCTGCGTCTTCAGGCTCATGTCACCGACTTCGTCGAGGAAGACGGTTCCCCGATCGGCCTGTTCGAACTTGCCAATCTGCTTCTCGGTCGCGCCGGTGAACGAACCCTTCTCGTGACCGAACAGCTCCGACTCGATCAACTCCTCCGGAATCGCGGCGCAGTTCACCTGCACGAACCGCTCGCGGCTCCGGAGGCTGTTCCGGTGAATCGCCCGCGCGACGAGCTCCTTCCCCACGCCGCTCTCACCCTGAATCAGGACGGTCGCATTGGTCGGCGCCGCGCGGCGAACGGCTTCCATCACCTGGCGGATCTGGAAGGAGTCGCCCACCATCTCGTGCCTCACCTCGACGGCGCGCCGCAGCTGGTGCACCTCGTCGGTGATGCGGCTGCGTTCCAGCGCGTTCCGGATCGTCACCAGGATCCGATCGGTGTCCGGCGGCTTGTCGATGAAGTCGAAGGCGCCGCGGCGGATCGCGTCCGCGCCCGTCGCTCCCGTTCCGTGCCCGGAGATCATCACGATCGGCACGTCGGATGTCGCCTTGATCCGTTCCAGCACTTCGAACCCGTCCATCCCCGGCATCTTGATATCGAGGAAGACGAGGTCGGGGGACTCGCGCTCCGCCAGCGCGATGCCCTCCGGCCCCGAGGAGGCGCCGATGAACTCGTACCCCTCGTACTCGATAATCATCCGCAGCGAATCTCGGATGGCGGTCTCGTCGTCAATCACCAGGATGCGAGGTTTCATGGAGTCCCCATAATCAAGGCCTTCCGCCCCAGGGTCAGCCTCGCCCGACCAGCCGGAGGAACGCCTGTTCGTCCAGAACGGTCACTCCGAGTTCTCGCGCCTTCTCCAGCTTGCTGCCGGGGTCCGCGCCGACGACCAGGTAGCCGGTCTTCCGGCTGACCGATCCGGTCACTTTGCCTCCCTGTCCCTCGATCGCGGCCGAGGCGTCGTCGCGAGAGAGGCCACTCAGCGTGCCGGTGATCACGAAGGTCTTTCCGGCGAGCGGTAGAGACGGAGCGGCGGGCTTGGTCTTCTCGCCGGCCGTGCGGATTCCGGCGTCGCGCATCCGGGCGACGAGCTGACGATTGCGGGGCTCGTCGAAGTACTCGCGAACCGCGGCCGCGACGACCGGTCCGACTTCGTCGACCGACTGCAACTGCTCCAGGGGCGCCGATTCGAGCGCCTCGACCGACCCGAACCCACCCATCAGCGCCTGCGCCACCCGCTCTCCCACGTGCCGGATCCCGAGGCCGTACAGCAGGCGCCACGGGTCGTTCCGGCGACTGCCCTCGATCTGCTGGATGAGCTTCTTTGCGGACTTCTTCCCCATCCGTTCGAGCGCCTCGAGCTCGGCGGCGGTCAGGTGGTAGAGGTCTGCGAAGTCCTTCACCAGGCCTGCGCTGACGACCTGGTCGACGAGCGCCTCGCCCAGTCCCTCGATGTTCATCGCCCGGCGGGATGCGAAGTGCTCCAGGCTCCGGCGGAACCGGGCCGGGCAGGCCGTGTTCACGCACCGCCACACCGCCTCGCCCTCCGGACGATGGAGGCGGCTCCCGCAGCTCGGGCACTCCTGCGGCATCCGCCACGGCACCGCGTCCGATGCCCGGAGCGACAGCACGGGCTTGACGACTTTGGGAATGACCTCCCCACCCTTCTCGATCAGGACGAAGTCGCCGGGCCGGATATCGCGACGCGCCACCTCCTGCTCGTTGTGCAGCGTGGCCAGCTGAATCGTCGACCCCGACAGGCGGACGGGCTCCAGCACGGCGTACGGCGTGACCGCGCCTGTTCGGCCGACGTTGACGTCGATGCGGAGCAGTTTCGTGGTGGCCTGTTCGGCCGGGAACTTGAACGCGATGGCCCAGCGCGGGAATTTCGATGTCGCTCCGACGCGCTCGCGCAGCGCCAGGTCGTCCAGCTTGATGACGACGCCGTCCGTGTCGAATGGCAGCGTTCGCCGGCCATCCTTCCACTGCGCGCAGTACGCCAGGACATCGTTCACGCCGTGACACCCCTGCCAGTGGCTCTCAACCGGCAGTCCCCACTGGCGCAGCCGCACCAGCGATTCGGAGTGTTTCGCCGGAACGACATCCGGCGGCCCGTTCAGTTGATAGACCCACGCCGACAGGCCGCGCCGGGCGACCTCCCGCGGGTCGAGATTGCGCATCGTGCCGGCCGCGGCGTTCCGGGGATTGGCGAACACCGGCTCGTCGCGCTCTTCGCGCTCGCGATTGACCCTGTCGAACGCGGCGCGCGGCAGGTAGACCTCGCCCCGAACTTCGATTCGGCCCGGCACCGGCTGCGCGAGGACCAGCGGGATCGCGCGGATCGTCCGGACGTTCGAAGTCACATCCTCTCCGCGGAACCCATCTCCACGGGTGACGCCCCGGACCAGCCGCCCGTCCTCGTAGGTGAGCGAGATACTGAGGCCGTCGATCTTCAGCTCGGCCACGTACTCGACCGATGCCATCGCGACGCCCGCGGCCTCGAGCGCGCCCCGCAGCCGCTCGTCGAACGCCGACAACTCTACCTCGTTGTACGAGTTGTCGAGCGAGAGCATCTGGGCCTGGTGCTCCACGCTCTCGAACCCTTCCACGGGACAGCCGCCCACGCGCTGCGTTGGAGAGTCGGGCGTGACCAGGTCGGGATACCTGCGCTCGAGCGCTTCGAGGTCCTTCATCAACGCGTCGAACTCGGCGTCCGAGATCTCCGGATCGTTCAGGACGTAGTAGCGCTCTTCGTGATGGCGAATGCGGGCACGCAGGTCGGCGAGGCGTTCGGCGGGTGTCACGAAGGCTCCTGCGGACATGGATCCCGGCAGGCCGCCGGGCCCGATCGGCGTCAGCGATCGCGGGAGAGCACGTAGTCCGGAAGCGCCATGAGCCCCTCGCGTTCCGGGCCGGCAGGAAGCGACGCCAGGCTGGCCTTCGCGCGGGCGCCGAACTCCGTCGCCTTTCCGAAGGCGTAGTCGAGCGACCGATGTTCTGCGAGGCCTGCGGCGATCGCCTGCCATCGCTCCGGCGTGAGCTGCCGATCCCGGACCACGTCGGCCACGAGGCTCCGGATGCGCGGGCCGCCGTGCCCCATCAGGTGTATCACGGGTAGCGTCAGCTTCCCTTCGCGGAGGTCGCTGGCGATCGGCTTGCCGAGCACTTCTTCCCGTCCCGTCAGGTCCAGCAGATCGTCCACCAACTGGAACGCCACCCCGAGGTTGAATCCGTAGTCGCGCAGCGCGCGCCGGCCGGCCGGCGCCGCGTTCCCAAGGATCCCCCCGATCTCCGCGCAGCCCCCGAACAGGTCTGCGGTCTTCCGCTGGAGGATCTCGAAATGATCGCTCTCGGCCAGATTCACGTCGCCGTTCTTCGACAGCTGGAACAGCTCGCCTTCGATCATCCGCACGGTCACATCACAGAGGATGTGGACGACGTCCAGCGACTCCTGCGTGAGCGCCAGCGACATCGACTTCATGTACAGATAGTCGCCGAGCAGGACCGTGACGTCGTTTCCCCACTTCGAGTGCACCGCCTGCCGACCGCGCCGCAGGGTGGAGTCGTCCACGATGTCGTCGTGAACGAGACTGGCAGTATGAATGAACTCGACGGCCGACGCGTACAACACCGCAAGCTCGCCGGTGTAGCCGGAGAGGCGCGCCGCCATCAGCAGGACGGCGGGCCGGACGCGCTTCCCTCCGGCGTCCTGGATGTACCGCCCGATCTCCGGAATCAGACCGACGTGCGAGTCGACATGGCGAGCGAACTCCCGCTCGACCTGCTCGAGGTCCTGGCGAACGGGTTCGAAGATGTGCGCGAGGGTCACAACTGATTTGTCCACAGCCGGGTGCATTGATCAGACCATACTTGCGCGCGGGGTGTCAACGCGCGGACGCGCGTCCGGTGGCCTGTGGACCGAGCAGCGCCGGTGTCGCTAGGCGCCGATCATCCGGGCGAAATTTCCAGTCACCGACGCGTCCAATTCGCCAATCTCGACTCCTCGAACCTCGGCCAGCCGTTCGACCGTTCGAACGACCCACGCGGGCTCGTTGCGCCTGCCGCGCATCGGTACCGGTGCGAGGTACGGGCAGTCGGTTTCGACGAGCAGCCGGTCGGCCGGAACGCTGGCGGCAATGGCCCTGATCGACTCGGCCTTCGGGAACGTCACCATACCGGAGAACGACAGCAGGAACCCGAGCTCGAGGGCCTGCGCTGCCAGCTTGGACGTACCCGAGAAACAGTGGAACACGCCCCGGACCTCGCCGGCGCCTTCCTCCCGGATGATGCGGACCGTATCTTCATCGGCTTCGCGCGCATGCACGACCACAGGAAGCCCGGTTTCTCGAGCCAGGCCGATCTGCGACCTGAACACCTCGCGCTGCACGTCGCGCGGTGAGAAATCGTAGTGGTAGTCGAGGCCGATCTCGCCGATCGCGCAGACACCGGGAGTGTCCGACAGAGAGACGCGCATGGCGGCGTCGACCTGGGCTTCGCGCCCGGCGAACTCGTGCGCCTGATGTGGATGGACGCCAATCGCGAACCCCAGCCCGGGCCACAGCGCCCGAACGCGGGTGGCTTGCGCCGCCTCCGAGGCGCCACCGTACGCCAGGATGCACAGCCCACCTGACACGCCCGCCTCGCGCGCGCGGTGCACGACGTCTTCGAGGTCGTCCGCGTAAGCGGTATCAGCCAGGTGGCAGTGGCTGTCGATCACTTGACCCGGCTTCCGGGCGGCGGAGGGTTCTCGAACCCGAGCAGGGCGGGCAACCCCCCTTCCGGGCTGGCCGCGAGCACCATCCCGTTCGACTCGATGCCCATCAACTTCGCCGGCTCGAGGTTCGCGACGATGACGACCGACCGCCCGACGAGCGCCTCCGGTTCGTACGCGTCCGCGATACCCGCCACAATCGTGCGCTGTTCGGTCCCGACGTCGATCTGCATCTTGATCAGCTTCCTCGATCCCTTGACCTTCTCGGCCGCCAGGATCCTGGCCACGCGCAGATCGATCTTCACGAAGTCAGCGATCGGAATCTTGACGTCGCCGGGCGTCGGGACGGGAGCGACCGGTGCCGCAGGAAGGGCTGGGACGGCGGGCGTGGCCTCATGGGCAGGTGTGGGCGGTTGGACCGCCGGTTCGTCACTCATCGTTCTCTCCTGTGTTCCTGAAGTCGTCAGAGCGGCCGCCGCGGGCGCCGACCCGAGGCGCGGCCAGAGCGGCTCGCCCCTGGTCACCACGCGCTCCGCGGCGGCAGACCATGTCGCATCGGCGTCCAGCCGGAGGTCCTTTGCTGTGCGGGTCTCACCCATCCGCCGCAAGATCTCGGCGCAGGAACCCGGCATGACCGGCAGGAGCAACACCGCCGCGATCCGGACAGCCTCCACCACATCGGACAGCACCTGCGTCAGCCGCTCCTGCTGACCCAGTCTGGCGAGCGACCACGGCTCGGTCTCGGCAATATATTCATTCGCCGCGTCCACGAGCGCGAAGGCGGCGAACGCAGCCTCGTGGATCGCGTACGTCTCCATCGCCCTCCGATATCGGCGCACGACGTCCTCGGCGACGCCGGCCAGACGCCCCGGCGTTCCGGGCGCCGCCGCCAGGCGGCCCTGGCGGTACTTGTCCGTCATCACCGCGAGCCGGTTCACCAGGTTGCCCAGGTTGTTCGCCAGGTCGACGTTGTAGCGTTCCTCGAAGCGCTCCCACGAAAAGTCACCGTCCTGGCCGTACGGAATCTCCTTCACGAGGTACAGCCGCAGCGGGTCGGGACCGAACTTCTCCGCCGCATCGATCGGGTCGAGCACGGTCCCGAGCGACTTGCTCATCTTCTGGCCCTTGAAGTGCACGAAGCCATGCCCGAACACCTGGCGCGGCAGTGCCACCCCGGCGCTCATCAACATGGCGGGCCAGATCACGCAGTGGAACCGGGTGATGTCCTTGCCGATGATGTGCAAGTCGGCTGGCCACCACCGGCCGAACTCCACCTGATCGCGGCCGTAGCCAACGGCCGAGGCATAGTTGATCAGCGCATCGAACCAGACGTAGACGACGCTCGAAGCGTCGAATGGCAGCGGAATACCCCAGAGCTGTCCTGCGCGGCTGATCGAAATGTCCTCGAGGCCTCCTTCGATCAGGCGCATGATTTCGTTGCGACGGACCTCGGGTTGCAGGAACTCCGGATGCGCGTTGAAGTGATCGAGCAGCGCGTCGCGGTAGTTCGACAGGCGGAAGAAGTGGTTCTTCTCCTTGATCCAGTCGGGCTTCGTCCCGTGGACCGGGCACAACCCATCCACGAGGTCCTTCTCGGGTTTGAACGCCTCGCAGGACACGCAGTACGGCCCCTCGTAGTAGGCGTCGTACAGATCGCCGCGGTCGGCGATCCGCTGCACCATCGTGCTCACACCAATGCGATGGCGGTCTTCCGTCGTCCGGATGAAATCGTCGAACGAGACCTCGAGCCGCGCCCAGACGTCGCGGAACTCCCGTTCCATCTGGTCGCAGTAGGCGAGCGGATCGAGCCCCCGCTCGCGGGCGCGACGATACACGTTCTGGGAATGTTCGTCATTCCCCATCACGAAGTGCGTCTGCACCCCGCACAAGCGCTTGTAGCGGGCGATCACGTCGGCGGTGATCTTCTCGTACGCCGTGCCCAGGTGCGGCCGGCTGTTGACGTAATCGATGGCGGTTGTGAGGTAGAAACGCGACATACAGTTGCTTGGCACTCTGACGCTTCAGATGACCCGTTACCCCCGGCGCGACTGCCAGTAGGCCTGGACGGCCAGGCCGTGCACCTGCTTCACCGGCAACGAACGTTCGGCCGCCAGGCGGGCGCAATCCTCGAACTCGGGCGATGCGTTCAGCACTTCGTCACCACGCCGCGCGATCTTGAAACGAATCGGGCCGACCGACGTCTCCACGACGATGATCTCGCGGTCCAGGCAGACACGCATCAACTCCTGATAGCGTAGCCCAATCGTCGTCGTTTCGCGAAAGACGATTCCCGTCAGCAAGTCACGCAGGTCAGGTGGGGCGACAACCGTCAGGAGCGTGCCGGGCCGGTTCTTCTTCATCTGCACCGACGTGTAGAACACCTCCAGGGCGCCCGCGGCGTACAACCTGTCGATCACGACGCCGAAGATCTGCGGGTTCATGTCGTCGATCTCGCACTCCAGCACCACGACGCGCTGTGCGTGAGGGTCGGTGTCATCGCGCCCGACAATGATCCGAAGAGTGTTCGGCGTCCCGGCCAGGTCACAATCCCCGGCGCCGTAGCCCACCCGTTCCACCCGCATCAGCGGAACCGGGCCGAACTGGCTCGCATGCCCCGCGACGAGCAGCGCCCCGGTGGGAGTGACCGTCTCCATCTGGATGCCGCTCGAGTAGACCGGAACCCCCTGGAGCAGGCGCAGCGTGGCCGGCGCCGGCACCGGGAACACGCCGTGGGCCGACCGCACCATCCCACCCCCGACATTCAGGGGCGACGCCAGGATCCGATCGGCGCCGAACCACTCGATGCCGAACACGGCGCCGACGATGTCGATGATGGAGTCGAGCGCGCCGACCTCGTGGAGGTGGACCTGCTCGACCGGCATCTGGTGGATCGCCGCCTCCGCCTCGGCCAGCCGCCTGAACAGGGTGATGGCCCGCTCGCGCGCCTGGTCCGTGAGCGACGACATCCCGATCAGCGCCGTGATTTCGGCCACCGAGCGGTGTCCTTCGTGCCGTTGCGGCTGCTGCGGCTCGCCGTCGCCGTGGTGAGGCGGGTGCCCGTGTGGGTGATCCTGGTCGTGCGTGTGGCCGTCCTGACCCTGCACCTGACCGTGGTCGGGGTGTGCCTGGCCATGCTGGTGCAGCCTGAACTTCGTGGCCGCTAGCCCGGCCCTCAGGACGCGATCCGCCGAGAGGTGGTATCCGGGAATCACCAGGCTTCCGAGCGCCGACTCGAGTTGAGCCAGCGGGAGGCCGGCATCCAGAAGGGCGCCGAGCACCATGTCTCCGGACGCTCCGGCGAAGCAATCGAAATAGAGAATCTTGGCCATGATTACAGGTACCCGGACTCCTTCAGGCTGCAGTAGCGCCCGTCTCCCAAAACGACGTGATCGATCACCTGAATCCCCATCAACTGCCCTGCTGCCACCATCCGGCGGGTCAACTCCACGTCTTCGCCACTCGGCTGGGGGTCACCGGACGGGTGATTGTGGAACATCACGACCGCCGCGGCCGACCCCATCAGCGCCTGGCGGAACACCTCGCGCGGCTGCACCGCCGTTCCATCCAGCGAGCCGACCGTCAACACCGCGGCCCGGATGACCCGATGCCGGGTATCCAGCAGCATCAGACCGAACTGCTCGACCGGCCTCGCGCTGAATTCCGGCATGAGGAAGTGAGCCGCGTCCCGCGGGCACGTGATCTGAAGACGCTCGCTCGGCCGGCTGGCCAGGACCCGCCGCCCGATTTCGAGTGCGGCCAGGACCTGCGCGGCCCGCGCTTCCCCAAACCCCTTGACGCGAAGCAGGTCGTCGCGGCCCGTTCGCAGGAGGCCGTGGAGCCCACCTGCGGTCGCCAGCAGCGTCGCCGCCAACCCGAGCGCGCTCGTCCCGGCGGTCCCTCCTCCAATCACGATCGCCAGCAATTCGTCGTCTCCGAGCGCAGACGCCCCGATCCGGCCGAGTTTCTCGCGCGGGCGATCGTCAAGACGGGCGGTCTGTGCCGGCGTTCGACTCATCATTTATACTTCAACTGATGCATCGTTCCACCATCCGTGCGTCGCTGCTGCTGACGGGACTCGTGCTCCTGGCCGGGTGCGGGTCTCCGCCGGCGAACACATCTGGCACTGCGGCCTCCGCCTCGGGAAGCGCGGACCGGAAAGCTGTCGCGCCAATGCGGGCGGACCGAGCCGGAGCCGTCCGATCGGTTGACGCGCTGGAGGCCGCCATCGCGGAAGCACACGCGGCTGTCGCCTCGGCCTCACCACACGCGGCGACCGCCACCCGGGAGGCGCGCCTGCATCTCTCCGAGACTCGGCGGGCGATTGTCGCTGCCAATGTTGCGCTGCAAAAAGCGCGCGAAGCGCTCGGCCGCGAGGACTACGCCGCCGTGCGGCAAGCCACGCTCGGCGTCACCGAGCATTTGACGGGCATTTTCGGGAAATTGCGCCCCTGAGCGCGGCGTGGACGCTCGCACCAAGGCGGAGAGTCGCGCAGGAATTGCAGCCCCTCGCTATCGCGGGTACGCGAAGACTTCCGACTCGCTTACCGCACCCACTGCCCTTTCAGCACGACTTCTGCCCAGCCCGTGAGGAAGAGTCCCTCCTCGCGCCATTCCACGCGCTGGCTGCCTCCCGGCGAGACCACCTGGACGTCTCGATTCGCCCCGCCAAACGCCGCCGCGGCGACCGCCGCGGCGCAGGCCCCGGTTCCCGAGGCCAGCGTGGGTCCCACCCCGCGCTCCCAGATGAGAATCCGGACACGATCGGGGGCCTCGACCGAGGCGAACTCGACATTCGTCCCTTCTGGAAATACCTGATGGTGCTCGATCGCGTAGCCCAGGCGATGCGCCCGCTCCTCGCTGAGCGGTGACTCCAGCCGGACACACTGCGGGTTCCCGACCCGGAGGATGACCACGGGCAGTGGCTCCCCGCAGACATCCAGGGTCCTCTCGGTCGGAACCGACGGCTGCCCCATCGACGCCCGGAAGACCGTGCGACCGTTCTCACGGCCGAGCAGCACGAGCCGCTTGTCCCCCGCATCCGTTTCAACCACCACGGTGCCGTCGCCGGGTGACAGGTGATGGACGTCGAGCAGCACGGCAGCCAGCCCTCGCAGCCCGTTACCCGAGACCTCCGCGTAGCTGCCGTCGGCGTTCAGGAGCCGCATGGCAGCTCCTCGAGCGGTTCGCCGATAGAGAATCAGGCCGTCAGCCCCGACGCCGGTGTGGCGCTCGCACACGGCCCGCGCGAGATCGCCCGGGTCTCGCCCTTCCGCGTGCTCCTCTTCGATGTAGAGGAAGTCGTTGCCGTAGGCGTGAGCTTTGATGACCGGAAGCATGGCTACTTCGTGCAGAACGCCAGGAGGTGCCACCCAAATCGCCTGACGAGCGGTCGGGGCAGCGCGTTGAAGGTGCCCACGAAGATGGTGTTGTACGCGGCGCCTTTCCAGCCCTTGTGCAGCCGGGACTTCACCGGAAACCGCTCCGGTATCAGCCGCACGGCGCTGAACCCGGTCAGCAGCCGGCGGAACTCCCGGGCGCTGTACTTCCGCAGCACGGGCGCGTCCTCGTGCTCGAGACCGACCTTCATGATCTTCGAGAGCAGGTTGAGCCACGAGATGCGGTTGTACACCTGGAACACGGCCACACCGCCCGGACGCAGCACACGCCGGCACTCGTTCACGAGCGCCTGGTCGTTGGTGGTGTACTGCACGACCCCGTGGGCGAACACGTAGTCGAAGGACGCGTCCGGAAACGGCAGATTCTCGCCATCGGCGACCACCAGTTCTGCCTCGAGCGCCTGGTATTCGAAATTCCGCGTCGCCAACCCGATCGCGGCTGGAGCGATGTCCACCGCCGTGACCAGCGCACCCGCCCTCGCAAAGCGCACCGCGTCCACGCCGGCACCGCAGCCGACGTCGAGGACCTTCCTGCCTCGCTGAGCTTCGAAATCCACGAGCCGCAGAAGGTGATGCAGCTTGTCGAAGTGGTATTCGTCGAGATCGGCGAAAAAGCCTGGCATACCGGGCTCGTGCCCGCTGATCTCGAGATCGTGGATGCGAGCATTCCAGTACTTTCTGACTGCGTCGTTCGAAGAGGGAACCGCAGATGTCATCACGGCCGATTACTATAGAATATTGGGCGTCGCGCGTCACGCGCGCCTTCGGCCTCCGATAGGATCCCATGCATCGTGATCTGACGCGTCTCGCAGACCGCACGTTCGATCTCCTGGTGATCGGTGGCGGTATCCACGGTCTGGCCGCAGCCTACGACGCGGCCCAGCGCGGCCTGTCCGTCGCGCTCGTCGAAGCCGGCGACTTCGGGTCCGGCGCGTCGTTCAACCACTTGAAGACGGTCCATGGCGGCCTTCGGTACCTGCAAACCGCAGACCTGAAGCGGATGCGCGAGTCGATCGTCGAGCGACGCACGATTGCACGGCTCTCCCCGCACCTGCTGACGCCGCTCCCGTTCCTGATGCCCACGTATCGCAAGCTGACGAGAAGTCGTCTGGCCATGCGCGTTGCGTTTCTCACCGACGCGTTCGTGGGACACGACCGCAATCAGGGTGTGGTGCCTCGCCTGCACATCCCGATGGGACGCACGATTTCCCGCAGCGAATGTCTGGGCCTGTTCCCGGACGTCAGGCGGGCCGGGTTGACCGGAGGCGCGCTCTGGTACGACTACCAGATGCGGAACACCGACCGTCTCACCCTGGCCTTCGCCATGGCCGCCGACCGCGAGGGCGCGTGCCTGGCCAACTACATACGGGGTTCCTCGCCATTGCGTGACGGGACGCGAGTGATGGGGGCCCGAGTGCGCGATGTCCTCTCCGGACAGCAGTTCGACGTCCGCGCACGCATCACGCTGAATGTCGCCGGGGCTGGTGCCGGGCGGATCATGGAGGAGTTCGGCGTGCCGGGATCGCATCCGCTCGTCAAAGCCATGAACCTGGTCACGCGCCGCCCGATGTCGGGTCCCGCGCTGGCGTCCTCCACCAATGATGGTCGGATGCTGTTCATCGTCCCATGGGAGGGCCGCGCGGTGGTCGGCACGTCGCACTCGCAGGACCTCTGCGGACCCGACGACAGCGGCGTCGCCGAGCAGGAACTGCTCGGCTTCATCGCAGAAGTCAATCAGGCGTTCCCCGCTCTCCAGATCGAGCCGGACGATGTCACGCTCGTCCACCGCGGCCTCGTGCCGGCCGCGCGAAGTAGACGCGGCGAACTGGGCCTCGAGGGACATTTCCGCATCCGGGATCACGCACACGATGGCGTCGAAGGCGCCGTGTCGCTGATTGGCGTGAAGTACACGACAGGTCGGGGTGTGGCGGCCCAGGCAGTGGACGTCGTCATGCGCCGGCTCGGGCGGAGCGGCGCGGCGCGAACGGGAGACGTGCCCTTACCCGGCGGTGAAGGACCTGACATCGAGGGTCTGGCCGACGAGATCCGCCGCACCGTTCCAGACCTCGACGCCGATGTGGCGAGGCAGCTCGTGAGCACGTACGGCAGCGGGTACCGGGCGGTCCTGAACGTGGCAGCCGAAAGTCCTGCTCTCGCTCAGCGCATCGCCGACGGCGTTCCTGTCATCCGCGCGCAGGTGGTACACGCCCTCCGCGGGGAGATGGCTTGCACGCTGACAGACGTCGTGACGCGGCGGACGCCCCTCGGCGCGGCAGGCCATCCCGGCCGCGAAGTGGCCGAACGCTGCGCGGCCGTCATGGCCGCGGAATGTGTGTGGAGCCAGGCGAGGGTCGAGCAGGAAGAAGCGGCGCTGGTGCAGTTCTACGCACCCGTTCGCGTGGCCTGACCGCTGGCCGGTCCTGCTTCAGCGGCCGTGTGCCGTGTCGAGGAGGATCGTCACCGGACCGTCGTTTACCAACTCGATTTGCATGTGCGCCTGGAAGACGCCGGTGGCAACAGGCACACCGAGCGCGCGGACATCCGCGGCGAAGGCCTCGTAGAGCGCACGCGCCTGCTCCGGCCGCGCGGCCGCGTCGAAAGACGGGCGACGTCCCTTCCGGCAGTCGCCGTACAGCGTGAACTGCGACACAATCAGCGCCGACCCCGCCGCGTCGATGACCGATCGGTTCATCTTGTCGCCCTCGTCTTCGAAGATACGAAGGCCAGCGAGCTTGCCCGCGAGGTGCTTCGCCTGGTCGGTCGTATCGTCGTGCGTCACGCCCAGCAGCACGACGAGACCGATGCCAATCTCACCGGCCACACGGCCATCCACGAGCACGCGTGCGGAGCGAACGCGCTGAACGACCGCGCGCATCAGCCGCGGCTCCCGGGCGCGGGGCGGACCGAGGCGCGGAGAGCGCCGGGCGGGTTGAGGCGGGCATCCAGCAGGTGCGTCGGCGCGACGTTGCGGAGCGCCGCCAGCATCGAGTTCTTGACGCCCGGGTGTTCCTGCTCGAGCTCGAGCAGGAGCCGCTTGACCCGCTGGCGCTGCAGGCTGAGGTCCCCACACGAGGGACAGCAGCACCCGATGATCGGCAGGTCGCACTCCTTGGCGTATGCCCTGGCCTCGGACTCGCTGACATAGACCAGCGGCCTGATCACGACGTGCGCCCCGTTGTCCGACACCAGCCGGGCGGGCATCGATTTCAGGTTGCCCTCGAAGAAGAGATTCAGCAGCAGCGTTTCGATGCAGTCGTCGGCGTGATGGCCCAGGGCGATCTTCGTGGCGCCGAGTTCAGTCGCCATGCGGTACAGCACGCCGCGGCGCAGGCGGCCGCAGAGCGAACACGGCGTATCGCCGACGTCGAGCAGGTCCTCCATGACCTCGCCGATCGTCGTGTGCTCGATCCGGCACTCCCAGCCCCGCTCCTCGCAGGTGCGCGAAATCGTGGCGTGGTCGTACTCGGCGTAGCCCGAATCGACACTGACCCCAATGAACGAGAAGTTGATCTTGGCACGGCGACGAAGGACGTCGAGGATCTGGATGAGTGCCCAGCTGTCCTTGCCGCCAGACAGGCCGACCAGGATTCGGTCCCCTTCCTCGATCATCTGGAAGTCGGAGATCGCCTGCGTCGTCTTTCTGGCAATGCGGGTTTCGAGCGGAGACCGGTACGGCATCAGACCATCACCAACCGTTCCACGACCCTGGGCCAGGTCAGCGCCGAGACGGCGTGCCAGCCGGCCTCGCCCATGCGGCACGCCAGCGACTCGTCCGCCGAGATCCTCGCGACTGCCTGGCCGAGCGCTGCCGGAGCAGGAGCGCACACCAGCCCTTCGACGCCGTCGTGCACGAACTCCAGGGGACCGCCGCTGTCCGTGCACGTAATCACCGGCTTGCGCGACGCGAACGCCTCTACCGTGACGAACCCGTAGTCCTCATCCTTCGCCGGGAAGCAGACCGCCCGGCACCGGGCGAGATGGTCGACGAGTTGCGCCGAGTCGATCGCGCCGACGAGTTCGACGCGCGAGCCGAGTCCACTCGAACCGACCAGCTCCCGCAATTCTCCAGCCATCTCGCCATCGCCCGCGATGACGCAGCGCACACCCGCCGCCGCCGGCTCGGCGAGCGCCCGAATCAGCAGGTCCATCCTCTTGAGCCGGGTCAGACGAGAGACCGCGAAGATGTAGTCGCCATATCCCTCGCACCGATACGGGCGCGGCGGGGGCGGCGGATAGAGTACGTTGGAGGGAATGCGACCCCATCGGTCGAGTCGCCGCTGAACCGTCCCGGAGATCACGAAGAGGCGCTTCACGTGGCGAGTCAGGCAGTACCGATCTGTCGCATGAATCAGCCTGCGGCGAACGCCCTCCTTGATGCGCTGGGACGCCGTCAACGTCGCCGAGAAGTCCCCCCAGAGATCGTAGTACTCCCGCATGCGGTGCGTCAGCCAGCACACGTGCGGATCGTGCCTGACCGCGTAGGCCGGGTATCGAAGGGTGATCACCTGGTCGACGCGGCCGCCGTCCTGCGCCACTCCCACGTCGGTGAGCCACGTCGCGAGATAGGCCGCGCCCTGACGCCCGAAGCGGTTCTGCGGCGTCCGCACCACCTCGGCCTGGTGCCCCGCCTCGCGGAGCGCCCGGACCAGCCCGTTTGCGATCGCCAAATGGCCGCCGTCGCCGAACGGCTGACCCGACGTGATAACGGCGATTCGGCTCATGCGGCTATCCCTGCATCTCGCGGCTGCCGACGACTCGCGCGGGTATCCCCACGGCGACAGACCGCTCCGGGACGTCGGCCCGGACCACCGAGCCGGCGCCGACGATCGCATCGGCGCCGATCGACACACCGTCCATGACCTTCGCCCCGGCGCCCATCCATACTCCTGCGCCAACGCTCACGCCGGCCGATGTCCGGCGTTGCTGGCTTACAGGAAGCGATGCATCACTGCGATCGTGGTCGCCCCCAATCACGTAGCAGTAGGCTGCAAAGAGTGCGTTCGCGCCGATGGTGACCCGGCTCGCCGAGAAGACCTCGCAGTTGAACCCGAGGTTGGCCCCGTCGCCCAGCTCGATGTCACCGTTCTTGCACGAGAGAATCGTGTTACGGCCCAGAAACACACCCTTCCCGAGCGTGATTCCCGCATTGGCGTCGCCCTTGGCGTCCAGCAGACAGTTGTCATCGATGACGACATCGTCGCCGATTCGAATCTTGTGCGGGTGCCGGAGGACGACATTCTGACCGAAGACGACATTGCGGCCGCACGCGCCGAGAAGCCGGGGGTAGAGCCACTTCCGAAGGGCCAGGCCGAGCGCGCCCGGCACCGCCTGCGAGACCAGCACCGTCAGCTCGTACGAAAGGAGCGCGCCAACACCCTGGCGCCCGACCACCAGGTTGACGTACTTCTGGCGTGCCGACACCCGGCGATCCGACAACTGGTCCTGAACGCGAGCGATCTCAGCCATCTAGAGCCACCCCTTCGCACGATACCAGTCCAGGGTGAGCTGGATGCCGTCCCGCAATCCGACCCGGGGTGCGAAACCGAGTTCGGCCCTCGCGCGGGAAATGTCGAACGCGCGGCTCTTGGTAAAGAAATCGACCCGGCGCCGATAGAGCGGCGGTTCGATCCCGAGCGGCACGCACACGGCTTCGCACACCGCCCCAGCCAGCCAGAACGGCCAGACGGGAAGGTGCAACTTAGGCGGCGCGACGCCCGCCTGTTCGGCTACCAGGTTGACCAGCTCCGTCAACGTTCCGACCTCGTTCCCGGCAAGAATGTACGTCCGGCCGGCCGCGGCCGGAACCGTTCCGCACAACCGGAATCCCTCGACGAGATCGTCGATGTACGTCAGATGGTAGTAGATGTCACCCGCGCCGAGGATGACAAATCGGCGGCGCGCCACGCCGCGGAACAGCTTGAGCAGCCGTCTGTCGCCCGGGCCGTAGATGCCGCTCGGCCGCGCGATGACCAGTTCCACACCGCTCGCGCGCGCCGCATCGCGCGCGACGCGCTCGCCTTCGAGCTTCGTCTCTTGATACACATCCCCCGGCCGCAGTGGCGCATCCTCGTTTGCAGGCGGATGCCCCACATCGCCGTGGACGCCAACGGTGCTGCAGTGCACGACCCGGCGGACGCCGGCTTGTCCCGCGGCCCGCACGAGTTCAGCGACCGCGTCGGAATTGATCGCCCGGTAAGCGGCCGGGGGGACGCCCGCCTGGCGGTAGATAGCCGCGATGTTGTAGACCGTGGCGACGCCGTCCACGGCCCGCGCGCAAACCCCGGCGTCCTTCAGATCGCCGACACAGAGCTCGATGTTCGGCAATGCGGCGAGTCCTGCGGCACGCGCCGCCTCGCGCACCAGCACGCGCACGCGCTCTCCCCGGCCGGCCAGCGTGCGAGCGAGATGCCCTCCCGTGAATCCGGTGGCTCCCGTGACGAGAACAGTGTCAGGCGCGCCGCTCGGCATGGCTAGCTCACGTCTCTCCGCGCCGCCACCACGGTCACCGGCGAGCCGAACATCCGCAGTAGCCCAACGCTCGCCAGGGCGGCCTCGACGCCGGTTGTGACGCGCCGCGACTCCATCGCTTTGTGCAGCGCGATCGGCAGCACGAACTGGCGATGCCGCGCGCGCACCGAAAACCCGTGCCGCGCCAGTTCCGTCTCGACCTCGCGTGCCCGGAACACGCGGTAGGCCTCGGTGCGGCTACCCAGTACCGCCGCCACACGTCGTCCGGCGGCCTGCAGCGCGGCCGCGCTCGCGAACGCCGGATAGTCGAACACAACGCGCTCCCGCGCCACCCGGCACAGTTCGGCGAGACACTGTCGCCAGTCGGGCGTGTGCATCAGAACTCGGAGGCTGACGGCCGCATCGAACGACCGATCGCCGAACGCGAGGTGGTGGGCGTCGCCGACCTCGAACTCCGCGGACAGGTGTTCGAACTGCGCCCGCTCCCGCGCCACCTCGAGCATCTGCACCGAGGCGTCCACCGCGGTGACCACCGCACCGCGCCGGGCCAGCAGGAGCGCCGCCCGCCCCGTACCCGTCCCGACGTCGAGGATGCGAGCGCCCTCGAGGCCTGGCAGGAACTCGACGAGCACCCGTTCCTGCGTTTCGGCCAGGAGCGTGCCGATCGGGCCGCCGAAGCGAAGCTGATCGAAGCGGCCTGCGTGCGCCGGATCGGCGTACACCGCATAGCTGTAATGGTCCGAAGGCGGCTGGTTGGGACCGGCCCCGCTCATCGCGCTCCCCCCGCGGTTGCCGGCGTAGGCTCGGCCGCCATCTTCGCCATCGCGATCCGTGTCTTCCCGAGGTAGGCCTCGTAGCTGTATTTCCTCTCCGCCAGCTCGTGTGCCCGCCGGCCCAACTCAACCGCCGCCGTGGGGTCGGAGATGGCCTGCAGGATGCCGGCGGACATGCCGGCAGGAGTCGGCTCGGTCAGGATCGACACGGTGTCGTCCAGCACCTGCGTGTGTGTCACCAGGCGGGTTGCGACGATCGGCCGACCCGCACGCAGGTACTGATAGATCTTGAGCGGCGTGTTGGTCCCGGTGCTCCTTGGAGACACCAGGACGTTGGCCGCATCGAGGAACAGCGGAATTTCCTCCGCCGGGCGCTCGCCGGTGAAGATGGTCGCCGCCTCCACGCCCGCCTGCCGAGCCTGTTCGCGCGCCTTTCCCACCTGCTCACGGCGGCCGCCCACTAGGAGGAAGCGAACATCCGGGCGCTCGACCAGCACTCGCGCGGCTGCCTGGAACAACAGGTCGAGGCCCTGGTACGCCTCGAAGGTGCCCGTGTAGATCACCAGTGGAGTTTCAGCATCGAGGTGGAACTCCGCGCGAATCCGTGCACCCTGCCCGGCAACCGGCGTGTCCCCCGAGCCAGGCGCGTTCTCGATCAGCACCGGGTCGGCTGACGGATCCACTTCCTTGACGGTGTCGCCCAGTTGCTGGCAGATCACGATCACCGTGCGAGACTGCCGGATGAACAAACGCTCCAGTCCCTGGAAGATCGTCTTCAGTACACGCGACTCGCTGAACGAGAAATTCGACAACTGCTGCGGCAGGCTCGAGTGCATGTCGTACAGGTGCGGCCGCCGGAACAACCAGGACAGCACGACGCCAATCGCCGCGCCTTCTTCGTGCGAGTGAACGACGTCGAATCCCCCCTTCAGCGCACGACGCAACGCCGTGAACGCCAGCGCCAGGTCGAGCGGGATCTTCGCCAGTGACGGCCCGACCTTCGCCCCGGAGATGAACGGTGGCTTCGCGCACCGGAAGACCCGAAGGCCCGGCAGCGACACGTCCCGCCCGAAGGGATAGGTGACGAGATCCACGGTGTGGCCGAGGTCGATCAACGCCCGAATCCTGTGAAACTCGCTGAACGGGGTCCCCCGGGGCTCGAAGAACGGCTCCGGCGCGATCATCAGTATGTGCATGGGCAGATCGGATCCGACGCCTGCAGGACGATGGGCTGAAGGAAGTCGGAGTCTGAGGTACCGAAACTCACCGATTATAGGGGTTGCACCGGCGAAAGATCAACGCAACGACTGGACGGCCGATCGTGACATCGTGGCAGTGGATGGCATACCGGGTGGACACCCCCACCGGCGCATGGTACCCTTCATTTCTTGTTCTCCGTACCAGGTTGCCCCTGGGGCAACCTCTGCATGGGCATTGGGCTGGCGATGGATTCTGAAGTCGTTTCCGTGGATACCGACAGCGTTCCCGTTCCCCCACATTCGCGAACGCGCCAGCTCCTGGTCACAGCCCTGAAGCTGGTCGTCAGCCTCGGTCTTCTCATTCTGCTCTTCTCGCGGACCGACCTTGCCAGCCTCTGGCAGAACGTTCGGAGCGCATCGCTTCCGTGGGTGCTGATGGCGCTTGGACTCTACCTGCTGCAGATGCTCGTCTCCACCTGGAGGTGGGGCGTGCTCCTGGCGCCCCAGGGCATCGGGGTCGGATACCGTCGCCTCCTGTCCTCCTACCTCGTTGCGACGTTCTTCAACAACTTCCTGCCGAGCAACATCGGAGGCGACGTGGTTCGCATCAGGGATACGGCCGGGCCGGCGCAGTCGCGCACGTTGGCCGCCACGGTCGTCCTGATCGACCGAGGTATCGGGCTGATGGGGCTCGTGCTGGTGGCTGCGCTCGGTGCGACCGTCGCCGCAGGTGCCGGCGGGGCCAGCACGGTTCCGGTGCTGCCGTCGTGGCTCTGGGCGGGTTTCCTCCTGGCCACGCTCGTCTCCGCTCCGGCGGTGATCGCCCCGGCAGGCGTGGGACGGCTCCTGCAGCCGCTGACCGTGTTCCACCCGGAATGGGTGGGCGATCGGATTACGCGTATCACCGACGCGCTGGGACGGTTCCACGAGCGCCCCTCGTCACTATTCAACGCGTTCGCGGGAGCGGTGCTCGTCCAGGCGCTGCTCGTGTTCTTCTACGCGTCCGTGGCGCGGAGCCTGAACATCCCGATCTCGATTTGGCACATGGCGGTGATCGTTCCGGTGTCGTTCGTCGTCCAGATGGTGCCGGTGTCGGTCAACGGTTTCGGGGTTCGCGAGGCGACCTTCTCGTTCTACTTCAGCCGGCTGGGCCTGCCACTCGAATCGGCCATGGCGCTCTCCCTCGGCTCGACCGCCCTGGTCATGTTGTTCTCGCTGTCCGGCGCCGCCGTCTACGTCGCGCGCCGCCACCCCCCCAAGCACTGAAGCCAGGGCGAAGACCCGGGCGAAGATGTCCGTCGCC
Source organism: Vicinamibacterales bacterium (assembly GCA_036381995.1). Lineage (GTDB taxonomy): Bacteria > Acidobacteriota > Vicinamibacteria > Vicinamibacterales > Fen-181 > FEN-299. Next base: position 25,873 of record DASVIS010000077.1, on the reverse strand, counting down.
CTGACCTACTCCCCCCCCGCGTCCGTTGTCGCGTGCAACCGCACGAGCGCCCCAAGGAACCGCCGGTCCTCCGTCCCCGAGTCTGTCAGCTTCGGCACGAACCCCTCGTCCGCCTTCACCGATAGCACGTAGCCGAACCCGTGGTCGGAGTAGACGCCGCCTCCGCGCGTGTCGACGACCATGTCGATGGCCTCGCCGGGTTTCAGATCGACCGTCCTGCCACGCCCGTCGAACGAGAGCCACACGCGATTCGCGATCGGCGAGCTGACGGTGATCCGCATGCTCGCGATCGGTTGGGTGGTCCGCACGATGATGTCGCCCTGCCGTCCACCCGAGAACCAGATGCCGGCCGGCTCTGGATCGTAGACGTTTTCGTCGAGCATGTAGAGGGACAGCGTCGGGTCGCTTCCGTACGGCAGCCTCGCGTGGAAACGATCGAGCATGATCGGCAGATCGTTGACTAAGGTCAACTCGATCGGGAGCCAGCGCGGGGCGCCGTGATTCAGGTTGCGGTACGGAAATCTGGCAGTGAAGTAGGGATTCAGCACCAGTTGCGCCGTGAAGATCGCGCCACCCGTCCACATCAACACGGGCAGGAGCGCCGAGTCGAGGGCCGGCAGCAGGAAGAACAGAACTGGATAGAAACCCATGAAGTACCGGTTGCCCGGGGGGCCGCCGCCGCCCGACCACGTATACGGCAGGATGACGAGCGTGACCGCGACCGAGGCGATGACGGTCAACACCATGAGAATCTGCCAGCCCCGGATCTCCCGATAGCGCCAGAGCCAGAGCAGAAGGGCGGCGATGCCCGGGAAGAAGTACGGCACCAGGCCAGAGTGGCGGCCAACCAGGAGGTACCCGACGTTGAGCGCGAGGCGGTTGGCATACGCCCGAGAGTCCGCGATGGCAGCGGCCCCCAGGTCGTTCGTGACGCTCGAGCCGCCCTGGTTCTCGAAGGTCATCTCGGGACGCTGCATGGGGAACCACGTATAGAAGCTCTTGCGGTTGCCTCCCTGATAATTCCACTCCCCCGAGATCCAGTCGTTGATGCCGAACAAGCCACCGGCGACCAGGACGAAGACCAGACCTGCGAGCAGACCACGGGCGAAACGACGGCGCAGCCACGGCCAGAGCACCATCGGCACGATCAGCAACCCGTAGAGCGGCTTCGAGAAGGTCATCATCCCCAGCAGCGCTGCGGCCAGCGCGTCGCTCCCGCGACCTCGCACGAACCGCGACAACAGGCCAGGCCTGGCCGGCTGCGGCGCGACCTCCTTGTACAGCCACAGAAAATACGCATAGAAGGCCAGCGAGAGATTGAAGACCTCAGCGGTCAACCAGACACCGAACACCGGCACGACCGACGCCATCAGGAACGCCAGCGTGAAGACGAGCGACGGTCCAGGCGCCGAGCGCGCGCGTGTGAACCGATAGCCGCAGAGGCCGACCCCCGTGAGCAGGAGCACGTGGAACACGAGCATGCCCCGCAGGCCCAACAGCCAGACGAGCGGCGCCGACATGAGCGGGTAGATGTAGGACTTGCCGAAGTACAGGTGATCCACCGGTCCGTCACCCCACACGACCCGACGTACGAATGGAGGAGTCCAGATCGGTTTGTATCTGACGAGCTTTCCGCGCTTCAGGAAGATACCGTCGGGCCCGCATCGATACATGGCCCAGTAGCGCTCGAGGTCCTTCCGTTCGAAGGCCAGGTCGCGATCGTAGGCGACGCTGAAGGCCATGGCGGTGTAGGAGGCCTCGTCGCCCTTCAGGCCGTAGCCGTTGTTCACCGGGTCCACCGTCAGCGCGGCCGACAGCACCAGCACGAACAGCATGACCGGCACGAGAAACTCGAGTCGCTGCCACACCGGCCGCGGCCGACCCTCGCTGGTCACGTCAACTCTTGCGCGAACAGATGCGGTGTTTTCCACGGCGAGATAGTATGACACGCGACTCGAGCCGCGAGAAAGCGCCGACGCCACCTGCCGTCAGACGGCACCCGCGCCGAAGGGCCCGCCGGTCAGGAACGACAGGTCGGCGTCGAGCACTCCACGCCGATGCGTACGGCGCGACACATCGTGCAGGATGCCGTACAGCCTCTCCATCTTCCGGACGAACGTCCCGATGTCGTACTGCTCGCTCCTGACGCGTGCACGAGCCGCGAGCCGGGCCCGCTCCTCGGGGTGATCGATGAGATGGATGATCTTCTCCGCCAGCGCGCCTGCGTTCCGCTTCGGCGCGATGAGCGCGTTCTGACCGTCCGTGAGCACGTCGAGCAAGCCATCGGCATCGGTGGCGACGATGGGCCGTCCCGCGGCAAGCGCCTCGAACACCGTCAGAGGGGTCCCCTCCCAGAGAGACGGGAAGACGCTGATATCGAAACCGGAGAGCAATCGCGCGACGTCGCGCACGAACCCGACGAAGACGAACCGATCCCCGAGCTGCAGCCGCCGGGCCTGCTCTTCCAGTGCGGGGCGCAGCGGCCCCTCGCCGACCAGGAAGAACTTCGCGTCGGGCCGCTGGTCCAGGACCTTGCGGGCCGCGTCGACCAGGTACTCGTTTCCCTTGGAATCGTGCAGGCGGGTGACGGTTCCGATCAGCACATCCCCGGGACCGGCCCCCAGTTCCTGGCGGACGGCCGCAACCTCCTCGGGCGCACGGCGTTGGCTGAACTCGTCGAGCGGCGCGCCCAGGTACACGACCTTCACCTTCCGCTCCGGGATCTTCCTGGCTCCGACCACGAACTCCGCCGTCGACCTGGACACGGCGATGGCGATGTCCGTGAACGGCTCCAGCGCGACATCCGCGGCCTTCTGGAACCAGGGGGTGTCCGTGAGATTCGCGTGCTCGTGCAGGATCGTGGGGATCCGCCGCATGGCACCGGCCGCACGCCCGAACGTCGTCGCGCCGTAGCCGTGCATGTGCAGGATATCGATCTTCTTGCGGTCGATGATCTTCAGCATGTCTCCGAGCGTCCCCGGGTCGAACTTCGAACGCTGAAGGTAGGTGATATCCACGCCGTAGCTGTCGAGCGTCTCCTCGGACAGGTCCTTCTTGCGCAAACTCACAAGAGACACGTTGAAGCGCGCCGGGTCGAAACGCGGAATCATCCAGGAGAACAGCCGCTTCACCCCGTGCATACGCGATCCCTCCCAGCCGAGGTGATCGCACACCTGCAGCACGTTCAGCTTCCCTTCGGTCATCACAACGCCTCGACGCAAGGTGGAACAGACAGGTTGACGACGCCAGATGTGAGATGGAGATGTCGGCGTTCTCCCTGACGGGTGACTTCCAGGTCAGGCAACTACTCGGTTACCCCAACATGGCGCTACCTGTGACAGGAGAGTAATCCACCCCCCCACCGCGCGCAACAGAAAATGCCCGTCTTGAAGATGCTCGTTTCGCGTGCCGGGGGAGCGGTCGCGCGGCTGCCAAATTGACGCCATTCCGGCGACCGGAGTACCATGGTCCATTCCACATGTCATCGAAGACCTTCGCCCTGCGATACATCGGGAAAGCCGCTCTGGGTGCGCCCCGTGACCTGGCCAAGAGTGCGGTTGCCCTGGTCAAGCCCATCCGTCCGACCGTCCTGATCTACAACTGCACGTTCGTCTGCGACGCGCGCTGCCAGATGTGCAGCAACTGGAAGCGAGGAGACCGAAAGGCCGAGCTGAGCTTCGAGCGCCTCGAGCAGGCGATGGACCATCCCTTCTGGCACGCGATCGAGAACCTGAACATCTCCGGCGGCGAGCCGACCACCCGCAACGACCTGCCGGAACTCGTGGAGATGTTCGTCAAACGGCTGCCCCGGCTCCGGAAGATCGGCATCAACACCACCGGCCTGACCCCAGGCCGCGCCATCCCTCAATTGACCCGGATCGTGCGGCACTGCGCTGAGCGGAACATCCTCTTCAGCGCCCGCGTATCGCTCGACGGCATCGGCGAGATTCATGACCAGGTCCGCCAGGTAAAGCGTGGATTCGAGAAGGCGTCGAAGACGATCGAAGCCATGTCGGCTCTGGCGGACGAGGTACCGCAGTTCCAGTTCGGCCTGGCCGCCACGATTTTCGCCACCAACATGAAGGACGCGGAAAACCTGCTGACGTGGGCGCGCGCCAGGAAGCTGGACATCGTGTTCAATATGTTGCGTTTCACCGACGCGATGCTCGGCAACAGCGAACTCCAGGAGCGGATCGGTCTCGATTCAGAGGAAGAGGCGTTCATGCGTCGGTTCTTCCTGGAGCGCGTGCAGGAGGAGTCGGTGTTCAGCGGCCAGGCGTTCATGTACCTGCACTATGCGGACATGATCGCCAACGGGTACAAGCGGACGATGCCGTGTCCGTTCCAATCGCAGGGTGTGCTGCTCAACCCGAACGGCGAACTGTACTACTGCGAGAACTCGAAGGAGATCGGCAACCTGGCGGGAGAATCTCCGGCGGCGGTCTACTTCAAGGCCGAGAACATCGCCTACCGTCACACCTTCAAGGACACGATTTGCGCCAACTGCCTGAGCCCCTGCCAGGTCAACGTCGGCGCCATGAAGCAGGTCGCCCCGTACGCGAAGTTCCTGTGGCGGGCGTACCGCGTGAAGCGCAACCCCGAACGGCACATCCAGACGCTGCCGACCGTCCCGTGAAGCGCCCGTCTCTCGGCACGCTCCTGCGGATCCTGGTCGCCGTCGCCTTGACGGGCCTGCTGCTGTGGAAGGCCCATCCGGGCAGGGTCTGGGAGGCGTCGGTCCACGCTGATCTCACCTGCATCGGTATCGCGGTCGCGCTGACCTTCCTCGACCGGGCCCTGATGGCGTACCGGTGGCTCGTGCTGCTCCGCCCTCTGGCCTCGGCCTCCCACGTCTCGCTCGGCCCCGTCATGCGGATCTTCTTCGTCAGCACGTTCGTGGGGACGTTCCTCCCCGCCAGCGTGGGCGGCGATGCAGTCCGCGCGTACAGCCTCGCCAGACACGACGTGGCCGCGTCGGACGCGGTGGCCTCCGTGTTCATGGATCGCATGATGGGGGCTTTGTCAGTGCTGATGCTGGGAGCCGTGGGACTCGTCTTCGCTCGAGACCTCGCCACGCATCCCGCCGTCCTTACCGCGCTGGGGGTTGCTCTCGTCATCTGCGCCGGCACGGCCGTCGTCGTCTTCAGTCGGAGCATGGCGGATCTCGCGCGAAGCCTGCTGCGCGTCGTGCCCTCCCCTGCCATCCGTCGAGCTGGTGATTCGCTGCTCGGCGCGGTCCAGAGCTACGCGAGATCGCATCGGGAACTCCTGAACGTCCTCGTCTGCTCGCTAGGTGTGCAGGTGCTGCGTGTCGTCCAGGCGTATTACCTGGGACGCGCGCTGGGGATCGACGCGCCCCTCTCGGTCTACTTCGCGTTCATCCCGCTCATTCTGCTCGTGATGCTGCTGCCGGTGACCGTGAATGGCATCGGCACGAGCCAGGCGGCCTTCGTGTGGCTCTTCTCCCGAGTGGGGGTTCCCGATCCGCAGGCATTTGCGCTATCGATGCTGTTCGTCGCGCTGGGTGTCGTCGGCAACCTGCCGGGCGCCCTGCTCTACATCAGGAGCGGCCTCGATCCGGCCGGCGCGGCAGCTGGCAATGAAGCCCTGCGCGGCTGACCGTGGAGAGGTGGGTCCCGCGGTGAGTTCGCTTGCCGGAGAGTCGCTGCGGGTGGACACGGTGAGGACGGTCAACGCACAGATGCGGCGTCCCGGACCTCACGGATCGCATACGTCGGCTTGTTCTGCGACTCGTGATAGGTGCGGGCCTGGAGCTCGGCCAGCAGCCCCAGGGTGACCAACTGGACTCCAGTGAAGATCAGCAGAATCCCGAACAGCAGCAACGGACGATTCCCGATCGCCTGGTAACCGAGCAACCGCTGAATCGAGAGCCATCCCGTGACCGCCACGCCGAGCAGCCCCATGGTGAGCCCTACCAGGCCGAAGATCTGCAACGGACGCGTCGCATAGCTCAGCAGGAACTTGACGGTGAGCAGATCCAGGATCACGCGAACCGTCCGGGAGATGCCGTACTTCGATCGACCGTGCACCCGCGCCCGATGGTTGACCACCACCTCGTCGATCTGTACGCCCATCTCGCTCGCAATCGCGGGAATGAACCGGTGCATCTCGCCGTAAAGCTTCAGCGGCTTTACCACCTCGGCGCGAAACACCTTGAGCGAACACCCGTAATCGTGGAGAGCCACACCGGTCGCCATCGAGATCAACCTGTTCGCGAGGATTGACGGCAGGCGTCGGGAAAGGAATGGGTCCTTGCGGTCCTTCCGCCAGCCGCAGACGATGTCGAAGCCTCGTTCCAGACGCTCCACCATCCCGGGAATGTCGGCGGGGTCGTTCTGCAGATCGCCGTCCGCCGTAATGATGTACCTCCCGCGCGCCATCGCGAACCCCGCGGCGAAAGCCGCGGTCTGCCCGAAGTTCCGGCGGAAGCGAATCACGCGAACGCGAGGGTCCCGCGACTGCGTCGCAGCCAGCAATTCGAAACTGTTGTCCGTGCTGCCGTCCTCGATCATCAGCAGTTCGTAGCTTCGCCCGAACCGCTCGAGGCTGGCGGTCAGCTCCTCGTAGAGGCGAGGAATGTTCTCCGACTCGTTCCGAATGGGAATGACGATGGACAGCTCAGGAGTCATCCAGCCCGTGATTATACCCTACGAAGGTTCTGAGGCCGCGCGCCACCGCCGCCACCAGACGACACCGAGCCCGCCGAGGAGCACCAGAATGGCGGCCACCAGTGCGACCCGGCTGCCGTGCTCGGCGACATAGCGTATCGCCATGTCCCCGTACCAGACTGCCAGCAGCCCTTCGGCAAAGTACCGAAATCCGCGGCCAATGGCGATGGCGATGGCAAAACTGAGCGGACGCACCCGCACCACACCAGCGAGGAGTACGAACACCTTGAACGGCGCCGGCGGAGGGAGGATCGAGGGAACCAGCAGTGCCAGCAGGCCGTACCGGCGCACCGTTTCCATGCCGCGTTCGATGCTCGCTGACCTGACGCGCTTTCGAACGAACGCCTCACCACCCTTCCAGGCCAGCCAGTACAGGGTGAAGCAGCCGACAATCGACCCCAGCGTCGCCATCGTCGCGTAGTAGACGATGCGCTCCTTGTGCTGCGTCACCATCCAGACGACGAGGAAGTCGTTGATTTCGGGGAGCGAGAGAAACGAAGAGTCGAGGAAGGCGACGAGGAACAGCCCCGGACCGCCAAACGAGACGGCCATGCCCTTGGCCCAGGCGACCAGGCCCTTCATGCGAAGTCACCCGCGCCGTCGCCGCGGCGGGAGCCGCGCGCACCGAACGAGACGAAGCGAAGTACACTAACGCCGAGGCTCAAGGCGCCTTGATTATAGCTGACGACCTCTCATCGCCTCATCGCGAACTCGAGCGCACGGCGCGACTCGCCGCCCTGGCCGCAATTCTCCTGGGCACGTATGCGGCCTGGGTGTACGCCCGTGCGGGACTCACGCTGAGCCACTACGACGCCAAGGCGCATCTGGTCGTCGCCCGACGCGTCATCGACAGCCTGACGCCCGGATGGAAGCAAATCGGGGCCGTCTGGCTTCCGCTTCCTCACCTCGTGAACCTGTTGCCGGCCCAGGTCGACTTCTTCTATCGGACCGGGGCATTTGCGGTCGCCGTCTCGGTCCTGTCGTTCGGTCTGACGGCTTACGCCTGCGCCCGACTCGTGCTCGACGCCACCGGGTCGCGCGCCGCGGCACTCGTTGGCCTGGCCATCCTCGTGCTCAATCCAGATGTCGTCTACCTTCAGTCGACTCCGATGACCGAGCCGCTGCTGCTCGGGCTGACCACGCTGTCGATTGCGCTGCTCTCCCGTTGGGTTGCCTCGGACGCGGGGCCTGGTCGGACGCCGACGGGTCTGACGATGGCGGCCGCCTGCCTCACACGGTATGAGGCGTGGCCAGTCACCGCCCTGGCGCTGCTCGTGGCCGTCATCGCTCTGTGGCGCCGCGGCGTTCCTGCGGCCGTCGCCCTCCGCCGCGCGGCTGGGCTCGCCGCCTTCCCGGCACTCGCAGGAGTGGCGTTCCTGATCCAGAGCCGCCTGACCGTCGGACACTGGTTCGTCACCGGCGGTTTCTACGTCGTAGACAACCCCGACATGGGCCTCCCCTTCAAGACCATTGGATCGATCTGGTGGGCCAGCCACCATCTGAACGGGTACGGGGTTCTGTTCTGTGCCGTCGCGGGGGCCGCGGCTGTACTGGTGTCCGGGCTGTTCTCACGGGCCCGGGCCTCGTCGCTGGTGGCCCTCGCGCTGGCGGCGAGCGCGGCGTTGCCATGGTATGCCTTCTTCATCGGCCATCCGTTCCGGTACCGCTACATGGTTCCACTCGTGCCCGCCCTTGCGGTGTGGGCCGGGATCGGGGTGGGGCTCACGCGGCGGTTCCGGGTGGTCGCCGCCGCGGTCCTCGTGGCGCTCGTCCTCGTCGAGACACACCCATTCGACGCGGCCGCGCCGATGGTGCTCGAAGCCCAGTTGGACCGGGAGCATAGCCGCCAACGGAAGGTGGTCACCGACTATCTCCGGCAGCATCGAAGCGATCGGGAGGGCGGGAAGTTCCTGGCCAGCCTCGGGTCGCTCTCACACTACGTGCAGGAGCTCTCCGAGATCGGCGTGAATGTGCGGGATGTCGTCCATGAGGGCAACGGCGACTTGTGGGCGGCGGCGCTCGAATCACCCCAAGCCCACGTGGAATGGGTGCTGGTGGAGGAACTGGCCGAGGGGGGCGATGTGCTCGCGGCCCGCGCGAGGGAGCACCCCGGATTCCTGCGTCCCTTCACGCGAGTGGCGGAGGGCGGCGGCGTTGCGCTTTACGCCCTCCGCCCCCGAACCCTGTTATCAGAACTTGAAGACGAGATTCGCCTGGTAGGTAATCCCGCCCACGTCGAGCCGGTCGCCTTGAAACCCCACACTGCGGTTCAGCGGCGCATCGGCCTTCTGGTACCGAATCTCTCCGCCCAGGGCGAATGAGCGGCTGAAGGGCACCCGAACTCCGCCGAAGACCACCGGGCCGACCGCGGTACCAGAATCCTTGTAGTTCCACTGGAAGATGTTGTACGAGGGATCGGCAAAGTCACCGTTTTCTGAATAGCGCCACGCGACAACTCCGACGCCCGCGCCGATGTACGGCTGCACGCCGGCCCGTCGTCCTGTCGGGATGAACCGGATGGTCGCCGTCATGGGAATCGTCCTCAGCCGGATATCCTGCGTGATCTCGGAGCCGTTGTCGTTCACGAGGTCCCGGTAGAAGCTGGGAACGGTTCGCGCGTAGTAGTTGACACCGACGCCACCTTCGAGGAACTCACCGAGTGGAAAGAGCCACTCGGCGCCGAATGTAGCGTTGTCGAAATCCGAGAGCCGGTATTCGAGCGCGAAGGGCGATGTGGCGAAGAGGTTCTCGACAATCGTGTCGCCCGGAGCCCGGTTGGCTTCACCCCTCAACGCGAAGTAGCCAATGTTCAGCGACAGCGATTGCTGTGCGGCCGCCGGCGTGGCTAGCATCACGACAGCCAGAATGCCAATGACGAGGGCTGCAGTCCGATGCATGATCGCGTCTCCTCCAGCCAACCTGCCTGGCCCAGGGTGCTTTCCCTGGGTCTGCGGTGGCGTCTGGTAATGTTTAGTGCAGGAACGATGCCAGTCGGTCTGACCGAAATTCAGTGAATCCTCGAGGACAGACGGAAAGGTGTCCCTTCTAGAGGTCACTTCGAGCCGCGGCCCGCGCGCCCTGCTTGCCACCGTCGAACGACGTCGAGCATCGCCTCGTGCAGCGCGCCGTTCGATGCCATCAGCTGACCCCGCCGAACGTCGAAAGGGCCGCCATCGAGCGCCGTCACGGTTCCGCCGGCCTCGGCCAGCATCAGGGCGCCGGCGGCCATGTCCCACGGCTTGAGATACTGCTCCCAGAATGCGTCCAAGCGCCCGGCCGCCACGTAGCACAGGTCGAGGGCCGCAGAGCCAAGTCTGCGCACAGCCTGCGCCTGTGAAAGGAACGCCGCAAAGAGGCTGACGAGGTCGTCGCCGGACTCATGGATCGTGTAGGGGAAGCCGGTGACGAGCAACGCGTCGATCAGGTCCGCGGTTGGAGACACCCGCATCGGGACGCCGTTCACGTGTGCGCCGCCACCCAGTGTCGCCGTGAACAACTCGCGCCGCGAAGGGTCGTAGATCGCGCCGACTCTGACCACGCCGTCGATTTCGAGAGCCAGTGACGAAGCGAAGATGGGAAGGCCGTGCGCGTAGTTCGTGGTCCCATCGAGAGGGTCGAAGATCCAGCAGTACCTCCCCGTCCGCTGGCCGGCATCCCCCAGTTCCTCAGCCAGGACCGTGTGCCCCGGAAACCGCTCCGCGACCATCGCGCGGAACATGCGTTCCACCGCCAGGTCGACCTCCGTCACCAGGTCGATCGCGCCTTTCTTGTCGATCTTCAGGTCCGTGCCGAGATGGGCCATCTGGAGATCGCCTGCGCGGAGCACGGCCTCGACAGCGGTGGCGAGAAAGAGGGGATCGGTCACGGCCGCTTGAGGCGCTTGAGCATCCGTACCTCCATGCCGCCTCCAGGTGCCCGCTCGATTCGGACGTCGTCCATGAAGCTGCGCATGAAGAAGATGCCCCGCCCGTTGGACTTGAGAAGGTTCTGGGGCGCCAGAGGATCGGGCAGGGCTCCTGGATCGAAGCCGTCCCCGTGGTCCCGGACGCGTACGAGCAACTCGGTCGGAGCCCCCGGCGGCCGCATCGTGAAGTCAATCTCCACCAGCTTCGACGCGTCGTTGCGGTTGCCGTGCTTGATGGCGTTGATCACCGATTCCCTGACGGCAACTTCAATCCAGTGCCGGGAATCCTCGTCGAATCCCATCATGTGACAAAGCTGGTCCACCAGCGCCTGAACGAGATCAATCATCTCGAAGAGGCTCGGAAAGTCGAGGTGAACGGTGTGACCAGTCTCGGTCATGCGGGAAGTGGTCCGGCGACGCCGCGACGACGGGTTCGCACAAAGTAACACAGGCACCGGAATACGGTCCAGCCCGGACATCGAGTTGGGCGTTGACTCATTCGACTGATGCTATAGTGCCGGCATGGTTCCACGCGACGCAGTTGTCGTCACGCCGGTCCACCGAGTGCGGGGCCATCTCCGCGTGCCGGGCGACAAGTCGATCGCGCATCGCTATGCCCTGCTGGCGTCGCTGGCGAAGGGGCCGTCGACCATCCGCGGCTTTGCGCCAGGCGCCGACTGCCGGTCCACTCTCCGGTGCCTCGAAGGCCTGGGCGTGGAAATGTCCCGAATACACGACTCGGTCACTATTATCGGACGTGGTCCCGGCCAATTCCGTTCCCCGCGTGAAGCGCTGGATGCGGGCAATTCGGGCACCACCACTCGGCTGCTGGCTGGAATCCTGGCGGCACAACCGGTTTCGGCCACCCTGACCGGAGACGAATCGTTGTCGCGGCGGCCGATGCGGCGCGTGATCGACCCGCTCTCCCGAATGGGCGCCCGCATCGTGTCGAACGGCGGGCGCCTGCCCATGACGATCACGGGCGCGGCGCTGGCGGCTATCCAGCACGAGACCGAAGTGCCGAGCGCTCAGGTGAAGAGCGCCGTCCTCCTCGCAGGGTTGCACGCCTCCGGGACGACTCGGGTGACCGAACGCCTGCAGACCCGCAACCACACGGAACTCGCCCTGCGCCAGTTCGGTGCCGGCGTCGACGTCGATGGAACGACCGTTTCGGTGACCGGCGGGCAGACATTGGCTCCAATCGAGGCGATCGTTCCGGGAGACTTTTCCTCGGCCGCCTTTTGGTGTGTGGCGGCAGCAGCGCTGCCCGGTTCGGAGATAGAAGTCGAGGCGGTCGGGTTGAACCCGACGCGGACGGGCCTGCTGGCGGTTCTGAGGCGTGCCGGCGCCGTTGTCGACACTTGCGTCGACGCGAAACCGGCGTGGGAACCCTGCGGTCGCCTGATCGTCTCGCACGGCGAGCTTCGGCCTGTCGTAATCGAGCCCGACGAAGTGCCCGGTCTGATCGATGAGTTGCCGGCGCTCGCCGCCCTCGCGACCCATGGGGGAGCCATCACCGTCACCGGAGCCGGCGAGCTGCGCGTGAAGGAGAGCGACCGGATTTCGGCGCTGGTCACCGGGCTCCGCGCCCTGGGCGCCGACGCCGACGAACTGCCGGACGGGTTCCGCGTGAGTGGGACGCGCCGGCTGACCGGCGGCGTAGCGGATGCGGCGGGCGACCATCGCCTGGCCATGGCGTTCGCGGTGGCGGGCCTCGGGGCCCGGGGACCCTGCACGGTTCTTGGCGCCAGCGCAGTAGACGTTTCCTACTCAGGGTTCTTCACGGTGCTCGAGTCGATCACGGCATGAAGACGGACAAGGTCTATCTCGTGGGGTTCATGGGAGCGGGCAAGACGACCGTGGCCCGCGCTCTCGGCAGGCGCCTGGGCTGGCGTGTGGAAGATCTGGACGAATTGATCGAAGCGCGCGAGCGCTGCCCTGTCTCCGACGTTTTTGCTTCGCGAGGAGAGCCGTACTTTCGGGCGGCGGAACGCGAAATCCTGCGGCAACTGCTTCCCGTGCAGGACGCGGTCGTGGCCACCGGAGGCGGCACCTACGCCGACCCGGACAACCGGGCGCTGATCAACGCAAACGGCGTCTCGGTCTGGCTGGACCTGCCCTTCCCTGTCGCTCTCGATAGGGTACCCCCTGACGGTCGCCGCCCGCTGGCCGCCCACCGGGCGCAGTTCGAAGCGCTCTATCACGCCCGACGGCTGGCCTACCAACACGCGCACGTCCGCCTGGACGCCGCCGCGCCGGTTGAAGAACTGATTGAACGAATCCTCGATTGGCTGGGATACTAGATTCGTGCGGTATCTCGTCCTGAGCGACATTCACGCGAACATCGATGCGCTCGATGCGGTGCTCGATGCTGCCGTTCCCGGCTCATACGACGACATGGTCGTGCTCGGCGATCTGGTGGGTTACGGTGCGGAACCCAATCTGGTCGTCGCCCGGGTGCGGGCGCTCTCACCCGCCGCAATCGTCAGGGGTAATCACGACAAGGTCGCGGCGGGTTTGGAAAGCGCCGAAGGGTTCAATCCGACCGCGCAGCAATCGGCCACCTGGACGCGGAACGCCATCTCCGAGGACACGCGGGCGTATCTGGCGGCCCTCCCGCAGGGCCCTCGCGTGCTCGACGACCTTGTCGAGATCTGCCATGGCTCTCCGGTTGACGAAGACACCTACATCTTCGGCGAGCTTGACGTCGCGGAGGCGCTGTCGGCTGCGCATCGCCCGGTCTGCCTGTTCGGGCACACCCACCTCCCAGCCGCCGCGGCGCTCGGGGTGGACCGTTCACTTGACGTGTTGTTTCATGGAGCGCGTGACGAGCAGCGCATCACGTTCGCGGAAGACCGCCGCTATCTGGTCAATCCCGGGTCCGTTGGCCAGCCGCGCGATGGTGATCCACGAGCCGCCTATGCGATCCTCGACACCGCCGCCCGCGAGATCGTAATTCGGCGCGTCGCATATTCCGTCGCGCAAGCCCGCGACCGGATCCTGGCTGCCGGGCTTCCGAAACCGCTGGCCATGCGGTTGATGCACGGACGGTGATGGGGTCGGACCCCTGTCAGTCGCGTCGCTTCGCCGCCCGCTCCTCACGCCGCTTCAACTCGACCGCGAACGCGTCCCGCGCGGCTCGAGAGCCCAGAATCCAGCCGATGACGACGCCGATGAACAGCAGCGCCGGGATGTAGATGAAATGACCGGCCCCCATCTGGCCCACGGACCCCTCCGATCGTACTCGTGATGGCGCGTCAGGCACGCGACCCCGTTCAGCCTCGACCGCTCTTCTCCGCCACGCGCGCCGATAGCACCTGCATCTCCCGCTCGACCTTCATCAGCCGCCGCCAGATCGTCCACACGTAGACGAGGAGGACCACCCACACGAACCCGTAGGCGGTCAGCAGCAGCGGCGCGGCCGGCAGCTGTTCCTGCTGCGGGAGCGACTTCACCGGCACAAACTGGTCCTGTGGTTCGGCACCGGCAGCCTGGCCCGTTGGCGGCGTCTGCGGCGATTGCCCTTGCGTCGAAGCGACCAGGCGCACGCCACTCGCCCCAACCAGCCAGAAGGCCACGATCAACGCCATCAGCTTCTTCGTCATAGTCCCCTGCATGTGACTGGCCTCGCTATCGGTGCCAGATCAGGATCATTCCTCGTCGGCGAGCAGATACAGGTGTTCCAGGTCGGCGCGGCGCTGTTCGAGTCGCGCGCGTACCGCCAGCAGCAGGCCGAACAGCAGCATGAACGACAGCACGCAGAACCAGAACGGCCCTCGCATGCCCGGAGCCAGGCTCGGTACCACCCTGGTGGTCGGGTGGATCGTTCGCCAGATATTGACCGACACGTAGACGAACGGCACGTTCGCCATGCCGAACACCGCCATCGCGGCCGACAACTTCTCCGCACCCGGCCCGCCGAAGCGGCGTACCAGCAGGTAGGCGACGAAGATCATCCACATCAGGAGCGTGGAGGTCAGGCGGGCATCCCATTGCCACCACACGCCCCACGCCTTTCGCGCCCACAGGGGACCGGTCACCAGCACGATCAGGCCGAACACGACAGTCAACTCCGCGGCGGCCGCGGCGATTCGGTCGGCGCCGGGCCGCGCCCTGAAGAGATACACCGAGCTGGCGACCCCGCAGATGAGCGCCGACAGGAACATCACCATCGCTGACGGCACGTGGTAGTAGAAGATCTTCTGCACCAGCCCCATCGTCGCCTCGTAGGGTGCCTGGGCGACTATCACGGGGGCCGCCGAGAAGAGCGCGATGGCCAGCAGCGCCAAGACCGGGTATCCCTTGTTCATCTCTTGACTCCGGCAGGAACCCTCGTTACTCCGTCATCAACGGCTCGAATGTCCAGAGCGACAGCGTCACGAACACGATATCGAAGAACGCGAGCAGGGCCATCCACATCTGGGCCAGGTCGGTGGCCGGGACCGGCTCGAACAGGGCGGCGGTGCCTCGAACACCGGCGATGATCACGGGAATCGTGATCGGATACAGCAGGATCGGGAGCATCACGTCGCGGCTGCGGGCCCTCACGAGCATCGCCGCGAACAACGTTCCCACGGCGGAGAACCCGATGGTGCCGAACAGCAGCAGCGCAACCAGCAGCAGAGGCCGATTCCCGATCGGCGCATGGAACAGCAGGCCGACCAGCGGGACGAGCACGGCCTCGACGATCAAGAGCAGCAGGACGATGCCCAGGAGCTTGCCGACGTAGATCGCAGGCCGGCTGGTCGGCGCCAGCATCAGCGCCCGCAACGTCTCGGAGTGCCGCTCGCGTTCGAAAGTACGCCCGAGCGCAAGGGTGCCCGCAAAGGCCACGGAGATCCACATGATCCCGGCGGCAGCGTCCTCCAGCGGCCGTCCCTCCTTCACGAGCGCAAACGCGAAGACCAGAACGCAAGAGACCGCAAAGAAGACCGTTGTGTACAAGATCTCGCGGCTCCGCACCTCGATGGTGAGGTCCTTCCGCATCACGAGCCACGCCACCCTCAAGAACATCGGCACCGGTCTCCGCCTTCTCTCAGCGTCCAATTCTCACCCTTCACTGTTCGATTCTCAATTCTCAATTCTTCAATTCCTGTACGTGCGCCCGATAGTGTTCCCGAATCCGACCGTGAGCGTCATCGAACGCCACCAGACGCCCCTCCTTCAAGACGGCGACCTTGTCGAGCAGCCGTTCCGCGACATCGAGGTCATGGGTCACCACGACGATGATCCGCCCGCCTGCACGGAGCTCCCCCAGCCGGGACACGAGCGCAGCGACCGAGGCGTCGTCGAGCCCCGTGAACGGTTCGTCGAGCAGGAGAAGCCGTGGTTCGTGGATGAGCGCCCGCTCGAGCGCTAGGCGCTGTCGCATCCCGCGCGAGAAGCTGGACACGAGTTCCCCGCTGCGAGCGGTCAAGCCTGCCCGATCGAGCGCACTTCCCACGCGGGCGTCTACACTCTGTACTCCGTACAGCTGCGCGAAGAACCGCAGGTTCTCGCGCGCGGTCAGCTCCGGGTACAGATGAAGGTCGTGAGAGAGAAACCCAAGGCAGGAGCGGAGGGCCGGTCCCGCTTCCTGGGCAGTCTTCGTGCCGTAGCGGACCTCGCCGGTCGAGGGCGAAAGAAGCGTCGCGAGGATTGACAGGAGCGTGGACTTGCCGGCGCCGTTCGGGCCGAGCAGCCCCAGCACCTCACCAGCCCGGCACGCGATCGAGACGCGCGCCAGCGCGCGCCGGCGGCCGTAGTGACGCGACACGTCACGAACCGCCACCTCCGTGAAGTCGAAGCTCACGCTGTCAATCCCCTTCGCCGCGAAGGCCGGTCGCGCCCGTGTCGAGCTCACCGTAGATCCGTTCGAGCTCGCCCACCAGCTCGCCCCGGCGATCGTCGGCTGCCTCTCCGGCCGTCTGGCCCGCCTTCTGCCGCTGGTCGAGGCGCAGCAACTCGCCGAACACCTGCTCCCGACGACCCTCCAGTTGCTGTCGCGCAGCGGTGGCCGCCGATCGTCCTCCAGTTCGCAGGGCTGCCCAGGCTCCAGCCGCCAGCGCCAGGGCACCGAGCGCCAGCGCCGTGTTGCGCGGCCACACCGGGTGATGAGGCAGACCGCCGATGTCGACGGCCAGTATGTCGCCCGCCTTCAGCGACGGGCCCGCGCCAAGCACAAAAGACTTCCCGCTTTCGTTCCCTTCGCGAATCGTGGTCAGTTGCGCGGACGAGACCACCATCGTGCCAGCTTTTTCGGCCATCACCACGACCTGTCCCATCGCCGCAGGCAGTTTCTGCCGGATCGACACGCGGGCCGCAGGAGGCAGCGAGTACGCGATCTGGACGCCGGTCACTCCCGGCGGGAACGGGCCTGTGACCGTCACGGTCGAGCCCTTGGCGGTCGCATTCGGCGCCGAGCCCTCGAGGACGGTCGCATTCTGCGCCCCCGGCGGCAGATCGAACACGAGCGGATCAGTCTTCACCGGCGCCTGGGCGGCGTTGACGATGTCTAAGAGGTAATACACCTGGAGGACGTCGTCCTCGAACTGCGTGACGATCCGCGACTGTCCCCCGATCGTGACCGTACCGGCCACGGCCGTCTTCACCATCTGATCGGCGGCCGTCTTGTCCGACGCCACCAGCATCAGAACCACACCGCCCTGCGGCGGAACCTGGAAGTCCTGCGAGTCCAGGCGCTCACCTTCCATCGTCGCGACGACGTGCACGGTCGAGCCTGCCGCCAGCCCGTTGATCACCGCGTGCCCGGTCTCATCGGTCTTAACCGACTCCGACTTGCCGTTGGCGATGAACTCCACCGGGTGCCCAACCACCAGGTTGGAAAGTTGCCCGCGAACCAGGCGCACGGACACAGTGCCGGTCGCCAGCGCGCCTTCCGGCCGGGGGATTCCGGACATGGCCTTCGCGTCCGGCATGCCCGCGATCCCGCCGACGCCTCCCATCTGCGCGCGTGCTGCCGATGACAGCAGGATCCCGCCGCAGGCAATCGCGACAACGAGGAGTTTCGCAGCCGACCGCGCGCCCGCTTCGGAAGCACGATTCTCGGAAGCTGACTTCGGGACCGCCGCCCCGCGCGCGGCCAGCTCTCTTTCGATCAGCTCACGGTACGCGGCACTCCCGCTGTCCAGCTGACGGATCACCCGAACCGCGCGACTTCTCAACCTCGCGGTCATCTCCTGCCAGTCCGATTCCGACACTTTCCCCATCGCCCGGTCGAACTCGAGTTCCTTGATCGCGCGAAGTGCGAGCGTCTTCTCTCGCTCGAGCGCCGCGCGCGTGCGCCCTCCGAGCATCTCCGGCGCGTCCACGGCATCCGGGTGCACCAACGGCCAGAGCATGCGGTACAGCGCGTAGGACGCGACGCCCGCGGTCATCACGGTGAGGCAGACGAACACGACGTTTGCGGGCCCCGTGCCGCGGACGGCCACCGCCGCTCCCGCTGAGGCGATCAATGTGCCGATGACGAACAGGTGCCACGGCTGGAAGCCGGGGACCGTGTCATCGACTGGCTCCTGAACGTGCTTCGCCCGTCTAGTCGAGGTCTCTGAGCTCATCGTCCAGCCGCGCCTCCAGTTCCTTGTCGGCAGCTTCGGTTGACGGCGCAGCGGGGGCAGGCGCAGCCGTGGTGACGGGGTTCGACGGATGGCGGGACCACTTGAGCGCGGCAAAGCCAATCACCAGCAGTCCGCCTGTTCCGAGCATGTAGGGCAGGAGCCACGCCAGACGGTTGAAACCCCTGTCGACCGGCATCGCCAGCGGCTCCTGGCTTCCATATTTCTTGATGTAGTACTGCAGCACCTGGTCGCGCGTCAGCCCCATCTTGACCAGGTTCCCGATCTCGGCCCGCATTTCCGCGGCATAACCGCACGTACACTCTCCGACGAGCTGCCGGCCGCACGTCCCGCACATGCAGATGATCGACCTGTACAGATCCTTCTCGAGCGCGGACTTCGGCTCGACCGGCTTGAACGCCGGGCTCTCCACGTGCTGCGCTCGCGCCGGCGCACCCATCAGCACGAGCATCAGCACCAGCATCGAGATCGATGCCGGCGCCGGCAGCTTGGCCGCCGCGTAGCCGAGCACCTGCTCGGGCAGCAGCGCCAGCATCGTCCCGAACGCGAGGACGCCGAAGCCCACCCAGATCCAGTCCACCAGCGGGTTGATGACGATCTGGAGACTGACCGACTGGTCCTGCAACTCGAACCCCGGCATCACGATATAAAGGTCTTCCGCGACGCTTCGACGAATGGCGACCTGGCTGACCGGCTCCTGTTCGTGATGGCGATAGAGCCACTTGCCCGGGTACGCCTTGTCGAGCTCCTTGCCGTCCCGGAACACCGTGAGATGCCCGGTGATCATCTGCTTCTGCCCGTCGTCGGTGACGCGGACGCCGTCGTTGCGGATGACGAAATGGCCCACCTGGGCCTGCTGGCCCGGTTTCAGAATCAACTGCTCGTCGATCTTGAACGCCTCGCCGGTGAAGCCCAGGAACATCAGCACGATGCCGAGGTGGACGATGTAGCCACCGTAGCGCCGTTTGGAGCGGGCTATGAGCCCCACCATCGCGGTGAAATAGTCGGTGCCCGTTCCCTGCTTTCGCACCGCCGCGCCCCGCACGAACTCCTGGACGACCGTCACTCCGACGAACGCGCAGAGCGCAAAACAGAGGCCCGGCGCCCAGAACGGAATCCCGGCGAAGGCCAGCGCCACCGGCATCGCGACGGCGATGAGCGCGGGCCAGAGAAACTGCTCTCTCAGGTTCTTCACGGTGGACTTCCGCCATGCCAAGAGCGGTCCCACGCCCGTGAGGAACAGCAGTGCGAGTCCGATCGGCAGCATCCACTTGTTGAAGAACGGCGGCCCGACCGTCAGCCGTTCGCCCGTCAGCGCCTCGCTGATCGTCGGGAACATGGTGGCGAACAGGACGAACAGCGCCGCGAAGAGCAAGATCCAGTTGTTCGCGAGGAAGGCCGCTTCGCGCGATACCCACGAGTCCAGCTCGTGCCGTCCCCGCAGCAACGGCAGCCGGTAGATGACGTAGCCGAAGCTGAAAGTGAGGATCACGACCATGAAGCCCGTGAACATCCACGCCAACTGGCGGTCCTCGCCGAACGCGTGCACCGACTGCACGACGCCCGAGCGCGTCATGAACGTACCGAAGATCGTCAGGAAGAACGTGACGATCACGAGGGCGACATTCCAGACGCGCAGCATCCCCCGCCGCTCCTGGACCATGACGGAGTGCAGGAACGCGGTCGCCGTGAGCCACGGCAGCAGCCCGGCGTTCTCGACCGGGTCCCATCCCCAGTAACCGCCCCAGCCAAGCACCTCGTAGGCCCAGATCATCCCGAGCGTCAGGCCGAACGACAGGAACAGCCAGCTCACCATCGTCCACCGCCGTACGGCGCGCAGCCAGGAGTCATCCAGATGTCCCGTGATGAGCGCGGCCATGCCGAACGCGTACGGAATGGTCATCCCGACGAAGCCGACGTAGAGCGACGGCGGGTGGATGGCCATGTAGGCGTTCTGCAGGAGCGGGTTGAGCCCCCGCCCTTCGGTCGGTGCCGTCACCAGGAAGGTGTCGAACGGGTTCTTGTGGATGACCATCAGGAACAGGAAGAACATCTGCACGACGGAGATGATCGCCACGACGTATGGCATCAACTCGCGGTGCCGCTCCCTGTTCACGTAGACGGCCGTCGACCCGAATACGGCCAGCAGGAAGACCCAGAACATGATCGAACCGTCGAGCCCCCCCCAGTAGGAGGTCAGCTTGTAGATGAACGGCTGGACGCTGTCCGAGTAGTGCTGGACGTACTTGATGCTGTAGTCGTTGGTGACGAACGCATGGATGATCACGGCGGTGCCAACCGTCAGCAGGGCCGCGACGAGATAGAACGCACCCACCGCGCTGTCGACCAGGCTGCGCGACGCGCGCCGGGCGCCGGCAATCGCCGCGGCGGCGGCGTAGGCGGAAATCACGAACGCTGCGAGGAGCGTAAATGTGCCGAGGGAGGCCATGGTCTACTCGCTAATCGTGCACACCCTCATTCTCCCGGTGAAATGGCCGCACCGGGGAGGCGGAGGTCACACGAGACGGAATCGGGAATGTGACAAACGCGATGACGGGAGATGGCAAGCCATGGCCTCCTGGCTAGTTGCCCGGAGCGCCGTCCGCCCTCTTCTTCGCTTCGTACTTCGACGGGCACTTCGCCATGACGCCGTTCGGCGAGACGTGGAACCCGTCCGGCTCGAGCTTGCCCTTCAGCACGACCTCCGCGTCATCCGAGAAGGTGTCCGGCACGATGCCGGTGTAGTGAGCCGACACGACTCGAGCGTCGTCGCCCACCTTCGCCGTCACCTTGAACCGGTAGTCGAGCGAATCGCGCTTCCTGAGAATCGAATCCCTGACCACGTACCCGTGCAGCTGGAGGTTCTTGCCCTGCCACGCAGCGGGGTTCACCAGCACCTCGTCCACGTGCTTGTAGTACTCGGTGCCGTCTCGCAACGTCGCACGCAGCAGGCCGGCCAGCGCCACGGCCAGCACGACGACAGTCAGTCCAATCTTGACACCCTTGTTCGACATAGCGCCTTTCGCGAAATTTTCCCCACCCCAGAATACCGCCTCACCGACCGATGGTCAATCGAGTTGCAGGGTTGTCGTCACACGCTGAACGGGCTTGCCGACTCTGCAGATTGGAGGTCGGCCACCATTCGATAGACCCGCGCCACGGGGAGCCCGACGACGTTCGAATAGGACCCGTCGATCCGCGTCACGAATCGGGACGCCAATCCTTGCACGGCGTACGCTCCGGCCTTGTCGCGAGGCTCGCCCGACGCCACGTACCAGCCGATTTCGTCCATGCTGAGGGACTCAAACGTCACGGCCGTCGTTTCAACCGACGCGACTTCCCTGTCCCGACGATGCAGGGCCACGCCGGTCAACACCTGGTGGACTCTCCCGGACAGTCGTCGAAGCATGCGCACCGCGTCGGCATCGTCGATCGGCTTACCCAGGATCAGGCCGTCGATCACCACGACCGTGTCGGCCGCCAGCACCAGGTCATCGGACGACCGGGCGCAGGCTCTGGCCTTGTCACGAGCGATCCTGAGCACGTAGTCCGGCGGCGATTCGCCGCTGAGCGCTCGTTCGTCCACTTCGACGGGCCGGGTGGAGAACCGCATGCCGGCAGCGGCGAGAAGATCGGCCCGCCGGGGAGAGGCGGATGCCAGGATCAGCGGGGGGACCGCGAGAAGAGGGCGCACCGGAAGATTTTACATGAGAGAATAGATTCATTGTGGAGCCATTAACTGCCGTCGTCCCCTCAGCCGTCCGCAGGATTCTCCAGAAAGGCCCGATGTCGCCTGGCAAGCTCCGGCTCGCGTGGCGTGTGGCCGTCGGGGCCGCTATGAGCCGTGCCACTACCGTGAACATGCTCGACAACGGAACCGTTGAGGTCACGGCCGAAGATCTTGCCTGGCGTCGCGAGGTCAGACGTTCGCAGACCATGATCCTGTCGCGCCTTCAGGACCTCGTGGGAGCGAAGTTCGTGACCAAGCTCAAGATCCTCACGCGGCCACCGAAGGCGTGACCGGTGCCCAGCCCGCTTGGTCACGCGCTTGGGGGCTTCATTGCAGGCTGGCTGATCAGTCCCGAGCCAGCGACAAGGTCAGCCGGTTCCGCCCCCGCGAGTCGGACGTGGTTCCATCGCGTCGTGCACTCGCGGCGCACATGGGTTTACGTCGCTGCCGGAATGGTTGCCGATCTGGATCTCCTGGTCGGCCTTCACAGTCGCTATACCCACAGCATCGGCGCAGTCCTGCTCACCCTGGCGGTGACGCTCTGGTGGACCAGGCACCGAGGCCGTGCCGCCCTGTCGGTGTCGGTAGCCGTCGCCGCGAGTTATGGGTCGCACGTTCTCCTCGACTGGCTGGCCCAGGACACCTCCCCACCGCTTGGCGTCATGGCGCTCTGGCCGTTCGACAGCAGTTTCTTCCTCTCACCCGTCCACGTCTTCCTGCGCATTTCCCGGGAGTACTGGCTGGCGGCCGCCTGGACGCAGAATATCGTGTCGGTTGCCAGGGAGTTACTGATCCTGGTGCCGTTGGCGTGGGCCGTGGCACGGTTCAGGTTGCGACGGCCACCGCCCGCTGCTGTCTGAATGGAGCCGTTGCGCACTTCGCTCTGGAACCCATGGCAGAAACGGCGAGGATTCTGACGGCCCAAGAATAGATGGCGAAAGTCTTACTTTCGATAACCATAGTATTTGCAGCTAGTTATTGAGTATATACTTGCGCCTTTCGCTTGACTTTCCGTCCGGCACGACTTTAGAATGCAGGGGTTTCAGTGACTCACGAGAGAGGAGTGCAGATGTCCGCCGACGACCGCAACGAACGCACCAAGGCCCTGGATGTCGCCGTCAGTCAGATCGAGAAGCAGTTTGGCAAGGGCTCGATCATGCGGCTGGGAATCAAGGGAGCCGTGTCCCCCGTGGACGTCATCCCGACCGGTTCGATCAGCTTGGACTTCGCCCTCGGGGTCGGTGGCGTCCCTCGCGGCCGTGTCGTGGAAATCTTCGGCCCGGAATCCTCGGGCAAAACGACTCTCGCGCTCCAAGTGATTGCGCAGGCCCAGAAGTTGGGCGGCATGGCTGCGTTCGTTGACGCCGAACATGCGCTCGACGCCAAGTATGCGAAGAAGCTCGGGGTCGATATCGACAACCTCCTGGTTTCGCAGCCGGACAATGGGGAGCAGGCGCTGGAGATCGTCGAGGTCCTCGTGCGCTCGGGCGGTGCCGACGTGGTGGTGGTCGACTCGGTCGCCGCGCTCGTGCCGCGGGCAGAAATCGAAGGCGAGATGGGCGAGGCCCAAATGGGCCTGCAGGCCCGGCTCATGTCGCAGGCGCTCCGCAAGCTGACCGGCGTCGTGTCGAAGTCGAAGACCTCCCTGGTGTTCATCAACCAGTTGCGCGAGAAGATCGGCGTCATGTTCGGCAACCCCGAGACGACGACAGGCGGGCGCGCGCTGAAGTTCTACGCGTCGGTGCGACTCGACATCCGCCGCATCGCCAGCATCAAGGACGGCGACACCATCATCGGCGGACGGACCCGTGTAAAGGTCGTGAAGAACAAGGTGGCGCCGCCATTCCGCGAGGCGGAGTTCGACATCCTCTATGGCGAAGGGATCTCTCGTGAGGGCGACCTGCTCGACCTCGCCGTGGAGCACAAGATCGTGGACAAGAGCGGCACATGGTTCGCCTATGGCGGCGAGCGCCTCGGCCAGGGTCGTGAGAACGCCAAGCAGTTCCTTCGCGACAACCCGGAAACGTCGCAGACGATCGAAGTCCGGCTGCGGAAGGAGCTGGGGCTGTCGGCGGCAGAGGCGGCGGAAGCCTAGGCCGGATGGAAACCAGCATCCTGACATCGCTCGCAGCGCATCGGTCCGCGCCGCTCGACAGCATCATGCTGGCGCTCACCTTCATCGCCAGGGGCGGTGCCGTCTGGGTGGTCCTTGCGGCCGCCCGGGTGGTGATCAATCGGCGCCTGGCGATGGCTGCGTGGCAGACGGTGCTCGCCGTTCTGCTTGCCTGGGTCATGTCCGACTGCGTGCTCAAGCCTCTCGTCCACCGTCCGAGGCCGTGGACCAGCATCGAGGCGTTTCAGGCGGTTGGCGCCCAGCCCGCCGGCTATTCGTTTCCATCCGGGCACGCCGCCACTGCCGCGGCTGGCGCCTACATGCTGGCGTCCACGTGGCCGGCTGCCAGGGTCGGCCTGTGGGCCTTGGCCATCGGCATCTCCTGTTCTCGAATCTACCTGGGCGTGCACTATCCAAGCGACGTGCTGGCCGGCCTTCTCATTGGGTGGGCGGTCGCCTGGGTCATCCGGGGGCGGACGGTGTGGCGACTGGCGGCCGCGGGGAGCGACGTCTGACCAGCATTTGCGTCTTCTGCGGATCGAGTGACGGAGGGCGTCCCGCGTACGGCGAGGCGGCGGGCGCGATTGGTCGCGCCATCGCCGCGCACGGTCTCACGCTGGTCTACGGTGGCAGCAACATCGGCCTGATGCGGCGGCTGGCCGACGCGGCCCTCGAGGCCGGAAGCCGCGTGGTCGGCGTGATCCCGGAACAGTTGGTCGGGTTGGAGCGCGCGCACCGAGGTCTCACCGAGCTTCACGTCGTCGCCTCGATGCACGAGCGGAAAGCCCTCATGGTCAGGCTGAGCGACGCCTTCATCGCGCTGCCGGGCGGCTTCGGTACGCTCGACGAGTTCTTCGAGGTCCTCACGTGGGCGCAACTCGATTTACACCAGAAGCCGTGCGCACTCCTCAACACGGACGGCTACTTCGATAGTCTGCTGGCGATGTTCGATCGGGCCCGTCACGACGGCTTCCTCTATGGAGCGGGCGCTGCGGTGCTCGTGGACCGCGAGCCGGAGCGCCTCGTGGACCGCGTGGTCCTGGCGCGCGCTGCTCCATCCCTCTCGACAGTGAGGGGCGAATCGCTGTAAAATTTCGTTTCTTGTCGGTGGCCAGGTAGCTCAGCGGTAGAGCACTCGGCTGAAAACCGGGGTGTCCCCAGTTCAATCCTGGGCCTGGCCACCAAATTTGCTCAGCCGCTTGCAACGAGATTGCAACGGATTCCAGAAAGGCGCCTTCGGGCGCCTTTTTTCTTGCCCTGGACGTCGCGGCTAGACTGAGGACGCACATGGACCAAGAACGCGATCTCACGCCGGAAGAAACGGCCAAGATGCGCCACGTCTACGCACGACTGGCGTCTGGTTACGACTTCACGAGGTCACCAGGACCACGCACGCCGGAAGAGCAAGCCTTGCTCGATGCGTTCGCCGAATGCGACGGGCGAGCGTTCGTTGACCAATACGCCGAGTTGATATTGATGCAGGCCCGCGCCATCGGCGACCTCTAGATATTTCCATACGTCTCGTCTCCCGCCGCCCGAGCGTCATGTCTGCGGGCGAGCACTACTCGGTATTCGCGAGCGACGCCACCGCTCCGAGTACGCACCACTTCTCCACGACGTAAGCTGCAGATGAGCCATGATTTGGCTGCATCTTGGCGATCTGGCGGCCCGCGATCTGTCGGCGCATGAGCTGCCGCCCGAGGAGGTCGACGCACTTCGGACAGCCGTCGGGTTGCCCTCCGAAACTGCGTCACTTCCCGCTGAAACTGCGTCCGCCCCGCCCCGGGCGGACGGTGCCCGCCTGTCACGAAGATGCCCACGACCTGCTGTCGGGGCGACCCTGCGCCCGCCTGACACCCAGAC
>DASVIS010000076.1:0-2349 GCA_036381995.1 Vicinamibacterales bacterium | reverse complement strand
GGCGCTCGAACGCGGTGGCCACGCCGGCCGTGGTCGGGGCCACGCGAACGGTGACGCTGCGCGTCGGAGGCAGGGGGTCAGCCAAAGTAGCCGGAGCCAGGCCACCCGCTATGAGGATCCCCCCCTCGCCGGCGTGCGGAGCGCTACTGTCTCCTGCGTGCCGTCCGTCAAGCGAGTGGCAGCGGCGGCGGCGGTCCGGGCCGGCGGTGTAGAATCTCGGCGGGTGCCAACTGGGGTCGGAGCGGTTTTCGGAGTCTGCGATCTTGGGTGACCAGGCTTGTGACCGATTGGCGAATGGAGTCCTTATGAAAGACCGGCGCGTTCTCGTACTCGCTCTCGGATGTTTCGTCCTTGGCGCGCTCGTGCACTCTGGGCTCGCGCAGACCAAGAAGCCCGTGTTCAGTCCCGACCTCTATCAGGGCAAGGACGCGAAGACAGCCGCGACGGCGCTGCTCGACGGCGCGCTCCAGCTCGCGGGGACCGGCAGCTGGGAGCGGATCGCCGTCGGTCGGGCATGGTACCTGGGTGGGGACAAGGCCAAAGGGCAGCAGATCCTGGACGGCGTCACCGGCGGCAAGAAAATCGCGGCAAGTGACTGGTTCCGCGTGGCGCGCGTCTATCTAGAGGCCGGCGAATGGGACAAGGCGCAACAGGCGTTCGACCGCGCCCTGGCCATGAATCCCGGCGACGACTCGGGCATGATCGAGTACGGGGCGTTCGCCAACGTGAACAAGGATCGCCCGAAGGCCGAGGATCTCTTCGCGAAAGCCTTCAAGAAGAACTCGGGCGAGTTCTGGCACTGGGTGGGTGCGGGCGGCTCGTATCTGGGGGTCCGGCCGCAGCAGTAGACCGACGCTCCGACCGAGGCTAGCACGGCGAGTCACGCACCCTGGCGCATCACCAGTCGCTGGACATCACCGCGCTGCGCGCCGATCGCGATGCGGAAGCCGATCTCCTGCGTGCGCTGCGCCACGCTGTCCGCCATCACGCCATAGATCCCGATCATCGCCAGCACGAAAGCCAAACCGCCGACGATGCCGATCCACCGGAAGCGCGGGTTGGTGCTCAGCGATGTGCTCGGTCCGACGAGTCACTGCTCGCGCATGCCGAGCGGAATCCACAACGTGCGTGCATCGGATGCGCCGAGGTCGGCGTGGCGTGGTATCCTTCGAAATCCCCCGCCCAGTCTTCACTTTCAGAGCCAGGCCCGTCGGGCCCGGCGCCATTTCCCGAGAGGCGATATCGTGACGGACACGAAGATCACGCTACCCGAAAGAGAAATCCCAACGCACTTCTACAACATCGCGCCGGACCTGCCAACACCCCTGTCACCTCCGCTGCACCCGGCGACGCGCAAGCCGGTCGGCCCGGAGGACCTGGCGCCGATCTTCCCGTCAGGGCTCATCGCGCAGGAGATGTCGCGGGAGCCGATGATCGAGATCCCGGACGAGGTGCGCGACATCTATCGCCTCTACCGGCCGACCCCGATGTTCCGCGCCCGCGCCTTCGAGGAGGCGCTCGACACTCCGGCGCGCATCTACTACAAGTCGGAGCACGTGAGCCCGGTGGGCAGCCACAAGCTCAACACCGCGATCATGCAGGCGTACGTGAACAAGCAGGAAGGCGTACGCCGCCTTGCGACCGAGACCGGTGCGGGGCAGTGGGGCAGCGCGCTCGCGTGCGCCTGCAGGCTGATCGGCCTCGAGTGCATGGTCTACATGGTGCGCATCAGCTACGATCAGAAGCCGTACCGCCGCATCATGATGAAGACCTACGGCGCCGATGTCGTCGCGAGCCCCTCGAACCTGACCGCGACCGGGCGCGCGATGCTCGCCGAGGATTCGAACACGCCGGGCAGCCTCGGCATGGCGATTTCCGAGGCAGTGGAAGACGCCGCGCAGCGGGACGACACGAAGTACGCGCTCGGGAGCGTGCTGAACCACGTGCTGTTGCACCAGACGATCATCGGGCAGGAAGCGAAGAAGCAGATGGAACTGGCGGGTGACTACCCGGACATCCTGATCGCGTGTCACGGCGGCGGCAGCAACTTCGGTGGCCTCACGTTCCCGTTCCTGAAGGACAAGCTCTCGGGCGCGCGACCGTCACTCCGCGCCATCGCGGTGGAACCAACCTCGTGTCCGAGCCTGACGCGCGGCAGGCGCGAGTACGATTTCGGCGACACGGCCGGTATGACGCCTCTGATGATGATGCACACGCTCGGGCACGCGTTCATGCCCGCGCCGGTGCACGCGGGCGGCCTCCGCTACCATGGCTCATCACCCATCGTCAGCCACCTGCTGGCCGCCGGCGTCATCGAAGCCGAAGCGTACGACCAGCACGAGGTGTTCG
>DASVIS010000075.1:0-2350 GCA_036381995.1 Vicinamibacterales bacterium | reverse complement strand
CGGGACGACCCTCGTGTTCACGACCGAAGCGATTGAGAATATTGCGCCGGGATGGCGGGCCCGGGAGACGTATCGGGTCATGGGCCGGATGACGTCGTTGAAGTCTTCGAACTGGCGGCGCCCGGGGAGGGGTTCGAACCGTACTCGGAATGCAGGCTGCACCGAGTCGCGACAGGGCGGGATCAGCGCCAGATTCCGGCTGGTGACGAAGCCGAGCACCGGTCCGGACACCGTCAGCAGCGGCGGGCCCTGGTAGAACCGGCCATGGAAGCCCCCTGAAATTGGCTCGCCGGCCGCTAAACCGATGCTGGTGTTTTCGCGTCGTGGTCGCGTACGGACGCGACACGACAATCGCAGTCGGGTGACGGCTGATCGTAGTTGGAGGGTCTGGAAGCCTGACCGGCTGCGGCGCAGTTGGCGCCCCCCGCCGGCCCGTGGTAGAGTTACATTCTCTACATGGCCTGGCTGCGGCACGACGCCCTGATTCGCACGCTCACGCTGTTGCTCCTGCTCTGGGTCGGCCTCGATCTGGGCGCCCACGGTCTGTTTGCCTCCGATTTCACGCCGATGGCCACGAGCGGCTCCTCCGCCAGCCTCGGGGTCGAGGACAGCGGCGCGGGCGCGCATCCTGCGCCTGACCACTGCTTCTGCCACGGCACATCGATGGGCGCTGTCGTGCCCACACCTTCCGCGGGCCTGACGCCAGTCGGCACTGTCGCGGTCGATCTCTCTCCCCAAGCGCCCCCCGGCGCCCCCCATCCGCTCGACCGGCCTCCACAACTCGCCGCGTAAGTCGCGCTCTCCCGTTCCAAGACAATCGCTCGCCCCCAGGACTGTCGGACTCTTATGAGAAGTGTCTGCATCGCCGTCCTTGGCGTGGTGTTGAGCGGAACCCTGTACGCGCAGGGGCCCGATCTCCCCGCCAGGCTCTCACTCGACGACGCGCTTCGGATCGCCGAAGCGCGCAGCCCGCAACTCGTGGTCGCTCAGCAGGCGGTGGCCGGGTCGGAGGCCGACGTGCTCGCCGCGAGGAAGCGGCCGAATCCGGCCTTCACGCTCAGCTCGGAAGGAATCCCCCTCTCGCAGCCGGACCGCCCCCCGTTCTTCGACAACCAGGAACTGGCCTTCGGCGTCCAACAGGAACTCGAACCAGGCGGACGACGGCGACTCCGAACCGAGCAGGCGCAATTCGGGGCCGACGCGTCGCGGGCCACGGTCCGGGACGCGCTCCGCCAGTTGCGCTTCGATGTCCGTCGCGCCTATGTGCAGGTGGTTCTCGCCAAGGCGGACGATGACGTGGCGCGCACAACGCTCGAGGAGATCGACACGGTGCTGGCGCTGAACCGCATCCGCTACGACCAAGGCGAGCTGTCAGGTGTCGAGTTGCGCCGCCTGCAGGTGGAGCGCTTCCGGTTTGCCGACGATTCGTTTGCCGCGGAACTCGCGCTCAGGAACGCTCGCAGCAGGCTGCTCGCGTTGTTGAACGTCAGGCCGCTGGACCAGCCGTTCGAGACGATCGACGATCTGCTCTCGACGTCGATTGCCGCGACGAGCGTCACGTCCCCTGAGACCACGGAGTCGGCCGTCGGCCGGGCGCTGGCCAACCGGCCCGATCTGGATGCAGCCCGTCGGGAACGGGAGCGGGCCGAGGCCGGGATTCGCCTCCAGCATGCGCTCCGCACTCCTTCCTTTTCCGTCGGGGCCGGCCTCAAGCGCGACTTCGGCGCAAACGGACTTGTCGTCACGTTCGGAGTGCCGCTGCCGCTCTTCAATCACAACGAAGGCGGCGTGGCGCGGGCCGCCGCCGAAGAACGGCAGGCTGCCGCGGGACTCGCCGCTGCCGAACTCAGGGTGTCACTCGACGTCCAGGAAGCCCTGAACGCGCTGGATGTCAGTCGGCGGCGCCTGACCTACGTCGAGGGCGAGTATCTGAAGAACGCACGCGAGGCCCGCGACATCGTGCTCGCGTCCTACCGCAGCGGCGCGACCACCCTCATCGATTACCTGGACGCCCAGCGTGCCCTGCGCGAGGCCCTGCGCACGCAGAACCGGGCGCGCTTCGACTACCGGATCAGCTTGTTTCAGTACGAGGCGGCCGTAGGAACACTCTCGGCGGCCCAGCGAAAGGAACTGCCATGAAGAGCCCGTGGATCGGCCTGACGCTGCTCGCCCTGCTTGCCTCCGGCGGGTGCAAGGCTGGCAGCGCGGAGGGCCCGAAGGCGGAGGCGCCAGAGTCGAAGTCGTCCGCAAGGACCGAGGAACGGAACACGATTCGCGCCTCCAGTGAACTCCAGAAGAAGTGGGGAATCGACGTCGCGCAGGCGACGCGCGCGAAGGTGTCTGGAGCGAT
>DASVIS010000074.1:0-11815 GCA_036381995.1 Vicinamibacterales bacterium | reverse complement strand
CTGCGCGACCAGGGGAATCTCGTCAAGCCGCCGTTCAGTCAGCAAAGGTACGGCGGCTCATTGGGCGGCCCGATCGTCCAGGACAAGCTGCACTACTTCGGGGCGTACGAGGGGTTGCGGCAGCGGCAGACATCGGTCGTCGCGACCAAACTGACCTCCGATCAGCTCACGGCGCTGGGCGTGCCGACTGAGACCAAGTATCCGAACAACACCGACGGAAACCAGGCCTTCATTAAGATCGATGGCCGGCTGAGCCCCAGTCAGACTCTGTCCGCGCGGTACCGGTTCGATCAGACCAAGACTCTCGGCCTCGGGATCGGCGGGACGTCGCCCAAAGAGATGGGCTACGACCAGACGTACCGCAATCAGGATTTCGGCCTCAGCCACACGGCGATCATCTCCGATCGGGCCTTGAACGAGCTCCGGTTCGTCTACTCGACGACCCTGCGGTGGGATACCGTGGACGGGTACGCCAGCGGACCGAATGCCGTCAGCATCAACCGGCCCAGCATCTCCCTCGGCAAGTCCAGCAACATGCCGCAGGGCGACAAGGAGTTCTACTTCCAGATCATCGACAACTTCTCGTACACCTTCGGGTCGCACAACCTGAAGGCCGGCTTCAGCGTGAACCGGATGGGCGACGACGCGTACTTCCTGGGCAACAAGGACGGCACGTTCACGTTCACGACGGACAAGCCGTTCAATGCCGCTGACAAGACCACGTACCCGACGCTGTACTCCCAGCAGGTCGGCGACTGGCTGGACGTCGAGCGCGACGAACTGTACGGCGCATTCGTGCAGGACGCGTGGCGCGTGAAGCCCAATCTGACGCTGAATATCGGCGTGCGCTACGCGCTCGAGACCGCGTGGCGGCACGCCAACGTCCTGCGCGTGGCGGACGCCAGCACCGGCTGGGCGCCGGCGGCGGGAAGCGTCCCGAACGACACGAACAACTGGCAGCCGCGCGTCGGGTTCGCGTGGGACCCGAAGGGCGACGGGAAGACGGCCATCCGCGGCGGCTATGGCCTGTACTACAACAGCACGTTCCTCAATATCACCGGGAACATCTCGCTCTCCACCAAGTCGCGGGGCATCTCGGTGAAGAATCCGGGCTACCCGGATTACACTGCCGGCGGGACGATTCAGGCTGGCATCCCCAGCGCCACGGTGGCGGCGCCAGACATTCAGGTACCCAGCACGCGCACACTCAGCATCGGCATCAAGCGCGAGCTGCTCTCCGGCCTCGCCCTGTCGGCCGACTTCGTGAACACACGGGGGATGAGCCTGTTCTGGGCGCACGACGTCAACTGGAACTCAACGACCGCCTCGCGGATTAACCTGAACTGGCAGAGCGTCACGCGCTATGAAACGACGGGCGACTCCTGGTCGAACGCGCTGCTCGTCAGCCTGGACAAGCGCGCCAGCGGCCACATCCCGGGCTTCGGCGTCGCCTACACGTTCTCGAAGGCAATCCGGAACGTAGAGGACTTCGGCTTCACGGCGCAGGATCCGAACAACCTGAACGGCGAGAAGGCGCCGGCGAGCAACGACCGCCGGCACCAGGTCGTGATCAATGCCACGTGGCTCCTGCCCGGCGGCGTGCAGTTCGGTGGGCTGATCTCGGCCCGCACCGGCCGGCCCGTCACCATCACGACGGGCACCGACAACAACGGGGACACGCGCTCGAACGACCGCCCGGATCTGCTCGTGCCCGGCGGCGATCCGTTCGATAAGGCCACCTACTTCACCGGCTTCACCGGACGGGGAGGCAACCTGCCGCGCGACTCCGCCCTGGGCCCGGGATTCCTCCAGATCGATCTCCGCGCGTCGAAATTCGTGCGCGTTCACGGCAAGCGGGTCGAGGCATTCGTCGAGGCGTTCAACGCCACCAACCGGCGGAACAACGGCAATCCGAGCGGCAACCTGCGATCGGCGTCTTTCGGCTTGCCGAGCAGCCTCGCCGGCAGTCCGCGCCAGATAGAATTCGGCTTCCGCTTCGACTTCTGACGCGAGCATGAGGGCCAGGCCCGGGCGGCGTGACGCGCCGCCCGGGCGTCCCGCCTCGAGTGGATTCCTGCACCCACGAGGGTGCTTTGCGGTCACACGATGTTCAAGACCTGCCTCGGCCTGATTCTGTCGATCTCGATCGCTCCGGCGGCTTCTGCGAACCAGGACTTCACGAAGGACTTGCAGTGGCGAAGCGTCGGACCGTCGATCATGGGCGGCCGCATCGACGACTTCGCCGTCGTCGAGAGCAATCCGGACATCATCTACATGGCTGCCGCGTCGGGCGGATTGTGGAAATCGACCAACGGCGGCACGACGTGGATGCCGATCTTCGATGACTTCGGCACGACGTCGATCGGAGCTGTCGCAGTGGCGCCGTCCAACCCGGACATCGTGTGGTTGGGCACCGGCGAAGCCAACGCGCGCCAGAGTTCGTCGTGGGGCAATGGGGTCTACAAGTCCATCGACGGGGGTCTCACGTGGCGGCGCGAGGGGCTTGAGGACTCCCGGCACATCGGCCGCATGGTCATCGACCCGAAGAACCCGAACATCGTCTACGTGGCCGCGCTCGGACATCTGTGGGGGCCGAACAAGCAGCGCGGTCTGTTCAAGACGACCGACGGCGGGACGACGTGGGTGAACCTGAAGTTCATCGACGAGGACACCGGGTTCGGCGACGTGATCATGGACCCGTCCGACAACAAGGTGCTGTACGCGGCCTCCTACCAGCGGCGGCGCACCCCGTTCGGCTTCAACGGCGGCGGGCCTGGCAGCGCGCTGTGGAAGACCAACGACGCAGGCAGGACGTGGACCCGGCTGGCCGGCGGGCTGCCCACGGGCGTCGTCGGGCGCATCGGGCTCGACATCTATCGCAGGAACCCCGCCGTCATCTTCGCGACCATCGAGCACAAGGAAGGCGGCCTGTTCACGTCGGAGGACCGCGGCAAGACCTGGAAGAAGGTGAACAGCCTCAACCCGCGGCCCCTCTACTTCAGCCAGGTCCGCATCGATCCGCAGGACGACACGCGTGTCTACGTGCTCGGCGTGTCGCTCTACGTCTCGAATGACGGCGGCAAGACGTTCAGGAGTGACGGCGCGCGCAACCTGCACGTCGATCACCATGCGATGTGGATCGATCCGCGCAACCCGAATCACCTGATCGTCGGCAACGACGGGGGCGTGGGCATCTCGTACGACCGGGCGCGCACGTGGAGGCGCGTCAACAACGTTCCGCTCGGCCAGATCTACGTCGTCGGCTACGACACGCGCGATCCGTTCTTCCTGTATGCCGGCCTGCAGGACAACGGCGTGTGGAGCGGGCCGAGCGCCACCAGGCACCGCGTCGGCCCGATCAACGACGACTGGATCCAGGTAGGCGGCGGCGACGGCCAGTTCGTGACCGTTGATCCGAGCGACCCGCGCGCGGCCTATGTTGCGATGCAGGGCGGGCGTCTGCTGCGCTTCGACTACGTGACGGGGGAGTCGAAGGCCATACGGCCGGTCGAGCCCGAGCGCGCGGGTGGCGGGGCGGGCGGCCCCGGCGGCGGGTCGGGCAGTGGCGAGGCCAGGCCGGCCGGTCTTTCGTCCGTGCGCTTCAACTGGACGGCGCCTCTCGTCGTCTCTCCGCACAATCCGCGCATCGTCTATCTGGCCGGCAACCGGATCTGGCGGTCGCTCGATGGCGGCGAGCGCTGGACCGTCATCAGCTCCGATCTGACGAAGCAGATCGATCGCGAGAAGATCGCGATCATGGGCGTGACCGGAGAAATGCTGGGGAAGAACGACGGCATCTCGGCCTACGGTACGATCACGGCGCTGGCCGAGTCGCCGGTGCAGGCCGGACTGCTCCTGGCGGGTACCGACGATGGGAACGTCCAGGTGTCCAAGGATGGGGGCGCAAGCTGGACGAACCTGGCGGCGAAGTTCCCGGCGCTTCCGGAGCATTCGTGGGTGAGCGCCGCCGACTTGTCGTCGTTCGACGCGAAACGCATGGTCGTGTCGTTCGACAATCATCGCGCGGACGATTACAAGGCGTACGTCTACGGCAGCGACGATGGCGGAGCCACGTGGCGGGCGGTTGGGCAGGGGCTTCCCGAGAGCCCCGTGCGGGCGCTCAGGCAAGACACTCGAAACCCGGATCTGATCTTTGCGGGAACCGAGAGCGGCCTCTGGTGCTCGCTCGATCGCGGCGGCACCTGGTCGCAGCTCAAGAACAAGCTGCCGGACGTGCCGGTCGCCGACATCCAGATTCACCCACGCACGCGCGAGCTGATTCTGGGGACGCACGGGCGCAGCATCTACCTGATGAACATCGCGCCGCTCGAGCAGCTGACCGGGGCAATCACGGCGGCGCCTGTGCACCTGTTCGCCCCCCTGCCGGCGACGACCTTCAATCACCTCGAGCACCGCGACTTCCTTGCCCAGGGCACCTACGTCGGCGCAAACCCGCCACGTGGCGCCTTGCTCGACTACTACCTCGGCCGCACGGCGCCGGAGGCGAAGATCGTCGTACAGGATCGCGACGGCCGCGTCGTGCGCGAACTCGAGGGAAGCGGCGAGGCCGGTCTCCATCGCATCGTCTGGGACCTTCGATTCTCGCCGCCGCCGCAGGCGCCGCGTTCCGAGCGGTCCACCGAGGGGGTGGATCCCGGCGACCCGAGACCCGCGGAGAGCACGCTCGCGCGGGTGCCGGGCGACTTCGGTGGTGGCGGCGATCCGACCGGCGGCGAGGCCGGCGCACCGCCCGAGCCATCACAGGGGCCGATGGCGCTGCCCGGTGAGTACGTCGTGAAGCTGGTCGTACCGGCAGCCACGACATCGCTGGCCGCGGCGGCCGCGATCGAGAAGCGCGCGATCCTGCTGGTCAATCGCGATCCGCGCGTCACCATCAGCGACGAGGATATGTGGGCGCGCCACCGGGCGCTGATGGATGTCTACGAGGCGCAGTTGACCGGTGTGCCCGCTGGCATCGCCGCCGGCGACCTGAACACGCAGATGGCGGCTGTCACGAAGTCAATCGTCCAGGTGAAGGATCTGAAGGGGGAAGCGAAGGCGGCGACTGACGTAGCGTCGAGGAAGATCCGCGATGTGCAAGGCAGGTTGTCGCGCGCCATGAGCCGTCTCACCTCGGCCGGCCGTGACGTGTCGGCGTCGACGTCGCTGCCGACCGAAGCCCAACGCCAGCAGATCGCCGAGGCGCTCGAGCAGGTGAGGACCGTGCTGCCCCAGGTGAAGGACCTCCAGGTGATCGTCGCGCCAGCGTTCAACAAGAAGCTGGACGACCTGGGTGTGCCGGCGAGCGTGCCGCGGCTGAAGACGCCGCAGTGACGTCCGTGGGACGGGCGATTTCGTGAGCGCATACTGACCTGATCTACTGCACCCCTCTGCACGGGTGCCGGCCTGGTCGCACTGAGATCACTCGAGGAGGATGGCACATGAGATGGCGGAGCTTGCTGCTCGCGTTCACCCTGGTTTCGACGGCGGCGGCCTTCGCGCAGACAGCGAAGCACCCGCTGAAACTGGACGACCTTGCGCACTTCCGTGACGTGCGCGATCCGCAATGCTCGCCCGACGGGCGCTCGGTCGCGTACGTGGTCTCCACGACCGACGTCAAGGAGGACAAGAGCATCTCGCACGTGTGGATGGTCGGCTTCGACGGCCAGGGCGATCGGCAGATCACCTCGAGTCAGGACAGCGAGTCGTCGCCGCGCTGGAGCCCGGACGGCAAGTACCTGTCGTTCACCTCGTCGCGGCCCGGCCCGGCAAAAGGCAACCAGGTCTGGTTGCTCGACCGGGGCGGTGGCGAAGCCGCGCAGTTGACCGACGTAAAGGGGCGCCTGCAGGGCTACGAGTGGTCGCCCGACTCGAGGCGACTCGCCCTCGTGATCGGCGATCCCGATCCTGAGGCCGACGCGGCGGCGCCGGCCGCGGACCCCGGCGGCGGCCGGCCGAAAGCCCCGAAGCCGATCGTCATCGATCGCTACAAGTACAAGCAGGATGGCCAGGGGTACCTGTTGTCGGGCCGGCACACGTACGTCTACCTCTTCGACATCGCCACCAAGAAGCTCGATCGATTGACGACCGGCAAGTTCGACGAGTCGTCGCCCTCGTGGTCGCCCGACGGCACGCGGATCGCCTTCACGAGCAATCACGCGGACGACCCGGACCGCGAGCCGTCGAGCCAGGTCTTCGTGGCCGACGCCAAAGCCGGCTCGACCGAGAAGGCACTGACGACGGCGGCGAGCCGCGGCGGCCGAGGGCGGCCCGAATGGAGCGGCGACGGCAAGTGGATCGCGGTTCTCGAAGGCGACGAAAAGAAATACGGTTCCTACAGCATGGAACACCTGGCCGTCGTCGCCGCGGACGGAAGCAGTGCCCCGGCTCGCGTGAAAGCCGTTGAGGATCTCGACCGCGGCGTCTCGTCGCCCCGCTTCACCACCGACGGGAAGTCGATCACGTTCACCGTGACCGACGACCGGTCGGTCTACCCGGCGCGGGTCAACCTGGCAGGTGGTCCCGTCGAGCGGCTGATGGCTCCGCCGATCGTGCTGTCGAGCTGGACGT
Source organism: Vicinamibacterales bacterium (assembly GCA_036381995.1). Classification (GTDB taxonomy): domain Bacteria; phylum Acidobacteriota; class Vicinamibacteria; order Vicinamibacterales; family Fen-181; genus FEN-299. The sequence goes on along the minus strand of DASVIS010000074.1, from coordinate 5,245 downwards.
CGGGCGGCGGCTGTTCGGCCGTGCTGTCGGGTGGCGACACGAGGTACACGGAGATCCATGCGTTCGAGGGCGGCGCCCTGAGGCCGTTGACCCATCAGAACGACGCGCTGTTCGCCGAACTGGACCTGGGGCAGACCGAGGAGGTGAGCTTCAGCAGCAAGGACGGCACGCAGGTGCACGGCCTGCTCACCAAGCCGGTCGGGTACGTGGCCGGGACAAAGGTGCCACTGCTGCTGCGCATCCACGGCGGGCCGAACGGGCAGGACCAGCATTCGTTCGCCGCCGAGAGACAGGTGTTTGCGGCCAACGGCTACGCGGTGCTCGCCGTCAACTACCGCGGCAGCTCGGGCCGCGGGCAGAAGTACTCTCGCGCGATCTTCGCAGACTGGGGCCACTTCGAGGTGGACGACCTGTTGGCCGGCGTGGACCACGTCATCAAGATGGGCATCGCGGACCCGGATCGGCTGGGTGTCGGCGGGTGGAGCTACGGCGGGATCCTGACCGACTACCTGGTCGCGAGCGACACGCGGTTCAAGGCGGCAACGAGCGGCGCTGGTACGGCGTTCGCGGCGGCATTCTACGGCACGGACCAGTACATCATCCAGTACGACTACGAGATTGGCCCGCCGTGGAACCCCAAAGCTTGGGAGACGTACCAGAAGATCTCGTACCCGTTTCTGCACGCCGACCGGATCAAGACGCCGGCGCTGTTCCTCGGCGGCGAGCGCGACTTCAACGTTCCGATCCAGGGCGGCCAGCAGATGTACCAGGCGCTCCGGAGCCTCGGCGTGGAGACCCAGCTCGTGATCTACCCGAACGAGAACCATGGCATCAGCCGGCCGAGTTACGTCCGGGATCGCTACGAGCGCTATCTGGCGTGGTACGCCAAGTACCTGAAGAAGCTGCCGTGACGGTTGCGGGGAGGGCTCGAGAGGCTTCCCCCGCCCGGGCCGCATAGGCGCGCGCACCTGAGGTCAGTAGCGTCCGCCGTCGGGCGTTGTCTCATCCGCACGAGGATGCTGCTGCCGCCGTATTCGCCACGCGCGACTGCGACGGAGCGATCAGCCGGTGCAAGGAGTGGATCGATCATCGCTACGATCCCGGGTACTACCTCGGCGGCCGGCTGCCCCCGCTCTTGAGGGCGCTTCAGAGCGGCAGGCCGGGAGGGGGGCGGTTCGGGGCTCCGCCTTACTGCGGGCCGCTCGAGCGGCCTCGACCCAGGCACGAGGAATCGGCGGTATTATCTGGCCGGAGGGTGCCATGAGTGACACGTTTCAGAGCAGGGTTCACGCTGCAGCGGTAGCCGCATGGTGGACGTTCCTCATCGCGTCAGTATTCTTCCTGTTTCAATGGGTTGTGTACCTCGGGGTCCTGGCCACGCAGCCTCGCTGGGTCGTGTCCTTCTGGGGACCTGGGGCGACGTGGGAGAGTATTGGCCCTGTCTGGTTTCAGGCGCTCGTCTTCCTCAAGCTCACGCTGTGGCCGCTTGTCGTTGCCGCTGTGTGGCTCACAGTCTGGGCGAAGCGCCTACTGGTGCGCGCACCAGCGGCCCGCCAAGCCGAAGGGGCGCGGGCCTAGCCCGTAACCCGGCGCGGCGGGCGGGGTAGCCCATCCGGATCGAGGCGTGGCCAACGGGTTTAGTGAAGTCGGTACGCGTCAGCGGGCTGTTTCGGCGGGCGGCGTAGCCCGTCGCCAGCGCCGTCAACGTGTTCACTCTTGCACAGACCTTCCCCCGTGCCTGAATGAAAGTATGGGGTGATGCTGAAGAAGAAGATCGCCCGTGTTGCGGTTCCGCCTGTTGTGGCCGCCATCGTCCGGCCCGTCAACGCTCGTCTTTCCCGGATGGAGGACCTATTGATCGAGATGCGAAATGAGCAGGACGTGAAGCTCAAGAAGATCAATAAGCTTCAGGAACAAGTCGACGTGCTGACGGACGCCCTACAGCGAAGACTCGCTCGGCGGTAGCTCCCCGGCGCCGCGACAGTCGCCTTCCTTCGGCAGTCAGGCGGGCCACGATCTTCCCCTGGCCAGGGCGCATCAAGAGGCCGGGTTCGTGAGCGCGGTTCAACGCGTGTCGGACCCTTCCCGGCGTCATGCCTAACGCTTGGGCCGTCGCAACGAACGGCGCGGCGAGGAGGCGAAGCGGCGGGCGGTGGAGTTGCTGCGCGTGCCGTTCGTGGCGAGCTAGGCCGACACGTCTTGTGCGATCCGCACGCGAATGAACAACGCAGGTCTGCGAGTCGAGGGACGTGGCGGGGTGAGTGTCTCCTGGCCGCCATGCTAATCGTTGGACGCCGAAGCGCGCCGTTGCGCGCCTGGAGTGTTTCAGAGCGGGCGATCGTCCGACACGCGGAAGGCGAAGACGGTTCGGTCGTCGCTCCACGTTCCCGCACCAGGTGGGCCGGGCGCGCTGGCGGCGAGACGGAGCAGGTAGTCGCAGTCTTCCTTCGGTGTGGCCGACTGCGGCAGGTGCCCATTCCGGAGCGCCTGGCTCAGCAGGAGGGGTATCCCTTCGAGAGCCTCCGTGACGCCGTCGGTCACCAACACACCGACGTCGCCAGGGACCAGGTCGAGGGATTCGCGAACATACGTGGGGTGGGGCAGCAGGCCCAGCGGCGGTCCCCCGGCGTCCAACTTGAGCACGTCCGCTCCACGCCATACGAGACCCGGCGGGTGGCCGGCGTTGACGTAGGTGATCCGCTGCGGACAACGGTCCACTCGCGCCAGGATGGCGGTGGCGTAAGGATGGCCTCCCGTCTGGTTCAGGAGGGCCTCCGACATGCGGCTCGCGATCGTGTCGGGATCTGCGGTCATCGACGCGTGAACGCGGAACAGCGTCGAGAGCGACGACTGCATCATGGCGGCTGGTACGCCCTTGCCCGACACGTCGCCAAGGATCAGGAGCACGGCACCTTCGGTTGTTGTCACGAAGTCGTAGAAGTCACCGCCGATTTGGTGAGCCGCTTCCATGCGCGCCGCCCACCGATAGCCCTGCGTGGCCGCAGGAATGTCGGGCAACAGGGTCCGCTGGATTTCCGCAGCCATCCTGAACTGCTCGTCCTGGACGATGCGGGCTCGATCCGCATCCAGTAATTGTGCGCGGGTGGCCCGGAGACTGAGCCAGAAGTAGGTCAGGGTCGTGACCGCGACGGAGGCAACCACGTCACTGATCCACTCGAGCTGGTGCCCGTGGCCCCGACGGCCGTGATGATCACCGACTCGATCTGCGCGCCGGCGAGCAGGACGAGCGCACCCGACGCAATCGCCACGGCGGCGAACTGCCTTCGCGTCATGGGCCGTGATCGCCCCGGGGGGACCTGGAGCGTCCGTGCTCCGCCGGCGTCCAGAGTGGACTCCACCATCTCCTCCATTGGAGTGGCCCTGACCTCACCGGGCGTGTCACCGTCGCTGCACGATGGCGCAGATACCGCGGGATACCACAGAACCGCCCCGTGGGCCCAGGCCGGCTATTAGTCTATCCCAGGCTCGTGAGGAGGACGTCGCGAAAGGCCTCCCATACCTAGAACCTGAGGTTCCTGACTGCGGGCGGCTTCTTTGCGGACATCGGCCACGCCTCGCCCTCGGTGGCCGCGATGTCGCCCGGCAGGAGCGGCCGCTCCGGCAGCACGTATTTCACGTCCACCGACTTGCCGTCGCGGAAGACCGTCATCGTCACGGCCGACCCGACCTTCAGCGTCGCCAGTACCGCGATCACGTCATCAGGCGTGTCGAGCGCCTTGTCGTTCATCCGCACCACGATGTCGCCGCCGAAAAGAAAGTCGTGGCCGGCGATCGTCATTTCCATGTTTCCGCCCTGCAACGGCGCATCCTCCGCCGGGCTTCCTGGCTCGACGACCTCAATCATGAATCCGGTCTTCAGGGGGATGTTGAGCAGGCCCCTCAAGTCGTCGTCGACGAACTGGCCGTGAAACCCGAGCCAGGGCCTGATCAGCCGCCGGTCCTTCGCAAACGCCGGCAGCACCTGCTTGATCAGGTTGACCGGAATCGCGAGGCCGATCCCCTGGGAGCCGGCAACTACGGCGGTCGTCATGCCGATCACGTCGCCGCAGCGGTTGATCAGCGGACCACCCGAGTTCCCGTGGTTGATCGGCGCGTCGATCTGGATCATCGGCTCCATTTGCGAGAAGAACGTCACGGGCAACACCCGGTTGACGGCAGACACGATCCCGTGAGTCAGCGTCTGACTCAACCCAAGCGGGTTGCCGATCGCCAGCACGTCCTCGCCCACCCGGAGGCTGTCGGAATCACCGAGCGCCAGCGTCGGCAGGGTGCCCTTGGACGGTTTGGGAATCTGGAGGATCGCGATGTCGAAGATGGCGTCCGCCGCAACCAGCCGGGCCGGCACCGTTGTCCCGTCGTTGAGGGTGACCGACAGCGCCTGCCGGCCCAGCGCGACATGCGAGTTGGTCAAGACCGCGCCGTCGGCATTGATGATGAATCCCGACCCGACGATGTGCTGGACGCGATCGGTGACCCGATAAGGATTGATCGAGGTGCCTTCGATGAACACCACACCTGGGGATACCCGATCGTAGATGGCTGCGGTCGTGTCCGAGCAGGGCCGTTGTTGGGCCGAGGCCCCGGGCGCCGCGGCCGCCAGCGCGAGAAGGACGGCGACGATCGGAGGACCGACGCAAAGGCACCTCTGCTCTCTGTTGCTCATCCAGTCCCTCCGGGATGTTCGATGTTGACGCCCCCCGCGCTAGCGGGACCGTTCTGCACCAGGGCCGAGAGCCGCCGACACCGCCACGGATGTTCCCTCGGCCAGCCCATCCACGATCTCAGTATAGTTCGCATCACTCAGGCCAATTCGAACCGTTCCAGGCTCGAGCCGCCCCCCCCGGCCGACCCACACCTGCGTGGTCATGCCCGGTGAGAACAGGAGTGGCACCCGATCCGATGCATGGTCCAGTGACGCCTCGCCGAGCGCATGGAGGACGATCTGGTTGGGCCGGAATCGCAGCGCGAGGCTCGGGATACGCACGACGTTGTCGTGCTGCGCCACGTCGATGTTGATGGTCGCCGTCATGCCGGGCCTCAGGCGCAACTGCGCGTTGTCGATCTCGATCACGGTGGTATAGCTGACGGACATTAGTTCGACGGTGGGCTGGAGTCGGACCTGGGTGACCTTGCCCTCGAACTCCTGCCCGGGGTACGCGTCCACGTGGAAACTGGCGCGCTGACCGGCCCGAACGTTGCCGATGTCCGATTGATCGACGTCGGC
>DASVIS010000073.1:0-6115 GCA_036381995.1 Vicinamibacterales bacterium | reverse complement strand
GTACATCTCGACCATCTCGGCCGGAGTCCTGGTCTTGTCGCCCGACTTCTTGAAGACGTACTTGCCGGTCCGCGCGTCAGGTGTGCCCCTGGCGTCGCCCTCGTCTTCCCACAATTCGCTGGCCGCGCAGTCGATCGCCAGGCACAAGTCCTGCCCTGCCTTGTAACCGGCCTTCGCGATCGCCTCGAGCACCAACTCGATCGCCTGGTGGTTCGCCTTGAGGTTCGGGGCGAAGCCGCCCTCGTCGCCCACCCCCGTCGAGAGCCCGCGCTGCTTCAGGATCGAGCGCAGCGCATGGAAGGTCTCGGCGCCTGCCCGCAGCCCCTCGCGGAACGACGGCGAACCCAGCGGCACGACCATGAACTCCTGGATATCCACGTTGCTGTCCGCGTGTGCGCCGCCGTTGAGGATGTTCATCATCGGCACGGGCAGCACGAACTGCTCCCGGGGGATTCCGGCAAGCCGGCCGATCGCCGCGTAGAGGGGCTCCTTGGCCGCCAGGGCGGCCGCGCGGACCAGCGCCATCGAGACGCCGAGGATGGCGTTGGCGCCCAGTCGGCTCTTGGTCGGCGTTCCGTCCAGGCGGTTCATCAGCGTGTCGACCGCGCGCTGGTCGGCAGCCTGGCCGACCACCGCCTTGGCGATCTCGCCATTCACGTTGGCAACGGCATGCAGGACGCCCTTTCCGAGATAGCGCTTCTTGTCGCCATCGCGCAGTTCGAGCGCTTCGCGCTCGCCGGTGGACGCGCCAGATGGCACCGCCGCCCTCCCGCGGAACCCGCCCTCCACATCCACGTCCACTTCGATCGTCGGGTTGCCCCGGGAGTCGAGAATCTCACGGCCGTGCACGCGCGTAATCTTCACAGGAAACCTCCTCACACCGTTGGTCCAAACCGACGATGGGCATGGTACGGGGCCCGCGGCCTGCGGCTTGCGACTTCCGACGTCGCCCCGGATTGACGGATATCGTCGACTGACAAATGACTGACACGCATCTTCGACAATGTCGTCTCAGCGCTAGCGTGCCGTCGCCGCCGCGCCTCGCTGATCGGCCTCGGTTTCGATCCTGAGCGACTCCGGATCGATCTCGCGCACGGCCGGCTCGTCGTCGCGGGTCACGACCACGACCCCCTGGTCCGAGACGGTATGTCGCCGGCGATCGTCGTCGAGGTTGTAGCCGATCAGGGCGCCGCGCGGGATGAACGCGTCGCGATCCACGATCACTCGATGAAGCCTGGCGTGGCGTCCGACCCTGACGCCGGGCATCAGGATGCTCTGGTCGATGTCACAGAAACTGTGGACCCGCACGTTCGGGCACAGGATGCTGCCCGCGATGCGGCTGCCAGAGACGATGCAGCCGGGCGAGATGATCGAGTCGAGCGCCTGGCCGCACCGGCGGCCCTCTTCGGCGAACACGAACTTGGCGGGCGGGGCCTGCGGCTGATAGGTTCGCAGCGGCCACTCGGGATCGTACAGGTTGAACTCCGGGTTCACCTGCACGAGGTCCATGCTCGCCTCGAAGTACGCGTCGAGCGTTCCGATGTCGCGCCAGTACTTGGCGGCCTTCTTGTTCTCGTCGTAGAAGCGGTACGAGAACACGGGGACTTCGGCAATCAGCGCCGGGATGACGTCCTTGCCAAAATCGTGCGTGGTGCTCCGGCCGGCATCGGCTTCGAGCGCCCGGACCAGCACGTCCCCTTCAAAGATGTAGATCCCCATCGAGGCCAACGCGAGGTGCGGCGCGTCCGGGACGGGCATGGGATTCTTCGGCTTCTCCTGGAAGCCGATCACGCGGTCGCTCTCGTCCACTTGCACGATGCCGAAGCGCTGCGAGTCGTCGACGGGCATCTCGATCGTCGCGATCGTGACCGCGGCCTGCCGATCACGATGGAACCGCAGCATCTTCGCGTAGTCCATCTTGTACACGTGATCGCCCGCCAGGATGATCACCTGCCGCGGGTTCTCGCGCACGATCGAGTACAGGTTCTGATAGACGGCATCGGCAGTCCCCAGGTACCAGTTCTCGCCCACCCGCTTCTGCGGTGGCAGGATCTCGATGAATTCCCCGAGCTCCTCCGACACGATGCTCCACCCCATGCGGATGTGGCGATTGAGCGAGAGCGACTTGTACTGCGTCGCGATGAAGATGCGGCGCAACCCCGAGTTGATGCAGTTGCTCAGGACGAAATCGATGATGCGGTAGGGGCCTCCAAAATAGACCGCCGGCTTCGCGCGCTGCTGCGTCAGCGGGTGCAGCCGTTCGCCCGTGCCGCCGGCCAGGACGATGACCATCGTCTCATCGAGCATGTGCCCTCCCCGTCGTCCGAAGCACCACCCGTGCCGGGGCACCGTCCCCCTCGGCGACGCGGAGCGGGAGACAGATCAGCTCGTAGTCGCCTGGGGCCACGCGCGACAGGTCGAGTCCCTCCACGACGATCACCCCGTGGCCGAGCAGGGCGCGGTGGGCCGGCGCCCCCGGGGTTTTGTAGGGCTCGACGGACAGATAGTCCACGCCGACGAGCGCCAGACCGGCGTCCACCAGGAGCCGCGCGCCATCCTCCGTGACCCCGGCGTAGTCGGTGGCAAATTCCGGGGTGGACCACAACTCCGAGTTGCCGGTTCTGACGAGCAGCCGGGTCACGCCGGTCAGGTCGAAGGCGCGCAGCCGATCTGCGTTCACCGGGTCACGTCCGGGGAGATGGATCACGCGGGCGGGGCCAATCAGGACGTCGAGCGACAGGGCGTCGGCCCCGGGCAGGTCGTCGAAGAAATGCCGAGGGGCGTCGACGTGGGTGCCGGTGTGGGTGCCGAGGTGCAGCGCCGACACGTTCGAGCTGGCGCCCTGGGTGATCCGCTTGACGGCGTCGAGGCGGAACGACGGATTGCCTGGATAGGTGGGGATCTCACGCGACAGAGGCAGAGTGATGTCCACGAAATCCATTGCATCCCCCGAGAACTGGCATGATAACACGCGGCCCGCGGGCGAGATGCCGGATGAGCTGTCGGCCTTTTTGACTTTCCGGACGGCTGGCGACTATGATCCGAAAGGCTCGTCATTTCAACGCAGACTGGGAGTAGAGTCATCATGCATATTCGTGCCCGGGCGCTGTCAGTTCCCAGCGCCCTTGTTGTCGCGCTGTTCATGTGTGCTGTCGCGGCATCCGCGCAGGACAAGAAGCCCGCACCGAAGATCGACAAGGCCCAGCAGGCCGAAATCGCGGCGACCGTCAAGATGATGGACGATGTGGTCGCAGGGCAGCCGGCTCCGGCCAACTTCAAGTTCACGTGGACCAATCACTCGATGAAGAGCCGGGATGGCAAGGCCTACGTGCCGTTCCTCCTGACGTTCGAAAAAGGTCAGACGCTTCCGCCGGTGGTGACCTACTACGTTCGGGTCGTGGACAAGGCGGCCACCGGAGAGAACGAGAAGGCGATCGCCGCGCACAAGGCGGCGGTGGAGAAGGCGGCGATCGCCGCCAAGTTCGACCCTGAGAACACCGAGCTGGCCGATGCCGAAGCCAAGCTCCGGGCGGAGGCGCCGAAGGTGGCGTACGCGTTCGAGGACCTGAAGACCTTCACGCTGAACTCCCAGTCGGGTTCGACGTTCCGAGTGCCGGCGGCGGTTGCCGTGGCCGGCGGTGACTACGACGTCTATGTGCTGCTCAAGGAACCGACGGCGAGCGTCAAGGACAAGAAGGCACAGCCGAAGGCGGGCTTCCTGAAGGCATCGCTGACCGTTCCGAACTATTGGACCGAGGAGCTGACTACGAGCTCGGTGATCGTCACGAACCAGACCGAGCAACTCAAGGTCCCGCCAACCCTGGACGAGTTGAACCGGAACCCGTACATCTTCGGGCTGACCCGGGTGACGGTGCCGCTGGAGGCGAAGTTCGCGAAGAAGGACGAACTGTCGATCCTCTTCTACATCTACAACACGGGGATCGACGCGAAGACCGGCAAGCCCGATCTGGCGGTGGATTACAATTTCTACCACAAGGTCGACGGGGCGGAGAAGTTCTTCAACAAGACGGTTCCGCAGATTCTGAACGCCTCGACGCTTGGCGCGCAGTTCGATGTCAAGGCCGGCCACCAGTTGCTCGGTGGCCAGGGGGTTCCGCTGGCGAGCTTCCCCGAAGGCGACTACCGGCTCGAGATCAAGATTGTCGACAAGGTGACGGGCAAGACGAAGATCGAGAACTCGACTTTCACCGTGTTGGCCGGATGATGGGCAGGCCGCCCGCGGTACGGCCTGCCCGGACGAAGACCGTCGGGCTCGATGGCCCGGCAGAAGGGACTCGGGAGCGGTCCCGGGTCGCGAAGGCAGACTATGAACCGCCTCTTCGCGCTCGTCGGCTCGACGGTTGTGGCCGGTCTGGTCGGGTGGTCCCCCGACGTGCTGGCCCAGTCCGACGCCTCGCGCCCGGTCTCTGACGGGCAGGGGCGGCGCGTGGCGTTCGCGCTGTCCGGCAACATCGAAGGGCTCGTCGTGGACGAGCACGGAAGTCCTCTTGTCGGGGCGATGGTCTCCGCGCTCGGCTCGACCAGCACCATCGCGGTCACCGACCGTCGCGGGGCATTCGTGCTGCGGGCGCTGCCGGCAGGCGCGTACATGGTGCGCGCACACATGTCCGGCTTTGCCCCGTCGCGGCGGCAACTGGTCGAGGTGCGCGCCACTTCGTCCGCCCGGTTCTCGGTCACGCTTCAGCACTCCGCCGCGACGCTCGTCCCGTCGCCGCAGACCAGGATCCCGCCGCCGCCACCGAAGGTCCTCTCCGCGGGACTGCTCCCTGTCGGCGCAGGGTTCGACCTGCTCTCGGTCGACCCGCTCGGCGCGCGGGAGGAATCGGCGAACGCGTCCGAGGACCGCACCGAGAAGGCCTGGCGGATTCGCCACCTGCCGCGAAGCGTCCTGAAGGAGACCACCGAACGGGTGGCGAAGGCTCCCGAGAACGCCGGAGCCATCGGGAAGGGACAGCCGGGCACGGCAGCGGCCATCGCCCGCGCGCTCGGGACGCCGGCCCGCCTGCTGGGCGACCTGCCGTTGACCGGCCAGGTCGACTTGATGACCTCGGGGTCGTTCGACGGCGGCCCGAGCCCGTCGTCCTCCGACACGGCGATTCGCGGAACCGCCTTCTTCAATCTGGCCGGACCGGCCTGGGGCTACGGCGACTGGTCGGCCCGCCTGGTGACTCAGGGGGATCTCGGTTCGTGGTTCCTGTCCGGCGCCTTCCGCAATCGCTCGCCGTCGAGCCATCTCTACAACGTCGGCTTCTCTTACAGCACGCAGCGGATGGCGCCGACGACCACGATGACCCGCTGGTCACTCGACCGCACGGAGTTGGCGGGCCGGGCCGCGGGTTCGATCTATGGTGTGGGCCGGTTCGTGCTCTCGCCTCGCCTGATGATCGACTACGGCGGGCGCTACTCCCGCTATGACTACCTCGGCGGCGCCGGCCTCTTCAGCCCGAACGTCATGGTCACGCTGGTGCCGCTCGACCGACTCCGTATCCGGGCGGGGGTGTCGCGAAGGATGCTCGCACCAGGCGCCGAGGAGTTCCTGGAACCGTTGACCTCCGGCCTCTGGGTGCCACCCGAACGCACGTTCGTCGGGGTCTCGCCGATGGTGCCCGAGCGCACGTCTCAGTACGACGTCGTGCTCGAGCACGACGTCACCCCAAACATGACGCTAGCGCTCCGATCCTACTACCAGAACACCACGGATCAGCAGATCGCGTTCTTCGGCGGCACCCCGAACCGTCAGGAACAGCGGCACTACGGCATCGGCAACGCCGGCGACGTCGTTGCGCGCGGCTGGAGCGCCGGTGTCACGTACCATCTGTTGTCACGCCTTCGCGGGACGGTGGCCTACGAGATCACCGAGGCGCGGTGGCTTCCGACAGTTCCGGGCTACGAACTCCTGCTTCTCGGAGTCAGGCCTCGCCCAGCGGGCGAACGCCTGCACGGCGTGACGACGTCGATGGAAACGGACATTCCGGTCACCGCAACCCACGTGTACCTGTCGTATCGGTTCAATACCGGATTCGAGCGGCGCGAGGGCGACTCGACGGGGGCGGGACTCGATTCACGCTTCGACGTTCAGGTCTCGCAGCGCCTT
>DASVIS010000072.1:0-6396 GCA_036381995.1 Vicinamibacterales bacterium | reverse complement strand
CCCCCCCCCAAATCGTACGCCGCAAGGAATATCGCTACCAGAAACTCGGTACCTGTTGTAGTCCTCTCGGTTGCAGGCCGACACTGATACCGTCCGCCGCAGCATGCCCCCGCTGCTCGTCGCATTCCTCGCCGCGGTCCGGGCTTCGGTCGGTCCCGTCTCGCTACCGCGTGAGCGTGAAGTTGACCGTGACAGTCACGAGGACCGGCACGGGCACGCCGTTCAGGAGAGTCGGTGTGTACTCCCACTGCCGCACGGCGTCGAGAGCGGCCTGATCGAGCAACGGGATCGAGCGCAAGATCTTCGCGTCGATGACCTTACCGTCGGGTCCGATCGTTGCTTCGATGACGACCGCCCCGGCAGCACGCGCCGACTGCGCCATGGCCGGGTACACCGGCTTGACGTCCTTGATCTTCGTTGGTGCCTTGATGTGCCCTCCCACGCGGATCGGCGCTATCTTGGCCTTCGCCCTGGCCGCGGCATCGGCTATCGCCTTGGCCGCGACGGCATCGGCCTGCTCCTTGCCCGCAAGAGCATCGGCCGCCGCTTTGTCGCCTGCCGTTTTCGCAGCGGCCGCGAGTTCCTTGGTCTTGTCGTACGACTTGAACCACTTGCCTTCCTGAACTCTCAGCTCGACGTCGAGCGCTGCCTGGGCATCCTGGGCTGCCTTCAGCGACTCGGCGGCATACTGATCCGCGCGGACGGTAGCGGCTTTGTCAACGGCGGCCTTCGCCGCATCCACGTCCGCACTGGGCGGCGACGCGCAGCCCGTGACAGTGAGCGCGAGACCGAAGACGATTGCGAGGAATCTGGCGCTGACAGGCATGATGCATCCTCTCCTTCAACCGTCGGATCAACGGTCCTTCCAGCTGGCTGCCCGGAATGGGCAGATGGTGACCGCGCGCGCCAGCAGAATGGACACTGCTTCAGCGCGCTCTCCAATCGGCGAGTCTCACCGATCAGATTGACCTATTGTCCGTCCTTCGTCTGTACAAAACCGCACAGGTAAGACGCAGGTTGATGTACAGTGATTTCTCGAAAGGACCTGCACCGATGGACAAGCCCAGAACACGCGGATTTCGACTGCTGATCATCATCGTCCTGTTCGCAATCCCCATGGCCGTCGCGGCGTGGGGGACCCAGCCGGATCGTCGTCCGGGCGGGCAAGGTCAGCGCTCTCGGCGGCCCAACGAATGGGCCACGAGAACCTACACCCGGGCCGAAGCGGAAGTCGTGGCCAACAGACTCTACCGTGCCGTGCTCGGGCGTGAAGGGGATCCGGCTGGCGTAAGGTCTGCGGCAGCGCAGATTGAGCAGGGCCAGCTCGATTCTCAGGTTGACTCGATGCTCCAGAGCCGCGAGTTCCGGCGGCAGCGGACGGACCCCGAAGCGAGGCAGTTGCTCGACCAGTTCTACCAGGGCCTGCTGGGCCGCAAACCCGACGCCACGGGTGCGAGAGCCTACATTCCGCTGTTGCGTGCCGGCCAGCACGCCGATGTGCTCGTCGCCCTCGTCAACTCCGCGGAGTTCAGGCAGGTGCTGGACCGGACTCGACGCGGGTCTCGCCGCGATCGCTGACAGTGCGCACGCGGCCGGAAGCCGCGGCCGCGCCTGCTGCGTGACGGGCCGAAGGCAGGATCCACGCCACGCCCGCCACCTCCAGGCCCGCGTACTCGAGCATGCCGCCTATCGTGAGTTGCGGCTGGGCGGCCGGGCGCAACGCGCTGCGCCTCCTACGCACGTTGACGGCGTGGCTGGCGCGCGATGGGTGTGCTCCAGGCTGGTAGACATCTCTCCGAAAGGGGTAGTTGCGGTAGGCGGGGCTGCGCGGCAGTCCAGTATGGTCGTGGGCAACAAAAAAGGCGCCCGAAGGCGCCTCTCTGGAATTCACTGCAATCTCGTCGCAAGCGACTGGCGGTGAGGTGGTCGGGGCGAGTGGATTCGAACCACCGACCCCTCGGTCCCGAACCGAGTGCTCTACCAGGCTGAGCCACGCCCCGACCCAAGAAATGTCATCTTACCTCAGCATCCCTCTCCAGGCCAAGAGCTTTTACGAACCGAACGGCGTCGTGGGCGGTGAGGTCCGACTGCAGCGGCGTCAGCGACACATAGCCCGCGCGAATTGCCTCGTAGTCCGAGTCGCCATCTGGAAGCCACTCGTCCTCGCCCTCGCCGATCCAGAAGTAGGCGCGCCCCCGGGGATCGTCGCGCTTCGATACGGTCGTCGCGTGGTTGCGCTTGCCCTGCACGGTCAGGCGAATTCCCTTCGGCGTCACGCGCGGCACGTTCACGTTGAGAAACGTCCGCGCCGGCAGGCCTGACCGGAGCACGCGCTCGGCCACCTCGCGCGCGACCTGTGCCGCGTCGCCGAACTCCCAGTCGCCAGACCCCTGCTGCAACGACACTGCGATCGAGGGCACGCCGAGCAGCGCTCCTTCCAGCGCCCCCGACACGGTTCCCGAATACGTCACGTCGTCACCGACGTTCAGACCCTTGTTGATGCCCGAGACGACGAGGTCCGGCAGGCCAAGCAGCACCGCGGCGACGGCAATGTTCACGCAGTCGGTGGGCGTCCCGTCCAGCGCGTAGGTCGAATCCCTTAGGTGTTCGAGGCGCAGCGGGTGATGCAGCGTCAGCGCGTGTCCGATCGCGCTGGCCTCACGGTTCGGCGCCACGACCACGACCTGCCCCAGCGGCTCCAGCGCCTCGGCCAGCGCATGGATCCCCTTCGAGCGCACACCGTCGTCGTTGGTCACGAGAATGCGAGTCATCAGAACCATTCAGTATAGCAGGCCGGGGCACGGCAGAAGCCGCGCCCTACTCCTCTTTCACGAACACCGCGAGGAGCACGGTGGCGAGGAGGGCGAGACCGGCGCCGAGACCGAACGCCGCCTCTGGGCTCACGATCTTCCACACGAGCCCGAACACCACGCTGGCGAACAGCGAGCCGATGCCGAGCGCGGCGTTGTAGATCCCGAAGGCAGTTCCGTGCAGGGAACGGGGAGCCAGGTCGGCGATCAGGGCCTTCTCGGTGCCCTCCGAGAGCCCATAGTAGACGCCGTAGAACAGGAACCAGGCGATGAGGGCGGCCACAGACGAGCTGACTGCGAAGCCGGCATACACCAGTGCGTAGATCATCCAGCCGGCGCCAATCAACACCCGCCGGCCCCACCGGTCCGACTTCACGCCGCCCCACACCGACATCAGTGCCTTCACGACGTGCAGCGCCGCCCAGAGGAGCGGGATGAACGCGGCCTGCACGCCGACGTCACTGAGGCGCAGCAGCAGGAATGCGTCGGCCGAGTTGCCCAGGGTGAAGACGACCAGGACGATCAGGAGCACGAAGAAACGCGGAGGCAGTTCACGCCAGCTCACCGGGCGGCCTTCCGCGAGATGTGACGCCTCGCCGGTCCTGCTCGGACCGTCGATCTGTGGCTCCTTGACGAGGAACAGGGATGCGACCGCCAGCGCACCCGGGATGATCGTCAGGGCGAAAAGCGTACGGTACCGACCCGGATACGCGAGGAGGAACGCCGACGCGAGCAGAGGCCCGAACACCGCGCCAGCATGATCCATCGCCTGGTGGAACCCGAATACCCGTCCGCGAGTCGTCGGCGTCGCGCAAGCCGCCAGCATTGCATCGCGTGGCGCTCCACGTACACCCTTCCCCACGCGGTCCAGGAACCGCACGACCAGGAGCTGCGGCCACGACACAATCAACGCCGTCAACGGCCGGATCGCGGACGACAGCCCGTAGCCGCCGATCACGATCGGACGCCGGATCTTCCACTTGTCGGACAAATAGCCAGAGAAGATCTTGAGCAGGCTGTTGGCCGCTTCGGCGACCCCCTCGATCAGCCCGAGCGAGAGGGCTCCGGCACCGAGTACCCGTGTGAGATAGACGGGAAGCAGCGGGTAAATCGCCTCGCTGGCCGTATCGGTGAAGAGACTGGTGACCCCGAGAAGCCACACCGGGCGAGGCAGGCCGAACAGAGTGCGCTCCGCCCCCGACGTGGGAGTCGGCGAGGACGGGCGATCAACCGTTGGCGACATCGGCGAATCGTGTCAGTGGCGCGCGCGGTGCGGGTGCGCCGGCGGCCGGATCGTCGCGTGGCGCGGCACGTACCGCCGTCCGCCAATACCTGCGTCGAGGTCCAGACGGCGCCGGGCGGCGGGAATCGCAGACACAGACACCGCGGGCAGCCGTCCTCGCCGTCGCGCGACGAGCCAGCTCCCCGGGGTGGTTCCCACGGCTCCAAGGAAGCCGACGTGACCGATGAACCCGACGCAGGCGGCCGTGACCCAGAACCAGCCGCGGCCCGCGACGAACGCCACCACGACAGCAGGGGCCAGGGCAAGCGAAACATCGATCGCGCCGCACAGCCCGCGCCTCCAAACCGCGCCGAGCCGCCTGACTCCGTGCCCGGGGCCGGGATGGTCGAGCGCCAGCCTGAGGACCGGCGCCTCGGCAGGAGCCTCGGGTGTCTCATCGGACGGCTCCGACACCTCCGCGCGCGCCGCGGCTTCGATTCGCGCCACGGCCCGCGGGCCGTCCGCGGGATCCGGAAAGATCCGGCTGAACTGCGCGAGGACGGCATCGGGGTCGAGGCCGACGGCTCCCGCGTAGCTGCGAACGAAGGCCCGGCGGAAGATGCCAGACGGCCAGCGGGAGAGATCGCCCGCCTCGAACCCGGCAAAATGAGCGACGCTCACCTTCGTCTGTTGGGAGATCTCTTCGAGCGTCAGTCCCCGCCTCTCACGGGCGCGGAGCATCTCGAGACCGAAGGCCGTCCGTTCCGTCATCAATCACCCTCGCTTCGCTGCTTCAGCAGGGCGGCGCCTTGGCAGTGCCGACCAGAATAAGCGCCCGGGCGGCATACTTCAAGGAATCATCCGGACCCTCGCCGGCTCGACGTCACACCTTCAGAAAGATGCGGCGCCGGTACATCACCCAGAGGACGGCATACAACAACACCAGGTAGCTCATCGCGAACAACAGCGAGGCGTTCATGGGCGAGGCGAACGGCTCGTACCAACTGCGGTAGGTGAAGGTGTACAGCGAGATCCTCTTCCCTGCGCCGTCGCCCACCTTTACGAGCAACAAGATCTTCGCACTGAGCCCTGCCAGGACGAACAGCGCGATCGCGTTGACGCCAAGGACGACAAACGGCTTCGTCCACCATCGCCAGCCCTTCACGTCGATGATCCAGTAGCACCCGGCCAGACCGACGGCGCCCGCGCCCCCCGTGAACCATGCGTAAGAACTCGTCCACAGGTTCTTGTTGATCGGGAACGCCAGATCCCAGACCAGCCCGATCGCCATCGCGGCGATCCCGGCCGCGGCCATCACCATGGCCTTGGCGCCACCGGGAACGGGCGCCCGCAGCCAGAACCCCGTCACCACCCCCATCAGCGTGCTGGCAATCGCCGGCACCGTGCTCAGCAGCCCCTCCGGGTCCCACGGACGCCTTCCCCACATGTGGTTCTGCCCGAGGAGCGCCCGGTCGATGAACGCGCCGAGGTTCCCTGACGGGGTGAGGTCGCCCGGATTGTGGCCCGGATACGGCACGAACACCATTGCCAGCCAGTACGCCAGGGTCAGCCCGATCACCCAGCACATCAGCCGCATCCCGTGCAGCGAGTCATTTCGCCCGGCACCCGGCGCCGTCAGCCTGAAGATGCCAACAGCGGCCAGGTAGCAGAGGCCGATGCGCACGAGAACGCCTGGTATCCGCCACGTCGCGAGCGGAAAATACGGAAATCCAGAGAGAAACCAGCCGAGCGCCATGATCGTCACGCCGCGTCGCGCCGATTTCCACCCGGATCCCATCGTCGACCTGGAGAGCGTCATCGACACGCCGACCATGAACAGGAAGAACGGGAAGATGAGGTCGGTTGGCGTCCACCCGTTCCACTCGGCGTGCAGCAGCGGCCAGTAGGCGTTGTTCCAATCGCCCGGGTCGTTGACGATCACCATGGCGGCCATCGTCGCGCCGCGGAAGACGTCCAGCGACACGAGGCGCTGGACGAGAGCGGGAGTTGGAACGGCATATCGTGTCATGGCGTTGAGAGAGTAGCGTAAGCCGGGCGCAGGCGCAAAACCCGGAGATCGGGGCGCCGCGCCGATGACGTTGCATTCGCGGCCCGTCGGCGCTATAACGGCTCGTGTCCCTCGGCTCTCGCCTGCAGGGCTCGTGTCCCTCGGCACCGCGCGCCTGCAGACCTGGATGGACCAACATGCGTTCCCTGACCGATGCCCTCACGGAGCAGACTCGCGAAGGCGAGCTCTACGAGCGCTACAACGGCGACTGGACGCGGTGCTTTGCCTGCGGCCACCGCTGCCCCATCCCCAATGGCGCGCAGGGCGTGTGCAAGGTGCGGTTCAACCGTGACGGC
>DASVIS010000071.1:0-7707 GCA_036381995.1 Vicinamibacterales bacterium | reverse complement strand
GTCAGGCCGGCCCTCGTGTCGGCCCCAATCGCCGACTCGAGCGCGATGCCGGACGAGGTGAGGCGATACCGGGCTGCTTCGCCCGCCTCCTGGACGTTCATCCCGAAGTCGATCAGATTGATCAGGACCTGGACGTGCCCTTGCGGCTGCATGTCGCCGCCCATCACGCCGAACGAGAGCCACGGACGTCCGCTCTTCATCACCATCGCCGGCACGAGCGTGTGGAACGGGCGCTTGCCAGGCGCGATCTGGTTGGGATGCCCAGCCTGAAGCGTGAACAGCGCGCCGCGGTTCTGCAGCGCGATGCCGGTGTCGCCCGCGACGATTCCCGAGCCAAAGGCGTCGTAGAGCGACTGAATCAGCGAAATGACGTTGCCCTGTTCGTCGGCCGCCGTGAGATAGACCGTGTCCCCGGTGGCCGTGACGTCGAATGAGAGAGGTGGCGCCTGTTCCACGCCAGCAGCCGGACGGCCTGCGGCGTACGAGGGTGCGGCGCGATCGAGCTGGATCTCCTTCCGCCGCGCCGTCGCATACTCCTTTGAGATCAGCATCTTCATCGTCGAGGCCGGCACGGCACCCGGATCGGCCAGGTAGGCGGCGCGATCGGCAAACGCGATGCGGTTGGCTTCGACCAGCAGGTGAAGGCAGGCGGCGGAGTTGTGGCCGAGCGACGCCAGGTCGAACCCCTCGAGGATGTTGAGCATTTCGAGGGCGACGAAGCCCTGCGTGTTGAACGGCAATTCGAACACGTCGTAGCCGCGATAACTCGTGGAGACGGGCTCGATCCAGTCGGAGCGATGATCCGCGAAATCCCTCTCGTCCAGGAATCCCAGCCGTGTGCGCATGTCGGCGGCGATGGCCGCAGCGATCGGGCCTCGGTAGAACGCGTCGCGCCCGCCTGCGGCGATCTGTTCCAGCGTCGCCGCCAGGCGAGGGTTGCGGAACACCTGGCCGGTCGCGGGCGCGTGGCCGTCGGGCAGGAACGTCGCCGCCGCGGCCGGGTCGGCCGAGAGTCTCTTCTGCTCCCCCTTCCACTGCTCGGCGATGATCTCGGACACTGGGAAGCCGGCGCGTGCGTAGCCGATGGCCGGCTCGAGCGCGCGTCCAAGCGTGATCGTGCCGTGCCGCTCGAGCAAGCTGCTCCACCCGTCCACGACGCCGGGCACGGTGACGGTGAGCGGCCCGAACTCGGGCATCTTCGTCACGCCGCGGCGTGCGAACTCCTCCGGGGTGGCCGAACGGCCCGCGCGGCCGCTCGCGTTCAGCCCCGTGAGCCGCTTCGTCTTCGCATCGTAGACAATCGCGAACAGGTCTCCCCCGATGCCGTTCATCGTCGGCTCGACGACGGACAGGACCGCGGCGGCGGTGACCGCGGCATCGATGGCGTTGCCGCCCTCGCGCAGCACCTGCAGTCCGGCGGCGGACGCCAGCGGCTGGCTGGTGGCAATCATGCCCCGGCGGGCCATCACGACCGAGCGAGTCGAGCGCGGGTTGGGCGCGGGCCGATCGCCCGGCAGTTGGGCCGGGACGGCAGCGACCAGGAGGACCAGCAAGACGGCGACGCAGGCGATGGTTCTGGCACTCACGATGGTGTCACCCCGTCAGCTTGACGACCCCGTGGACCCTGCCAGGGTCGCGGTCGAAGGCGCCAAGCGGAAGATGCCCGGTATGGCGGGCGAGTTCAACAAGCAGAGCTGAAGCCGGTGAGGCTATACTGGCAACTCGCCAACGTGAGGACCTGGAACATGGACGACCACAGCACGGACCACTTGTTCCGCTCGTGGGCCGACAACTCGCCCGATGCCGTCATCCGGGTCGATCGCGAGTTTCGTTACCGCTATGTCAACGCTGCCTACGCGCGCCTGCTCGGCCTCACACCGCCCGACGCCATCTCGAGGACGAATCGAGAGATTGGCGTGCCGGAGCCGTGGGCCACGCTCGTCGAGGACCGGTTCCGCCGGGTCTTCGAAACCGTGGAGTCGCTCGAATTCGAGGACAACTTCTCGACGACGGACGGCACGCGATACCTCCACACCCGAATCGTGCCCGAGTCCGGGAGGGACGGCAGCGTGGAGACGGCGCTCGCGATCTTGCACGACATCACGGAACGCAGGCGAGTGGAGAACGCCCTCATGTTCCTGGTGCAATGCGGCTGCCCGGCGTCCAGCGAGGACTTCTTTCAGGCATTGGCACGCTACCTCGCCACGAACCTGGGCATGGACTACGTCTGCATCGCCCGATTCGATGACAACCTGCTGGCGGCCCGGACCGTGACCATCTACTTCGACGGCAAGTTCGAAGACAACGTATCCTACACCTTGAAAGAGACCCCGTGTGGCGACGTCGTCGGCAAGGCGATTTGTGTCTTTCCCAGGGACGTCCGGCACCTGTTCCCGAACGACGAGGTGCTGCAGCAGATGGTCGCCGAGAGTTATGTGGGCACCACCCTCTGGGGTTCCCGTGGGCAGCCAATCGGTCTGATCGCGCTCATCGGGCGCAACCCGTTGCCGAATCCCGAGCTTGCCACGTCTTTCCTGCAACTGGTGGCTTTGCGCGCCGCTGGCGAACTGGAGCGCCGGCAGGCCGAAGACGCGTTGCGCGACAGCGAGGCCGCGGTGCAACGCGTGAATCAGGAGCTTCGGGCGGCCGTGGAGAAGCTCCAGTCCACCGGCGACGACCTGGCGGCCGCCAACTGGGGACTGCGCGCGAGCAACGAGTCGCTCGAGGCGCGGGTGCGGCTGCGCACGGCCGATCTCCAGCGCCGCTCCACCCAGCTTCGAGCCCTTGCGCTGGAATTGACGCGGGCGGAAGAGCGCGAACGGCGGCGCGTGGCCGAGCTGATTCACGATCAGCTCCAGCAGTTGCTGGTGGTCGCTCGCATCGACGTCGAGCTGCTGAACCGCCAGTGCGTGTGCGAGACGGTCTGCGAGGAGGTGCGGAAGGTGGACGACCTGATCGGTCAGTCGCTCACCGTCGCGCGTACCCTCACGGCCGAACTGAGTCCCTCGGTGCTGTACCGGGGCGGGCTGGCGGCCGCCCTGCAGTGGCTGGCCCGGTGGTACGAAGACCGGCACGGCCTGGCCGTGAGCGTCATCACCGAACTGGACGCGGACGTGGACTCGGAGGAAATCCGGATCACGCTCTTCAGGTCCGTCCGCGAGCTGCTATTCAATGTGGTGAAACACGCGAAGGTGCGCAGCGCCGAGGTCCGCGTGGGCCGCGAGGATCGCATCGTGCGGATCGCCGTCAGTGACGACGGGGCCGGGTTCGACGCGGCGGAGGTGCGCGCGCGGGAGGGCACATCCGGCAGCTTCGGCCTGTTCAGCCTGCGCGAACGACTCGAAGCGCTCGGCGGGAATCTCGATGTGGACAGCGCCCCTGGCCGCGGGACCCGCATTACCATTCGCGCCCCGATCCCCGAACCGTCCGTCTCCGCCACGCCGGCCGCCCGACGGGCCGTGGCGACCCCGCACACGCGACAACGCCGGGGGCGCAAGATCCGTGTTGTGCTGGTGGACGACCATGCTGTCGTCCGCGATGGTCTGGCGCGGGCCCTGGGAGACGAACGCGACCTCGAAGTCGTGGGCCAGGCCGCGGACGGAGACCTCGCGCTCAATCTCGTGCGGAAACTGCGTCCCGACGTCGTGCTCATGGACATCAGCCTGCCCACAATCGACGGCATCGAAGCCACACGACGGATCCTCGCCGAGGTGCCTCTGGTCCGTGTCATCGGCCTGTCCATGTTCGATGACGACTCGCACAGGAGCGCGATGAGACGGGCCGGTGCGACGGACTGCCTCGACAAGACCGCCCCACTTGCCCGGGTGGTCGAAGCCATCCGCAGGCAGGGAACAGAGCAGGGTTGAAGCCCCGCTCCTGAACCGGCCCGCAGCTCACGCGAAGACGGACCGGCACCACCGAGCGGCGTGCGGTTGCGTCCGGACGTCTACCGGCGAGTGCGGGTCAATCGGCGGTAGATCCTCGCCGGAGCGCCGTCGAACAGGCGGTTCACGACGCGCGCCCAGCGCGGCCGAGTGGACGGCTGGAGCTGAGGGATCCACGCCTTCTGCCGGAGCGCTTCGAGGTGGCGCTGGACGACGGGGCAGCCGGTGCTCTCGAGGCAATACGGGCTGAGCTTGCCTTTGGCGAGAAACGAGCGAATCTCCTGGAGCGCAGGCGAATTCCACGCGGTGGCCCATTCCGACATCGGCGCGATCGGCTTGGCACCGTGACAGCACGGCAGGATGCCCCGTCGCAGGATGTAGTAGCTCTCCCACGGCTCGCGGCACAGGTACTCCCGCGTCAACCCCAGATCCTCCGCGGCCTGCGCTTCGGTTCCCCGATCCGTGTCGCCCGCGCAGTTCCGGCTCGTCACTGGGTTGCCCTCCACCTGGCTCTCACGTTCTGCGGGTCGATCTTCCCGAAATCGAACTGACTCCTCACGTTGACGTCGTACTGCTCGGCGAACCGCCCGGCATCGACCAGGATCGTCTCGAGCTCGTCGCGACCGAGCAGTTCGCGTTCGTAGTCGAAGCGATAGCCGCCTCGCTCGGTCACGATGTCCGGGTCCTCGAGCCTGAGGAGTGGGCGCAGGACGAGCGCGTCGGCTTCGACCAGGCGACACAGTTTGAAGTACGCCTCCAGATCCTGCCTGTTGGCGCGCATGGGCATGAACACCATGTTCAGGAGGGGCCGGCCACCGCCACGCCGCCGCGCCTCGCGGAGGAACAGGAGGCCGGAGAGAATCTCGTCCCACTGCTCGTTGCGCAGCCGCGCATAGGTCTCGGCCGACGCCGCGTCGAGGGACACGTACAGGTGGACTGGGCGGCCTGAGAGCGCGCGCACCGTCCTCGCGGTGAATGCCTGGCCGTTGCTCGACAGCTCGACGGTCTTTCCGTGACGCTCGATCAGGTCGAGTATCTGCTCCAGACGGGGATGCAGGAGCGGCTCGCCGAACGAGCAGTTCACGAGCGTCAGGACGCTGCTGAAGAACGGGCCGTACGACTCGAGCGTCCGGTCGTCGATGACCGCGTTGACGTTGGCACCTTCCAGGTCTTTCATTCGATCCCAGAGGCAGTACACGCATGCGGGCGAGATGTTGCACTTCCCATAGAGATCGACGCCGAGCGAGGATGGAAACGACGTCAGTACCGTCGCTCCCTCCTGCAACTCGCGCTGGCTGCGGGCGAGGTTCTCCTGGATGAACAGCTCGCGCTCCTGCCTCGCGTCATCGTCGTGGAACGCGAGCGCTCCGACGCGTATGCCCAGGTCGCGAAGATCGATCGGGTGACTGGCCGCCGGCGTGAGCTTGTCGACCCGAAGCGTCAACACGAGATCGCCGGACACGTCGGGCAGCGCCAGGGTGTACTTGTTCCACCCCTTCATGAGCGGGAACGCGGCCAGCACGAGCCCATCAGCGAGGATCGTCAGTTCCTGGGACAGGTCGCGGAACGCGGTGAAGATCGGGATGACGCAGAAGCGGCCCCGCCGCGCGCGCGGCGCGATTCGGAGCCGGCCCTCGAGCCTCATCCAGCGAAACGGGCCTTCTTCCCCAGTTTCGAGGCCATACCAGCCGTCGCCGTCGATCGGAAGATCGCGGAACTCGTCCGCCTCCGAGGCGGGCGCCGGTACCGCCGCGCCGCCAACCGCTCCGTCGACAGGCCGATCGCTCTCCGCGTCTCGATGGAAGCGGCAGACGTAGTCGTGGCGCCGCCGATCATCGTGGACGTCGAGCTCGCCGACAGCGATGCCGAGTTCGCGCGGGTCGGTGGCCCGCCAGTCGCTCGGCGCAAGGTGGTCGACACCGAACGACAGCACGACCGGGCCCGGTTCGTCAGCCGCGGCCGACTCGCCGCCGGCGAGGTCGAGGTCGTAGATATGCCAGCCGTTCCTCAAGGGCAGCCGGGCGATGACCTGGTCTTCGTTGGAAACCGTGAGGATCTGGTGGCCCGTTTCGCCCGGCGCAAGGACCGGCAGGCCCGCGAAGCGGCCTCGCCGGCGCAGGCGGGACGGCACGATGAGGCGGGCGTCGCGCCCCATCCAGCGGAACGGAAAGTACTCGTGACGCTCCCACTCGTACCATCCCTCGGCGTCCAGGGGCTCGGTGGCGTCCTCGGGCAGGAACACGTCGATGGCACGCACCATCATGCCGAGGGCCCGTAGATCGCCCGGGACCGAGAAGGTGCGGTCGAGCGTCAGCGTGATCTCGAGCGGATCGGTGATTTCGATCGGGAACACCCGATGCGCGACATCGAGGCTGATCGCGGTGTGCCCGGCGGGCGCGCCGTTCGCAGACACCGAGAGGACGGGCGCTGAGGCGCAGGCGCGCCACAGGCCACCGGTGATTCGCAGCCAGCCGCTCCGGCTCGAGCCCAGGCCTTTGAGACGGCAGCGCGCCTCGCGCCCCATCCAACGGAACGGCCCCGTTCCGTCCTGCTCAACGGCGTACCAGCCTTCACCGTATTCCAGCAGAAGACCGGTCGCGGCGCCTCGGTTCATCATCGCATCCAGATCGCCCGTCCGGCCTGGCCCAGACAAGGCTCGAGCCTCGTGATCGAACCGAATTGTACCGCGAAGCGGATCACCTCACCAACCTCCCTCAACCGGCGGATCTCAGGCAACTCATCGGCTCGTGATGGCGACGGCCATGTCGTACAACCGCGCCTGCTGCTCGAGGTAGCCCTTGTCCTGCAGCGTCTCTTGCCCGACCGCCTCGGCGTGCAATGTGTCAGCACGGATCGAGAGACGCGCCAGCATACCGAGCCGGCGGCTGTCGCGGTCCGGCCCAGACATGTCCAGCCGCTCGACCAGGCCCCAGATCTTCAGCCCTTCCTCCGACGCGGCATATGAGTAGTGGCGTGTGAACGACAGCATGTCCGCGGTGACCCCGTTGTAGTCGGGCTGGAACATGTCACGCATGTCCGAGGCAAACAGGTCGCCGAGGTTGTTGGGCGGCAACCCGAGCAGCAGTTCCTCCGTTTTGACGATTGATGCGGTGCTGTAGTGGCGCGTGGCTGGGCCGGGCTTCGCGTACGGGCCGACCACCACCAGCGGCGTCCGATGCGGGTGAATGTGATCCAGCGTGGACTGCGCATCGTCGAACGTCACGAAGATCGCGCTGCCCTCGCCGGTAGCGGGGTTGTAGTACACCGGACTTCGCATGATGTGATCGACAACCATGCCCATCGCCACGTCGCCATCCGCCACCTGCATCGACGGGGTCCGGTCGGTCACGTTCCTGGCCACGATGTTCCCCGTGTGGTCGTTCGGCTGGTAGATGTAGAAGAACTTCGGCAGCGTCCCATTGGCCAGCATGCGATCGAAATCCCGGCAGAACTCCTGCGCGCGGCGCTGGTCCGAGATGTTGAAGTTGTACCCCGGGTAGTTGCGGTCCAGCCGCGGCTCGCCGTTGGCGTTGTTCCCGCCGAGCACGGCAAGAATCGGCGTCGCCATGAAATAGGATTGACCGAGCCCGTGCACGGGCGAGTCCACATCGCCCTTGTTCTGCAACGGCGTAGTGAGAGGAAGAACGGGGTAGCCGGCGTTCCCGCTTGGGGGGTCATTGAGCGTGGCCGGCGCGCTGCTGCCCGTGTCGGTGCCCAGGACCCGGATGAGCGCGCCGTAGTCCTTGAAGGAGACCCCGTGCCGCGCGGCGTTGTTGAAGATATATCCGGATTCCGGATAGTCCTCGGCATCCATATTCTTGTT
>DASVIS010000070.1:0-1638 GCA_036381995.1 Vicinamibacterales bacterium | reverse complement strand
ACGTCGTTCTGGTCCTTGTTGCAGAAGGAGCAGCGGAGCACTTCCGTTTCGCCGGCCTTTTTCACCATGCTTAGCCTTTAGCCCTTTGCCCTCAGCCCTTTGCCCCTAGGCTCTTTTTCGGATGACATCATCAATAATACCGTATTCTTTGCCCTGATCCGCAGACATGATGTAGTCGCGCTCGGTGTCGTCCTGGATGCGTTTGACCGTCTGGCCGGTGTGGTGAACCAGGATGTCGTTGATGCGCTCGCGCATCCGCAGGATTTCACGGGCTGCAATATCAATATCGGTCGCTTGGCCCCCGAGGCCAGACATCAGCGGCTGATGAATGACGATCCGTGAATTCGGGAGCGAAAAACGCTTTCCTTTCGCCCCAGCCGCCAGCAGGACCGCCGCCATCGAGGCTGCCTGACCGATGCAGTAGGTCTGCACGTCCGGCTTGATGAACTGCATCGTGTCGTAAATCGCCATCCCGGCCGTAATCGACCCACCGGGGCTGTTGATATACAAGAGGATGTCCTTGTCGGGATCCTCCGCCTCCAGGAAGAGCATCTGCGCGATGACGAGATTGGCAATCTGGTCGTCAATCGGCGTGCCGATGAAGATGATGCTGTCCTTGAGGAGCCGCGAAAAGATGTCGTACGCCCGTTCGCCGCGGTTGGTCTGTTCGACCACCATCGGCACAAGTTGCATCCGCAGATCGGGAAGCTGGTAGCGCATAGCGTTTGAGTCGGCTGATTGTCGGGGAAATTCGAGCGGGGAAGTCTTACGCTTCTCCTGAAAGTGTAGCACGAGCCATCAGGAAGTCAATCGACTTCTCGCGGCGCAGCCCGGCCGACACCCTCGAGAGCCCGCCCTCACTCACGAGCCGCGCGCGCACGGCGGCCGGCGTCCGGCCCGTCCGTTCCGCGTGGCGGCCAATTTCCTGATCGATCTCCTCGTTCGTCACGTCGAGCTGCTCGCGCCGCGCCACCTCGTCCAGCACGATGGCGCCGGCCACCGCTTCGCGGGCCACCTCGCGCTGGCTCTCGCGGAACGCGTTCCAGTCGACCCCGGCCTGCCGTGGGTCGATGTTCTGCTCGATCAGCCGGTGCGCAAACTCCTCGAGCCGCCGATCGATCTCGCGATCGATGAGCGAGGGCGGCACCTCGAACGGCACCCGCGCGGCGAGCTGCTTCATGAGCTGGGCGCGCACGTCGCGCTCGGCGGCGTGCCGCGCTTCGTGCTCGAGATCCTCCCGCACGCGGGCGCGCAGCGCGTCCAGCGTCTCGAACTCCCCGAGGTCCTTCGCGAACTCGTCGTCGAGCTCGGGGAGGATGCGCCGCTTGATGCCCTTCACCGTCACGGTATACGAAACGTCGGTCCCCGCCAACTCCCCGATCGGGTGGTCGGCCGGATAGTGAATGTCGAAGCTCTTGGTCGCGCCGACCTCCAGGCCGAGCAGCTGTTCGTCGAACCCCGGCGGGTTCGCCTTCGCGCCAAGCTCGATGCTGACGTTGTCGTGGGTGTCCGGCTTCCCGTCGGCGAGCCGCTGCAGGTCGACCGTGATCGTGTCGCCGTGATCGACGCCGCGGCCCTCGACCGGCTCGAACCGCGCCGCGCGGTCGCGCAGCCGCTGCATCGCGAGGTCGACCGCTT
>DASVIS010000069.1:0-6167 GCA_036381995.1 Vicinamibacterales bacterium | reverse complement strand
ATATGGACATGACGATCCAGGCGGCGATCGACGGGATCGGCCTGGCGTTCTCACTCGAGGAGTATGTTGCGCCGTATCTGGCGAGCGGTTCACTCGTCCGCGTTCTGGAAGACTGGTGTCCGCCGTTCGCGGGCTTCTTCTTGAATGGCACTCTCGGTGTCACCCGCCTCCTCTCTCAGCCAGCTCTTTGACGCGCGCGAGGGCCTAAAACATTAAGGAACCGTGCGATTGGGTCGAACTTGGCTGGGAGGCAGGGATTTGAACCCCGATAACGTGGTCCAGAGACGAAGGAAGTAGTTCGGGCGGTGTCCGGACTTGTCGGTTTTCTTGGACTTCTTGCAGATCACCCTCCGGCCGAGTCTGCTCGTTGAGGGCGGGTTCGTGCGCAGCGTTTCAAGGTTCTTTCAAGCGGCCCCAGTGGGTCTTGTTCGTGGGCCTCACCTCGCGGCTGGATGACGGGTCCACCACCTGCAGCAATGGGAAGCACAGAAACACCGTCCACTGGGGGGCTAGCGACTCTTCAGTGTCTTCCAGTTGAGGACGGCTCCTCCCAGGTACACGATACCGGTTGAGAGGAAGCCCAGGTGGGACGCCTCGGCGCGCGGTAACCAACGCCCCCCCCTTTCGTCATGCACCTGCGAGGTGAGCGACGACCAATGAAACAGCTAGGAGTCCTCGGGCAGTGGACGCACACTTGGGCGGTCTTTCCCTTGGAGGGTTCCCGATGACCGCGACCTGTGTCATGCCCCGCAGTCGCTTTGGCGCGTCGGTCGGTCCCTCCGTGATGCTCGGCGTCGGATTCGTCTTGCTGGAAACCGCGTTCAGCATGCTCGTTTCCAGTGGGCAGCGCGGCGGAGCGACTTTCTGGTCGAATCTACTGCTCGCAGTGCCAACGGTCGGTGCCGGAGTCTGCGGTGTGGCGGCTGGCATCAGCGCGGCCCTCGCGTTGACCCTCAAGCGGGATCTCTTCATCGCCGCCTCGGTGTCCTCGCGCCTCGAGGTCGGCGTCGCCGCCGTGTTGATCTTCAGCGTGCCGATCTTCCTGTGGAAAGGTCGCAGCCGTGCGACATGTCGCTGCTCTTGACAACCGTGAGGGGAGCCGCCCTGGCGTGCTGGACAAGCTGCGGTTCTACGTGCCGTTTGCGTGGCGATTCGCGATCCTGCGGCGGCCGGCGCCGCTCATCTACGGCATCGCGCTGACCGATCGCTGCAACCTGTCGTGTCGCGGCTGCCGCGTCTCCAATACCGGGCGCCCCGACATGAGCTGGGCCCAGGTCGTCCAGGCGTTGAAGAGCGCCTGGGCACGCGGATTCCGCGACGTGTACCTGTCAGGTGGGGAACCGACCCTCTGGCGGGACGGGCCGCGCGCGATGGAGGACGTCGTCACCGAAGCCCGGCGTCTGGGCTTCTTCCATGTGCACGTGTACACCAACGGGACGGCCGGCATCAGGACGTCGGCCGACGTGGTCTGGGTGAGCATGGACGGTCTGCCGGGGGTCTTCGACACGCGGCGCGGGCCCGGGTTCTCCGACGTCGAACGCGCCGTGCGCGAAGGAGGCCATCCGAGGGTGGCGGTGATCTATGTCATCGATCGCCGCACCGCCGCCGGCGTCGAACCGTTCCTCCGGTGGGTGCGGGACGCGGCGTTTCCAGTGCTGGGAGTCATGTTCTACTTCCATACGCCGTACTACGGCCGCGACGACCTGTTCCTGGACGCCGCCGAACGTGCGCCCGTCATCGCGCAACTGCTGGCGCATGTCCGGGCCGGGTTGCCCGTCCTGAATTCGCGCGCCGGACTGCGGGCGCTGGCGTCCGGTCGATGGCCCCGGCGTCTGCCGGTGGCGTACGTGGCCGACGTCGATGGCGAGTCTGTCTGCTGCCGTGCGTCGGCGCTGGCCGGCGATGTGTGCGCGGACTGCGGCTACGCCGCCTGCACCGAGTTGACCGAGGCGCGGCGTCTGCGGCCAAGTGCCCTGATCGGGATGGCGAGGTACTGGTGATCGCCCGGACCGACGCGTGGCGGCGGCTCGCGACGGGGCTGGTCCGGCGCTGCCTCGTTGGCCGGGGGCAGCGGTGGGAATTCCAGGCGCCCCTGCCCGGCTGGGTGCCGCCCCCGGTGGACCGGACCTCGTTGTACCTGCACGTGCCGTTCTGCCGGCATGCGTGCCCCTACTGTCCCTATACGAAGTTCCCGCACAACGACGCGCTCGTCGGGGCCTACACGCGCGCGGCTGCCGCCGAGGTCGATTGGTGGGCCCGAGCGGTGGGAAGCTGCGAGGTCACGAGCGTCTACGTCGGCGGCGGCACGCCGACGCTGGCGCTGGACAGCGTGGACGCCGTCCTGGACCAGGCACGCCTGCGATTCCGCCTGACGGGCGACATCGCCATCGAGACCAATCCGGCGGATATCGACGCCGCGAGCGTCGGCCGGCTGCACGACATGGGCGTGGGGCTCGTGTCGCTCGGCGTGCAATCGTTCCAGGCGGCGAACCTCAGATCCATCGGCCGGGCGTACGCGCCGGCGGTCGCCGAGCGCGCGCTCGCACTCCTGGCCTCACGCGGGTTCGCGTCGGTCAACGTGGACCTCATGTTCGCCTTGCCCGGCCAGACGACCGCCGGGCTCCTGGCCGACCTGGACCGCGCCGCGCAGCTCGGTGCCAGCCAGATCACGGCGTACCCGCTCTTCACCTTCCCCTACACGTCCGTGGGCGCGTACCTCAATCTGAAGGCGGTCCGGCTGCCCGACTGGCGGACGCGCCGCGCGCAGTACCGCGCCATCTGTGCGTGGAGCGCCGCGAACGGGTTCGATCGTGTGTCGGTGTGGGGATTCCGAAAGGGGACGGCGCCGCGGTACTCGTCGGTGACGCGGGCTGGATACATCGGCATCGGTCCCGGCGCCGGCTCGCACCTGCCCGACGGATTCGCATTCAATACGTTCGACCTCGAGACCTGGACCAGCGCCGCGACGAACGGGGCCGGCGCGGTGGCCCTTTGCATGCCGTTCTCACGGGCGTTCGCGGGCTGGTGGTGGTTGTACTGGAGGCTCTACGACACGCGGATTCCATTGGACCAGATGGATGTCGCGCTGGGGCCCGACGCGCCGCGGGTGCGGCGGTGGCTGCGTGTCGGCGAACGGGCGGGACTCGCGACTCGCCATGATGGCGCCGTCACGCTCACCGACCGCGGTGCTTTCTGGCTGCACCTCGCCCAGAACTACGTGGCCCTCGACTACGTGAACACGGTCTGGACCGCGGCGCGCCGACAGCCGTGGCCCGCCGCCGTGGTCTTGTGACGAACGGGGCGAAGATGGCGCCGGCATCGGTCCCGCCTGTGGGCAACGCGCGCGGCGCCGCCGCCGGCATCAGGACGCGATCGCCCGTCGCTGCCCGCGGGGATCGGCGGCGCTCGTGAACCGCACGGCGCGCCCCGACCGGTCGTACTCACCTACACTTCGCTGTTCGATCTGTTCGTGAAGGGGAATGAAACTGGAGGTTTGGCTGGGAGGCAGGGATTCGAACCCCGATAACGTGGTCCAGAGGCGGAAAGGCCGGAAGCGACGGTGACCGATCGTGGCGGTTCTTCGAGGGTTTTCGGCAATCACCTTTCGGCCGGCTGGGGTGGAAAAGGGCGGTTGCGTGCGCAGTTTGTCAAGTTTGTATCAAGATCAGCTGGCCATCGCAGCGACCTCCACCGCGCGGCCAGAGTAGAGTCCCAGGATGTGGTGGACATTCGGTAGGCCGCTGAGGCTGGACAGGCAGAACGGCCATCGCGCATCGTTCCGTGAGTTCTTTCTGGCGGAAGGACACACACGGAGGGCGATGAGGATGGCCAAACCAAGGATGGATTTGTCTGCGTTCGTTCGCAAGTTCCTCGAAGAACAAGACGGCGATGTCCTCCGCGAAGGCGTTCGGGTGCTCGCCCAGGCCCTGATGGAGTCCGAGGTCACGGCCGTGGTGGGTGCCGAGCGCCACGAGCGCAGCGAAGACCGCACGGGGTACCGCAACGGCACCCGGGTCCGGAGTTGGGATACCCGCGTCGGTACCGTCGAATTGGCGATTCCGAAGGTCCGCCCCAGCGCCGCGTGATCACGCCGTCTCGGGCGTACAAGGCAAATCAGGCCCGGCGCCACGGTCCCGCCGGTCCGAAGGAGCGTTCGGCTTACAATGACTGCTCGCCGCGGGCAGCCTACTTATAGTTGCCTACGAGCGATTTCAGTCTGACCCAGGCGGCCTCGCGCGCCTTCTTATCCGCCTCCGACCCGCTCGGGTCCTCGCCGCCTCGCATGAAGCCGTGCCCGGCCCCCTCGTAGGTGACCGGTTCGAAGACCTTATTGGCCGCCTTCATCTGCTCTTGCGTCGGGGGAACCGAGGCCCCGATGCGAGCGTCGTTGCCGCCGTAGAATCCGTAGACCGGCGCTTGAATCCTCGGCATGTCGGCCGCATCCGGACCGCTTCCGTAGAACACAAAGGCCGCCGCCAGGTCCTTCCGGTTGGTCGCAAAGCGGAAACACTGGCTTCCGCCCCACGAGAACCCGACCACGGAGACCTTGCCGTTGCAGGAAGGAAGGCCCTTCACGTAATCGACGCAGGCATTGAGGTCCGCCGTGATCTGGTCCGGCGGCAGCTTGGTGATCATCCCGCCCGCGGCGCTCATCGGCAGGTTCCGGGCGGGCTTGCCGTCCGGAGTCATGCCCGAGAGAAGGTCGGGCGCGATGGCGACCCAGCCCGCGGCCGCGAACTCGTCGGTGACGTTCTGCACCCAGTCGGTCATCCCGAAGATCTCGTGGATGACAACGATGCCGGGCGCCTTCGCGGTCGATTGCGGATGGGCCACGAAGGAATCGACAGTCCTGGCGCCGTTCTTTACCGTGACCCACTCCTTCCTGCGCGGAGACTTGTCGAGAATCGCCTTGGCCCAATCCTGCGCCCCCACAACCCGTGCTCCCAAGGCGATCGCGGCCGCTCCGGCCGCGCCTTGTCCGAAGAAATGCCTTCTCGAAACTGTGCTCATGTTCGATGCACTCCCTGGTCTGATTGACTGTGGACGATTGCCCGCGGCGCTGTTCTCGGACGCATTCTAGCACCGGCGGAGGCAGGGTGATTCGACGGCTCGGGCGCGCACGAATGGGGCCTCAGGCGGCTCCGCAGCACTTCTTGAATTTTCTGCCGCTGCCGCAAGGACACGGATCGTTCCGCCCGGCTTCTGTCCGGACTCGCATCGCCGTCGCCGCCGGCTCGCGCCCCTTTGCCACGAGTCTCGCCAGCGGCTCGCGGCTGTGCATGAAGAACCGCTTCAACCCCGCGCACAGATAGTTGAGTCCCGGCTCTCCGTCCGGAGCTCGAATGAAGCGGTACTTCGGGCAGTGGCCGTGGCACATGGCGAACACTTCGCATTCCCGGCAGTAACGCGGCAACGCGTCGCGCTTGGCGTCGCCGAAGGCCCGCTGCGTCGCGCTATCGAGCATCTCGGCAAGCGGCGTCTGATGGATGTTGCCGATCCGGTGTTCGCGGTCGACGTAATGATCGCAGGAGAAGAGATCGCCGTTGTGCTCGATGGTAGCAATCTGGCCGCACGTTTCGCGAAAGATGCACAGCGAGTGGTCCAGCCCGGCCGCCGGCCGCGCGGCTTCTTCGAAGTACTGAACCCCGATCCGCTCCACGTCCCGCGCGATCCACTCGTCGAAGATCTTGCACAGGAACGTTCCGAAATCCTCGGCCGAGGGCGTGTGCTCGCTCACGCCGCGCTCGGTTCCGGGCGCCGGCGCCACAACCGGAAGGAAGCCCAGATAGCGCGCGCCGATCCGGCGGAAGAATCGATAGACGGTAAGCGGATGTTTGACGTTGAGACTGTGCACGACGCAGAGAACATCGAGCGAGACGCCGCTTCCGCGCAGAATCTCGTAGCCGCGCATCGCCAGCCGGTGCGTTGGCTGCCCCCCTTTGTTCACCCGGTAGGCGTCGTGCAACTCGGCGGGTCCGTCCAGGCTCAAGCCGACGTGAAAACGCTCTGCTGCCAGAAAGCGTCCCCATTCCTCGTCGATCAGCACGCCGTTGGTCTGCATGCCGTTGCGGACCACCCACCCGGCCGGCTGGTGCTTACGCTCCAGGTCGACGGCCTTCCGGTAGAAGTCCACGCCCAGCAGCGTCGGCTCGCCGCCATGCCAGGAA
>DASVIS010000068.1:0-7449 GCA_036381995.1 Vicinamibacterales bacterium | reverse complement strand
CCGTCCAGCCCTGGTCCTTGCCGTGGTCGTCGCGGCCTCGGCCGTCGTCCGCCTGTCTGCCGTCCAGCCAACGGTCGCCTACCCGTGGCCGTTTGCCGGCATGGTCTTCAGGTTTCTCTGCACTGACTTCTTCCGCAACCGCGCGACGTTCGGCGCCATAACCGATGCAGCGATGTTCCTCGAAGGGCTTGGGCTGTTCGTAGCGGGCGTGACGCTCGTTGGACAGAACCGGGCGCTCGGACATCGTCTCCTCACGATGGTGACGTGCGGCGCGGCCGGTGTCGCCGCGTTGAACATCGGGCAACTCTTCACGGCGTCGCTGCGGACCGGTGACACCTGGAACGCCCTCGTCATGTCCATCGATGCCATCCGGATTACCGTGGCCTTTCCCGACCTGAATGCTGCGGGATCCTACCTGGCGATGGGCCTTCTGCTCGCCGCGGGCCTGGCGTTCGCCGCACTCGGGCGCGACGAAACGCTCGGGCGCGCGGGAGTTGGCCGCTGGCTCGGTCTCTTGTGGCTGCCGGTGGTTCCTTTTCTGGCCCTTGGCTTGTGGCTGACCGGGTCCCGGACGGCGCTGGTCGCGGTTACGCCCGCCGCGTGTGCCTTGCTGCCCGTCGCGTCTCGTGCCTCGAGATGGTCCGCGTGGGGAGCGATCTGCGTGGCCGTGCTCGTGGTGGTGCTGTCGCTCCCGTTCGCGGGCGATCGCTTCAGCCTGTCGACCGAGAGCCCTCGGCCGGTCCGTGTGGCGGTCAACTACCGTCTCGAGACGACGCGGGCCGCGTTCAGGATGATCGCCGAGCGACCCGTGTTCGGTGTTGGCGTGGGCAGTTTCTACGCGCGATCCGGGGAGTATTTCACGCCGGCGTTCCGCAAGGAGATACCGGGCGAGAACGCACACAACAATTTTCTCCAGGTGCTCGCGGAATTGGGTGTCATCGGGTTCGTGCCGTTCCTGTGGATAATCGGGGTCGTGGGCGCGGCCGTCGCGACGGGATGGCGGTCGGGCCGGCTACCGGCGGCCGCAACCGCTGGCGCGGCCGGGCTGGTGGCGTTCATCCTGACGTGGCTGGCGGGTCACCCGCTTCTCATCTTCGAGGTCGCCACTGCGTTCTGGCTCGTGCTGGCGGCCGTTGCGGCGTTGGCCGTCGAGGGAGGAGTGGAAACCGGGCACCCGACTCGTGACCACCTCTGGCGATGGGCCGCCGCGCTCATCGTCGTCATCGCGGTCGCGTCCGTGCCGCTCCGCGGGCGAGACGCCGCGCAACGGGCCAACCTGACGAACGCAGCGATTGGTCTGTCTGCCTGGGAGACGGATGACGGCGGCGCCCGGTTCCGACGGATGATCGATCGCGCCGCGCAGTTCTATGTGCCTGCCGACGCGACGTCGAT
This sequence comes from Vicinamibacterales bacterium, assembly GCA_036381995.1. Taxonomy (GTDB): domain Bacteria; phylum Acidobacteriota; class Vicinamibacteria; order Vicinamibacterales; family Fen-181; genus FEN-299. Next base: position 6,057 of record DASVIS010000068.1, on the reverse strand, counting down.
GAGGCTGCCCGTCCGGTTGGAGCGGAATTCGCGCGACGGGGCCGCCGTCAACCTCGAGATCCAGCTCGACGGCGAACTGGCGAACCGGGTGCGCATCGAGGGGACCAACTGGAGCGAGGTCGCGATGGTGCTGCCGCGCCCTCGCCACGACCAGGGCCATCGGTCGGTCCAGATCTCGATTGTCAATGTGGAACGGGGTGCCGAGGGCGGCCGGCCACTCTCGCTCGATATTGGCGAGCCGACACTCACGACCCTCGAACGCCGATAGGAGCGGTTCCAGCGCGGCCCGCGTGCCGTGTGGCGCGTCGCCCATCGATTCCAGCCCGGGCCTCCGCTGCCGGTCGTCGTGACAGGCACCACACCGACCGGCAGCCACTGCGGAACGGAGACGCCGCTACTTGATTGTGAACCTCCCAGTGCCCTTCCACGCGTCGAAGGCTACACCCGAGCCGACTTCACGGACCCAGACCTGAAGGGCGTAGGTGCCGGCGGCCGTCGGCGACCAGGTCACCTGGTTTCCGGCGCCGTATGGCTGCAACACGGTCCAGGCTCCCGTCGCGACGTCGTTCAACCAGTACTGGTATTCCAGCGCGCTGCCCCCCGTTGCCGTCGCAGTCCACTTGACCGGCGTGCGCACGGCCGACGGGAACGCCCGGCTTGCGACGAGCGAGGTCACTGATGGAGGGTTGCTCGACACCCGCAGCAGCGGAGTGGCCTGCCACGCCTCGTATGCCGCGGCTGATTCCTGGCTGCGAACCCACGCCTGCAGCAGGTACGTTCCGTCCGCCGAGGGTGTCCACTTCACCTGGTTGCTCGCGCTGTAGGGCTGGATGACCGTCCACGTCCGGGTGCCGAGGTCGTAGAGCCAGAACTGGTACTGCAGCGGCGGAGCTCCACCCGACGCGGTTGCCGTCCATGTCACCGAGGTTCCTGCCGCAACGGGGAACGTGCTATTGGCTTGCAGGCCAGTCACCACGATCGGAGTGCCAGTGATGGGGAAGATCTCCGTGTTCCGCCACTTCTCGTACAGTACCGAGGAACCCTGGGTGCGTACCCAGACCTGGAGGACGTACGTTCCAGTCGTGGTCGGGGTCCACCGGAGCTGGTTGCTCGCGCCGTAGGGTTGGAGGATCGTCCAGGTGTTGGCGCTCAGATCGCCGAGCCAGAACTGGTACTCGATCGCTCCCGACCCACCTCCGGCTGTGGCCGTCCAGGTGATCGGCGTGTTCTTCGTCACCGGCATGCCGACATTCGGGCTGATGCCGGCGATAGTGAGTTCGCCCTGCACGACCAGCCAGCCCAGGGCCTTCCACGCTTCATAGGGGGCGCTCGATCCGGTCTGCCGGACCCACGTCTGCACCAAGTAACGCCCGGAAGTGGTGGGCGTCCACACGACGTCGTCGGCCTGATCGTAGTCCCGCAACACCGTCCACGTGCCCGTCGCCTCGCTATAGAGCCAGAACTTGTACTGGAGAGGCGCGGACCCGCCGATGGCCACAGTGGTCAGCCGTGTGACCAAGCCGAGGCCCGCCGGAAACGTGCGGTCCGTCGTGAGCGACACGATTTGCGGGGAGGCGGAAGCGCTGTCTTGCGTAATCGTGAAGTACCCGCTCGACCGCCAGTCCTCGTAGGTTGTGGTCACACCGTCGCGCCGCACCCAGACTTCCAGCATGTAATTGCCCGAGGTTGTCGGCGTCCAGGTCACCTGGTCGCTCGAACCGTAATCCTGGAGCACGCTCCATTCGCCGGTCGACTCATTGAGCAGCCAGAACTTGTACTGCACCGGCGACGTTCCGCAGCTGGCGGTTGCCGTCCACGTGATAGGCGTATTGGACGTCACGGGCGGAGCAGGGCTGGCGCTGAACGACGACAGCGTGGCCGTCGCGCCGCTCGTGGTCGGCACCGTCGCGCTCGCCTCCCGCGACAGCGGGCTCGTCAGTCCGTCCGCGTTCACCGCCTCAACGGAGAAGTAGTAGGTCTGTCCCTCGGTCAGGTTGGCGGCGGTCCACGTCGTGACGTTTCCCACCGCCTGGCTCAGCGTGTAAACCCCGGCCTGGGTGCCGTAGAACACCGTGTAGCTGACGATGTTCGATTCGGGATTCGGATTCCAGGTGACCGTGACCGATCCAGCGTGGACCGGAGCGGCGAAGAGTGCGAGGAGGGCCAGGAGTACGAGAGACCGGGACGTCTTGGACATGATGCCTTCGGGTAGGGGGACCGACATGCCCGTCGAGAGGGCAAGCGGGGTACCACCTCAACCGAAGGCGAACCGGCGTCGATGATCGCCGCATTTGCTGAGTAAGGTGAACTGTCTGGCGGGGTCTTTCGCAGGAGCGCCGCGTCAGGGGCTTACGCTTTGGTAATCGGAATGCCAGAACCGTGGGATACACTCTGATCGATCTTGAAGGCCACGGAACCGAGGCTGCAAGGCTGGACCGCACCGCACGACTGGTCGCCCGGCAGGGCTCCAGTTCCTCTGGAGTGGGTGAGGGGGAGGGGTGGCGGCGGGCCGCGATTCGCGCGGCTCGGCGGCGTGAGACGATTGGCGAACACGGTGCACCGAGTGTACCATTGACCGGCGTTGCACCTGCCGGGCGTCCCGCGCGGCTCCGGTCAATCATGCGGCAGCGGCCCACTGCCGGCCATCAGACAGAAAGGCGAGGCACGTGTCCCAGGTTACGTCTGTTCCGCTCCTCGATCTTCAGGCACAGTATCAGCCCATCCGCGACGAGGTGCTGGCGGCCATCACGCGCGTCTGCGACAGCCAGCGCTTCATCATGGGGCCGGAGGTCGAAGGGCTCGAGCGTGAGCTGGCCGCGATGCTCCAGGTGAGAGAGGCCATCGGCGTGTCGTCGGGGACGGACGCGCTGCTGGCGGCGATGATGGCGTTGAACATCGGGGCGGGCGACGAGGTCATCACCAGCACCTACTCGTTCTTCGCGACGGCCGGGTGCATCGCGCGCCTCGGCGCGACGCCCGTGCTGGTGGACATCGACCCGATCACCTGCAACATCGATCCCACCGCCATCGCCGCCGCGATCACCCCGCGGACGAAGGCCGTCATCCCGGTGCACCTGTACGGGTGCAGCGCGGAAATGACGCCGGTCCTCGAGATTGCGGCCGGGGCCGGGATCGCGGTCATCGAGGATGCGGCCCAGGCCATTGGCACCCGGTATCGCGGCCGGCCCGTCGGCGGGCTCGGGACTATCGGCTGTTTCTCGTTCTTCCCGAGCAAGAATCTCGGCGCCTTCGGTGACGGCGGCTTGGTGACGACGAACGACCCCGCGCTGGCGCATCGTCTGCGTCTGGTGCGCAACCACGGGGCCGAGCCGAAGTACTTCCACAAGATCGTGGGTGCGAACTTCCGGCTGGACGCGCTCCAGGCCGCGGTGCTGCGCGTCAAGCTGCCGCACCTTGCGGCTTGGACGGAGGCGCGTCGCCGCAATGCCGCCCGCTACCGCGAGATGCTGGCGCCCCTGGTCGTGAAGGGGCAGGTCGAGCTGCCGGTGGAGCCGGAGGGCGTCTACCACATCTACAACCAGTTCGTGATTCGCCTGGCGGAACGCGACCGCGTGAAGGCGGCCCTCGATGCGCGTCACGTGGGGACCGAGATCTACTACCCGGTACCATTCCACCTGCAGGAGTGCTTCTCCGGTCTCGGTCACTCGAGGGGCGATTTTCCCGCGGCAGAGTACGCCGCAGACCACACGCTGGCTCTCCCGATCTACGGCGAGCTGACCGAGGCGCAGCAACGGTACGTTGTCGAGTCGATTGTTCAGGCGGTATAGGAATCACACATCATCATGGCACTACATACCAACGAGCTTCCTGCGGTGGCCCCGGCCCGACGTTCCTGGGTGCCGAGCACCACGTCACAAATCTTCATCGGTCTGGTGGTGGGCGTCGTCATCGGCTACATGTGGCCCTCCTCGGACGTCAACGGCGTCCACGTGACGGGGGCGGCCGAAAGCATCAAGCCGATCGCCGACACGTTCTTGCGAATGATCAAGATGATCATCGCGCCGCTGCTGTTCTCGACGCTCGTGGTCGGCATTGCCGGCACGGGCGACGTGAAGGCCATGGGGCGGATCGGCCTCAAGGCGCTCGTCTACTTCGAGATCGCGACGACGGTTGCGCTGTTCCTCGGCCTGGGGCTCGTCAACGTGTTCAAGCCTGGCGCGGGAGTGCAGGTGACGGTGTCGCAGGGCATCTCGGACCTCGCGAGCAAGAAGCCGCTGGGCGGGTGGGAGCTCCTGACGCACCTGTTCCCGACGTCGGTCGTGCAGGCGATGGCCGAAGGGGAGATCCTCCAGCTCGTCGTGTTCTCGATCTTCTTCGGGATCGCGGTGGCGGCGATCGGCAAGAAAGGGCAGCCGATTGTCGACCTGCTGGAGAGCACGGCGCAGGCGATGTTCAAGTTCACCGGCTACGTCATGATGTTCGCGCCGCTCGGCGTGATGGCGGCCATCGCGGCCACGGTCGGCAAGATGGGCCTGACGATCCTGCTCACGCTGGGCAAGCTCGTGCTGCTGATGTACGGCGGCCTGGCACTGTTCGCCGTGCTGGTGATCGGCGTCGTCTCGCTGATCATCCGCGTGCCGTTCCTGACGTTCCTGAAGGCGGTCCGCGAGCCGTTCCTGATTGCCTTCTCGACGGCGAGCAGCGAGGCGGCGCTGCCGAAGGCCCTCGAGGTGATGGAACGGTTCGGTTGCCCCAAGAACATCGTGGGCCTGGTGCTGCCCACGGGCTACAGCTTCAACCTCGACGGGACGACGCTCTACCTGTCGCTTGCCAGCGTCTTCGTCGCGCAGTTGTTCGGCGTTCCGATGACGTTCGGTCAGCAGCTCTTCATGATGCTGACGCTGATGCTCACGAGCAAGGGCGTCGCCGGCGTTCCCAGGGCCGCTCTGGTCGTTCTGACCGCGACGCTCAGCCAGTTCAATCTCCCGCTCGAGGGAGCGGCCATCCTGCTGGCGATCGATCAGATCATGGACATGGGCCGGACGGCCGTGAACGTGATGGGAAACTGTATTGCGACGGCGGTGGTGGCCCGGTGGGAGGGCGTGTTCGACGACCAGCGGCTGCGGGAGTTCGCCGGGAAGCGGGCGGCCTGAGATGAGAATTCTGGTCGTCGGGGCCGCCGGGCACGTCGGGGCTGCCGTGGCGGAGCACTTTGCCGCGACGGCCGATGTGATCGCCACGACGCGGGCCGAGCTCGACGTGCGCGAACATCGGGCGGTGGAGGCGATGATCGGGCGACTGCGTCCGGCTGCCGTGATCAACTGCTCGGCCTACACCGACGTCGATCGCGCGGAAGACGAACCGATGGAGGCGCTGAACGTCAACGCCTTCGCGGTGCGGGTCCTCGCGCGCGCCGCCCGCGCGGCTGGCGCCGTCTTCGTGCACTACAGCACCGACTTCGTGTTCGACGGGACCAGCGACCGACCCTACACCGAGGACGACCAGCCGAATCCCCGAAGCACCTACGCGTGCTCGAAGCTGATTGGCGAGTGGTTCGCGCGCGAGGCGGGCCGCCATTACGTGCTCAGGGTGGAAAGCGTGTTCGGTTCGCCGCCTGCGGGCGACGGCGCGCGACGCACCAGCGTGGACCGGATTGTCGACGCGATTCTCGCCGGCCGGGAGGCGTCGGTGTTCGTCGATCGTACGGTCTCGCCGAGCTACCATCGTGACGTTGCCGCGGCCACGCACGCGCTGCTCGTTCGTCAGGCTCCGCCGGGGCTCTATCACTGCGTCAACTCGGGGTCGTGCACCTGGGAACAGCTGGCACGAGAGGCTGGCAGGCAACTGGGCCTCGAGCCGCTGTTGAAACTCGTCCGCGTGGCGGATGTCGGGCTCAGGGCGCGGCGCCCCCGGTACTGCGCGCTGTCCAACGCCAAGCTGGCGGCGACCGGTGTCGCGATGTCGGGCTGGCAGGACGCGCTGGGTCGTTACCTCGCGACCAGGCGTCAGGCGTCCGCGCGTCCTTGACCGCGTGGCGCTAACACCTTACAATTTCAGGTCTTTAGCCCGCACAGCAAGAGGCCCATGTCGAAGCGC
>DASVIS010000067.1:0-9496 GCA_036381995.1 Vicinamibacterales bacterium | reverse complement strand
GGGATACTTCGCGAGGTCGGTGTCGAGCCGCCGAAGTGGCACGACGTCGGTCAGTTGTTGGAGGATCACAGAGACCGTCTGCCGGTTCAGGTTCTCCCGGACCTGCCGCTGTTGGTCAGTGCGTCTACCTGGCTCAGGAAGGAGCGGGAGTTCGAGCGCTATTCACGCGACGACGCGGAACGGGCCGTGAGCGCCGCGCACCTCGCCGCCGAATACCCAGCGGCGATCGACACCGAGGCACGTGAACATGACCCTCAACGCCGATCTCATCCGCGTCCGCTTCGTCGCGCTGGCCGACCTGGCCAAAGAGATGGCGCAGACCCGCCGTCATATTTCCGGTCTATTTGACGGCATGGTGGAAATCACTCCCGGAGTGATTTCCGAGCGCCAGGGATCCAACATCGACGAATCAGTGTATCATCGTATCCATGCGCACGACGCTGACCCTCGACCCCGACGTGTTCGAAGCCGCCCAGGCCCTGGCGCGCGCGTCGGGCAAGCGCCTGAGCCGCGTGGTGTCGGACCTGGCTCGGCGCGGCCTGCGCAGCCGCGCGACGCCGACCTCTCCCTCCGGCCTGCCTATGTTCGCCGTGCCAGCCGACGCACCCGTCATCCCGTCGGACCGCGCCACGGCCCTGCTCGCCGAGGACCGCTGATGGGAGACACACTGCTCGACGTCAACGTCCTGCTCGCGCTCGCCTGGCCCAATCATCAGCACCACGGAGCCGCCCACGCATGGTTTCGCCAGGCATCGCGCCGTGGATGGGCCACGTGCGCGTTGACGCAACTGTCCTTTGTGCGCCTCTCATCGAACCCGGCCTACACGCCCGCGCCGGTGACCCCGGAGGAAGCGATCGAGCTGCTCGTGCGGCTCACGGCACACGGAAAGCACCGATACTGGGACACCCTGGCCGCGCCCGTCGCCGGGACATTCGCGCGGGCGGCGGGACACCAGCAGGTCATGGACGCGTATCTGGTCCGCGAGGCCGAGCGCCACCGCGGCCGCCTTGCGACATTCGACCGTCGAGTCGCCGCACACGCCACCACCCCCGCGGGCGTGGAAATCCTGACGGGCTAGCCGAACGGAATCATTCCCGGAGTGCGTTCCCAGGTCTCGCCTACCTGACTTTGCCGCGGCGTCCGCGCGCGGTCTTGCCGCGGCGGGAACCCGAACCCTGACGGCTTCGCCTCTTCGGTGCCCGCCTCGCCTGGGCAACGGCCGCGCGCATCAGCCACTCCAGCGCACCCGACGTCGCCCGCCACGCGTCCCCGAACGCCTCCGCATAACCAGCCGCCTCGTCTGGCCCGCCCAGCGTCACGGTGGGGCCGGCCATCGGCAGCGGCCCCTTTCCCGCCGCCATCATCAACGGCACGGTCGGGTTGTAGTCCAGCGCATCCCCGAGCCGCCTGTCCGCATCCTCCCCGACCTCCGCGCCTTCGCCGCCGCCGTTGTCCAGCTGATCTGAACGCCAAAACCACTCCAGGAGTGATTGTCTCTCCCCAATACGCCAGTTGTGTTGCAAATAGTTGAACCAAATGCAATACTGGTGGCGTGTTCTCCCGCCAACTCTGGCACGCTCGGATCACCCAGGCTTGGCTCCGCCGCTCGATTGTCTGGTTGATGGGCGTCCGCCGCGTGGGTAAGACCACGCTGGCCCGAACCCTGCCCGACGCCGATTACTTCGACTGCGAACTCCCCCGCACGCGGGCGCTCCTCGCTGACCCCGAGTCGTTCCTCGCTGCCCGCACCGAGCAGACCATCGTCCTCGACGAGATCCACCGCCTGGCCGATCCTGCCGAGTTCCTGAAAATCGCCGCGGACCACTATCCCGGCGTCCGCATCCTCGCAACCGGGTCCTCCACTCTTGGCGCGTCTGCGCGATTCCGCGACACGCTGGCGGGCCGCAAGGCCGAAGTCTGGCTGACGCCGATGACCTGTGCCGACCTGGCCGCCTTCGGCGTCGGAGGTCACACCCGCCAAGGCAGCGGTGCCACGGATTTTCGGCATCGGCTTCTTCGCGGCGGGCTTCCCGAGTTCTTCCTCGCGCCCACCCTGCCCGAGCTCGACTACCAGGAGTGGATCGACGCCTATTGGGCGAGGGACATCCTCGAGCTCTTCCGCCTGGAGCGCCGCCACGCCTTTCGCCGCCTGTTCGAACTCGTCCTGGTCCACAGCGGCGGGATCTTCGAGGCCACACGCTTTGCGGTCCCGTGCGAGGTCAGCCGGACCACGATCGCCAACTACCTCGCGGTGCTCGAGGCCACGTTTGCCGTTCACGTCGTGCGTCCGTACGCCGAAGGCGGCCGCGCCGAGATCGTTTCAGCGCCTCGCGTGTACGGGTTCGACACTGGCTTCGTGTGTCATCAACGAGGATGGAGCGAGCTGCGGTCGGACGATCTGGGCCACCTGTGGGAACACCTGGTTCTCAACGAGCTGCACGCGCATATCGGGCGCGACCAGGTGCGCTATTGGCGAACCAGGCACGGCAACGAGATCGACTTCGTTGTCGTCGGCCGCGGGCGCTCGCCCGTCGCCATCGAGTGCAAGTGGGCCGCGAGCGAATTCGAGCCGGCAGGCATGAAGGTGTTCCGAGCGGCCTATCCGGAGGGGCCCAACCTCGTGGTCGCTGCGGACGTTTCTCCAGGACGCCCGTACGACCGCACTATCGGCCGGTTGCGCGTCCGCTTCGTCGCGCTGGCCGATCTCGAGCAGGAGATGGCGGCCTGGAGCCGTGGGAAATCACTCCCGGAGTGATTTCGCGCTTGCGCCTCGCTTCCGACGACGCTATCGTCGTCGTCCCAAGTGAAACGAGCAAGGAGGCGGGCGATGTACTTCGAGACCTGGAGAGCCGTCGGGGATCATGTCGAGTACGAGAGGACGGGCGCCGGAGGCATGGCGCGATGACCAACCAAGAGGGCCAGGAACTGAAGACGTACCTTGAACAGCGCTTCGACGGAATCGACAAGCGCTTCGACGGCGTCGACAACCGACTCGACGGCGTCGACAAGCGACTCGACCGCATCGACACGCATCTGGACCGTCAGGACATCGACTTCAACAACACTACGATGAATCTGCTGCGGACGATAGACGACGCGACGAAAGAATCGCGCGCGTACGCCGCCAGACCTTTCGGTATCCTGGATCGACCGGCGCTCGACACTGAAGACGTGCCGAAGCCCGCCAGGCCCAGTCGGTCGAGACGTCCTGGCACAAGGCCGGGAAGATAGGCCCAGAAATCCCACGACGCGGGCGCCCAACTACTGACTTTCGACTCCCATTTCCAGCAGGTACACGACCTCGACTGCACGCTGCTGGACGACGTCTCGGCCTGAGGCCGCGCGACAGGCTCCACTCTCGGGTACAATCAGCGCCTTACGGCCCCCTTGCGGCTCTCATCCATTCCCCTCGAGGAGCGACACGAATGGCCAACTACTCCGTCAGTCCCGCCGGTGAGAAGTTCCCTCTGCCCGGTCCCGAAGACGACGCGCCCGAGTTCGCGCGTGTGGCGGCGCTGGCGGCGCTGGCCCGCGCCGAAGGCAAGGAAATAGTGGTCGTCATGGGCGTCGGGTTCGTGGGCGCGGTGATGGCCGCCATCGTCGCCGACTCGGTGGGGGCCGACGGGAAGCCTGGGAAGTTCGTCATCGGCTGCCAGCGGCCGAGCGCGCGCAGCTACTGGAAGATCCCGCTGCTCGCCCGTGGCGAGTCGCCGGTGAAGGCCGAGGACCCGGACGTCGACCCGATGATCCACCGCACGGTGATCGAGAAGAAGACGCTCGTTGCCACCTACAACAGCGACTGCCTGGCGCTCGCCGACTGCGTGGTGGTGGACGTGCAGTGCGACTACTCGAAGCACGATCTCGGCAAGATGAAGACCGGCAGCGCCGAGATGACCGCGCTCGAATCGACGATGAAGACGATCGGAGAGAAGATCCAGCCGTCGTGCCTCGTGCTGATCGAAACGACCGTGGCGCCGGGAACGACGGAGTTCGTCGCGTGGCCGATCATGAAGCGGGCGTTCGCCGCGCGCGGCGTCGGGTCGGAGCCGCTGCTGGCCCACAGCTTCGAGCGTGTCATGCCGGGCCGCGACTACGTGAGCAGCATCCGCGACTTCTGGCGCGTGTGCTCGGGCTGCACCACCGAAGCGCGGGCGCGCACGGTGAAGTTCCTCGGCGAGATCCTCAACACCCGCGACTTCCCGCTGACGGTGATGGACCGGCCGATCGAGTCGGAGACGACGAAGATCGTCGAGAACTCGTACCGGGCGACGATCCTCGCGTTCCTCAACGAGTGGAGCCTGTTCGCCGAGCGCAACGGCGTGGACCTCGTCAAGGTGATCCAGGCCATCAAGGTGCGCCCGACGCACAGCAACATCATCTTCCCCGGACCGGGCGTCGGCGGCTACTGCCTGCCGAAGGACGGCGGCCTCGGGTACTGGGCGTACAAGCACATCCTGGGGTTCGAAGACGGCGACGAGCTGTTTCGCATCACGCCGGCCGCGATCGACATCAACGACACGCGCGGCCTGCACGTGTCCGAGCTGGTGCGCGACGCGCTGCGGAACATGGGACGCTACATTGCGGGCGCCAACGTCCTGCTGTGCGGCGCGAGCTACCGCGAGGATGTGGGCGACACCCGGTACAGCGGTTCCGAGCTGGTGGTCCGCAAATTGACCGAGATGGGCGCCGAACTGCGCGTGCACGACCCGTATGTGGACCACTGGTACGAGCTGGAGAACCAGGCGGAATACCCGGCGCCGGGCCACTCGTGGTCGCGGTTCTTCCACAACCAGGGCGCGCTGACCGAGATGCGCGTGCAGAAGGATCTGCCGAAGGCGCTGGCCGGGGTGGAGGCGCTCGTCCTGGCCGTGCGGCACAGGCCGTACCTGGAGCTGGAGCCGGAACAGGTGGTCGCCTGGGCCGGCGCGCCGCTGGCGGTCGTAGACTGCTTCGGCATCCTGACCGACGACCGCATCCGCCGGTACTTCGAGCTGGGCTGCGAGGTGAAAGCGCTCGGCCGCGGCCACATCCAGCGGATCAAGGAAGAGGTGCGGGCGAAGAAGAGGAACTGAAGCCGCGACGGCGCGCGCATCCGTTCGGCGCACAGTGTAGAATGCCGGCAATGACTCCACGTAGCACGGTCTACCGGACCGACGCGGCCGGCCGGGCCCGGGCACTCTGGGATCTGCGGGACGTCCTCGCTGCCGAGCCGCACGTCGCGTTCGCATTCGTGTTCGGGTCGTTCACCGAGGACGGGCCGTTTCACGACATCGACGTGGGTGTTTACGTGGATGGCGACCTCGGTCGGCCTGGCGACCTCGAAGAGCGCCTCACGCGGGCCGCGGCGTTTCCGGTGGACCTCGTCCTCCTCAATGGGCGCCCCGTGACGTTTCTCTTTCACGTCTACCGGGGACAGGTCGTCTTCGCCCGAAGCGAGGCGCAGTTGACGGCAGAGCTCGAGCGGACGATGCGGGAGTATTTCGACATCGCGCCGGTGCTGCGACAGGCCACGCGAGAGGCGTTCGGGTCATGACGCTGAACGCCGATCTCGTCCGCTCGCGCTGCGCGGACATCGAAGAGGCCGTCGTGCGACTCGAGCGATTCGGCTCCATGCCCGTCGAGCAGTTCGTCGGCAACCCGGAGGCGGTGGACGCCGCCTGTTACCGGTTGCTCGTCGGCGTCGAGGCGGCCATCGCCCTCTGTTACCACATCTCCGCCGTGCACCTGAGGCGGGTGCCGGAACAGTATGCGGCCTGCTTCGACACCCTGCGCGAGGCCGGGATCGTCCCTGGCGAGCTGGCCGACCGCCTCAAGGCCATGGCCCGGTTTCGCAACCTCCTGGTCCACATGTACCAGCGGGTGGAGCCCGCCCGGATCCACGAGATCCTCCGCAACAGCCTTCCGGACCTTCGCGCCTTCGGCGCCGCCGTCGTCCGGCTGATCTGACCGGGATCTTCCCCTCGAGCGTCACAGCGCCTCTTCCTGCTCGGCCACATCCGCGCAAATTGTCAAACTTGTCGCGAGCGAGAAGTAGTATCATGTGCGAAGTGAATGATACTAACCAACACCGCGCGCCACGACAGGGCGCGTCTGGGCGATTCGTGCTTCGCCTGCCGCCTGGCCTGCACGCCGCGCTTCGAGAAGCTGCCCGGGAGGCGGGCCTGTCGCTCAACGACTACTGCCTCCGCCGGCTGGCGGCGCCGGGGCCCTCTCTGGAACTCGACCGATTGTCGCCCGTGATCGCACGCGCCGCAGACATCGCCGCTTCGTCCCTCGTCGGCGTCATCGCCTTCGGATCGTGGGCGCGCGGCCAGGCGACCGCCACATCGGACATCGACGCGCTCGTCGTCGTCGAGCCGACGTTCGAACTCACGAGGGCCGTCTATCGCCGTTGGGACGAGCAGCCCCTCGCCGTTGGCGGCCGGCCGGTCGAGTCGCAGGTCGTGCGACTGCCAACCTCCGGGTCGCGCATCACCGCCGTCTGGGCCGAGGTGGCCATCGACGGCATCGTCCTCTTCGAACGGGGCCTGCGGCTGTCGTGGTACCTTGCCGAAGTGCGCCGGGCCATCGTGGCTGGGCGGGTGGCGAGGCACCTCGTTCACGGCCAGCCGTACTGGCACGAGGTGGCCTGACGTGCGCAACCAAGACTTGAGCGTGGATTACGTGCGCCGCGCGGGCGCCCGGCTGATGGCGCTCGACGTCCTGTTCGGCGCCGAGAGCTGGGCCGACGTCGTGGGCGAGTCGCAGGAAGTCGTCGAACTGGCGCTGAAGGGGCTGTTGCGGGCCTGCGGCGTGGACCCGCCGCGCGTCCACGACGTGTCCGACGTCCTCCGTCTGGAACGCGATCGCCTGCCGGCGGCCGTTCTTCCTGAAGTTGATCGGCTTGCCGACATCTCTCGCCGGCTGCGCCGCGACCGCGAGCTGGCCTTCTACGGCGCCGAAGACCTCACCCCGTCTGGCTTCTATTCCAGGGACGATGCCCAGACGGCCCTCAGTGCCGCGACGTTCGTTGTCCAAGTGGTGAGCCCCGCCGTCATTGACGTTCCAAAACCACTCCGGGAATAATTCCCGCGGCCGTATAGAATACCGGGAGACGGAGACGGTGAACTGCGGGAGTGATGCAGAGGAATGTCACTGAGAATCGCGTTCGACTGCGACGGCGTCGTTGCCGACCTCGATTCCGCACTCGCGGAAATCGCCACGCGGCTGTTTGGGGAGGCACCAAAGGCGGAGACGGAGATCGCGGCCCCCGCCACGGCGGAACCCGGCGCCACACCGGAGGGCGCGAGCGGAGGTCCGTCGGCAGAAGAAGAGGAGGTCGAACCGGCGCGATTCCGCACCCTTGCACGCCGGCAGCAGCACGACCTCTGGGAAACCGTCAGGAACACCGAGAACTTCTGGGAATCACTCAACGAGACAGAGCCCGGCATCGTCGCCCGCCTCGCGCAGCTCGCGAAGGAGCGCCGGTGGGAAGTGATCTTCATCACCCAGCGCCCGTCGAGCGCGGGTGACATCACGCAGCTCCAGACGCAGCGCTGGCTGATCGCGCACGGCTACGAGCTGCCGAATGTCTACGTCATCAACAGCTCGCGCGGCAAGGTCGCCGACGCCCTCTCCCTCGACATCGTCGTCGACGACCGCCCCGAGAACTGCCTCGACGTCAAACTCGAATCGCGGGCCCGCGCAGTGCTGGTCTGGAACGAGGACCTCGCCCATCTTCCGCCGAACGCCCGACGCCTCGGCATCGAGCCCGTCGCCGGTATCGGCGCGTGCCTCGACTTGCTCACTGCCACGCCAAACGGCCAGCCGGGGCTCTTCTCGCGAATCAGGAACTTCATCGGCTAATTCGAACATCCAGCTGCCATGCCTATCTATGAATTCGAATGCCGTGATTGCCATCGCAAGACCACCGCGCTGGTGATGATGCGGGAGCGCATCAACGAGGTGCGCTGCAAGAAGTGCGGAAGCGCGAACCTCGAGAAGCTGTATTCACGCTTTGCGTCGCCCAAGTCGGAGGACGCGCGGCTCGAGTCGATGGCGGACCCGTCCGCGATGGGCGATATCGACGAGAACGACCCGAAGAGCGTCGCCCGGTTCATGAAGAAGATGGGCCAGGAGATGGGCGAGGACTTCGGCGAGGATATCGACCAGGCGGTCGAAGAAGAAATGTCGGGCGGCGCGGACGGCGGCGGCGGAGATCCTGGGGACGCGCAGGACTGAAGCCCGGCCGGATGTCTGCTCACGATCGCGGAGGAGGGCGCGAATGCTCGGCGTCATGCCGACCAGCTCTTCGCCTTCGTGGATCCGCTGCCCGGACCCGCGCCAAAGTGCTATCATCCCGGCGGCGCTGTCGCCGGCGCCACTCTGTCATATCGCTCCGTCTCGTTGCGGGGGAAGGCCACGTGCTCAACTGTCCACAATGCGGGTCCCCTCGGATCCACCGATCGCGGACCCGAAGCTTCTGGGAGCGCGCGCGAAAGAACTTCACACACGAGCGGATTCACCGCTGTCATGGCTGCGGCTGGCGCGGCTGGGGTCCGGTGACCTCCGAACCGGTTCGCCCGAACGACGGCGCCGATCAGGTGCGGCCCGGTCCGAACCTCGAAGCCATCGATATTGCCGTCGCCAAGACGCAAGAGCGCGATCCGAGCTAGCCTCGACGCGACAAGCCTGAAACCTATCCCCTCACTCGGTCCGCGCCAGGCGGCGCAGATCCTCTCCGCCCTGCATCTCGTAATCGAAGATCGCTGACGCGTCGAGCGAGTGCATGAAGCGCGAGCCGAGCGCCTTGTGTGCAGGGTGCTCGAGGTACGCCTCGAGGCCGGCGAGATCGTCGAACTCCAGCACCGCGCCGTAGTCGAGCGACACGGGCATGAGCGCCTCATAGCCGGCGCCGTGCGTCACCCGGCGGCCGACATGGAACCTGCGAATGGACGGGATCCGCTCGAGGGCCGATTCGAGCGCCTCGACGAGGCCGGCGCGCTCGGCGGCGCTCAGATCGGGGCGGGGGCGGAACAGGACGATATGGAAGAACATAGTCGGAACTGACGATGAAGGGTCGGAGCTGACGGTGAGGAGTCGGCTCTGACGGAGAGGAGTCGGCTCTGACGATGAGGGGTCGGAACCCGACATCGACTCGCTACGGCTTGCGAAGCCGCGGCAGCTTGCTCTTGTGCGCGGGAGCCGGCGGGCCCGACTCGGTCGGCGGCTTCGGGCGCTCGGGGGCATCCGGCCGATCCTTGGCGCGCTCGGGCGGCGGGCCCACCGGCGGCGCCGGTCGAGGGGGAGCCGGCGTCTGCGGACGGTTCTCGCGCGGCGGACCAGACGGTCTGTCGCCGCCCCGGTTCCAACCACCGGAGCGCGGACGGTCAGTGCCCTGGCCGCCATAACCGGGACCCTTCGGGTGGAAGCCCCCACCGCCGCCCCACCCGCCGCTGCGAGGGCGATCGGCGCCAGGAGCACCCGGGCCGCGAGAGCCGGGGCCGCCCGGGCCACG
>DASVIS010000066.1:0-20964 GCA_036381995.1 Vicinamibacterales bacterium | reverse complement strand
ACGAGCCGCTTCTTGTCGCCCGCCGCGACGTGCCGATAGCCGAAAGACACTGTGTCCGGCATTCGGATTCCTCCCGAAACTGCGCAGCGAAGCACTTTAGACGGTGGGCTTTTCTACCACGAGCAAGCGCCCGTGCCGCCGTCCCTGACGCGCCAACGCCGGCCTCGTCGATCCTTCAGACCACGCCATCGTAACAGACGATCGACGACATGCAGGCCGCGCCGATTCCTCGTTCTCTGTCCCTTGTGGTCGGAAACGGATGCCGAGGCGATCAAGGCCACACGGTTGTGCTGGCGCGATGCCCCGAGTCGCCACTCCACGCCTAAGCTGGGGAACTGAGTCAGAGGCAGCGGGGATCTCGGGCGTCATTATGCCATCAGCCACCATCGTGACAACCGTGGCCATCGGAATGAGCAACCCGCGGATGCACGGTGTACCGTCGAGTTGTCCGGCGTCGACGGTGATCCGCGTGAAACCCATGAACCCTCCCTGCATCCTTCGACAGAATCCACCGCGGGGTCCGGACGACGCTCTTCCCTTCGGAAGACCACCGGGGACTCAGGCGGTGCGGAGCCGCGCGCTGGGCTATACTGGCGCAGGAGCAAAGAGCTCATGGCCGCCAGCAAGCCTCGAGAGTACGACGTCGTCGTCGAACTTGACGCGGAGGGTTTCTACGTCGCCTCGGTGCCTGTATTGCCCGGGTGCCATACGCAGGCTCGCTCCCTCGATGAGTTGATGGAGCGGATCAAGGAGGCCATCGAACTCTGGCTGGAAGTCGAGGGCGACGTCGGGAGCGGCCTCGACTTCGTGGGCGTTCAGCGGATTCGTCTGGCTTCATGACCAGGCTGCCGAGGGCCACCGGGCCGGAACTCATCGCAGCACTCGAGCGCGACTGCGACCTGACCGCCGAACAACTGGAAGCCCTTCTCTAATCCGGAAGCTCGATTGAGTCGACTTCGAACCGTCGAGCTCCAGCGATGTCCCAAATGGCGGGTGGCCGGGCGGGCGGCACCTGGCGTCCGGCGGGCCGCCACGCCCCTCGCGCGAGCGCTGGAGGGCGCGAAGTCCGGGGCGCCAGACACACGCGGCAGGGCGCGAGCGGGACTGGTCGGCGAGACCAAGCGCGGAGCGGCCGCGGATGAACCGCGGCCGTTCGGCCGACGATGCGGGAGCCGCGACGATGTGGCCGACTGTGGTGCGCCGGTAGCAGAGTGATGCGATGCCATGTCCGCAGGAGATTCTCGACGGACTAGAAGCGATCGCGAACGACTGGCGAACTCTCGCGAGTGTCTGCCATGTGGAATCAGGCACTGCTGCGGCTGAAGCCGCACGGGCGGCGTGCATCGCGAGTGCGGAGCGAAGGAGGTCACTCGAATGGCTATTCGGATAGTCCGGCTGGGAAGACCGAGAGCACCCGGTGAGGGCCTGCGCGTGGGGACGGTACGCCGCCCACCGCGCGGCGTGCCCAAGGCTGAGCATGCGTCGCGCAACTTCTACGACGTGTGGCTTCCAGATCTTGCGCCGTCGGAACGCCTGGTCAAGGAGGCACTTCATGCGGCTGATGAGAGGGCGTGGGGTGGCTTCGCGAAGCGATATCGTGCTGAAATGAAGCGCCCTGGGGCCGCGCGCCTTCTCGTGCTCCTGGCCGCGCTCTCCCACCAGACCAATCTCTCGGTGGGCTGTTACTGTGCGGACGAAGCGCGCTGCCATCGTTCGGTGCTGAAGGCGCTATTGCTGGAGCATGGGGCGAACGTCATCTGACAAAGGACAAGCTGGGGACTCGACAACAATGACCACGACACCCGACGCCAAGGCGCTGCTCACCCGGTTCATTGCGGAAGTTTGGAACGCCGGAAATGTCGAGGCATCCGACCGGTACATTGCGCCGAAATACACAATCCACCACGATCCTGGCGATCCTTGGGACAAGCAGGACCTCGATCTCCCTGGGTACAAGGAGCGCGTGAGACTGTCGCGCGCCCCGTTTCCGGATCAGTGCTTCTCCATCCAAGACGTCCTTGCCGATGGCAACAGGGTCTTCATGACTTGGTACTGGAGCGCCACCCACACGGGAGACATTCCAGGCTTTCCCGCCACGGGCAAGCAGATACGGATGTCCGGCGCTACGGTCTACTACGTCGAGAACGGCCGCTTCACAGGTCATTGGCAAATCACTGACCGTCTTGGCGTCTACTCGCAACTCCGCCAAGGCTCGGCCCGCGTGTAATGGGAGGCGCCGGTATGCGAGAGAGTTCCCTGCGCATGGTGTGGCACGGCGTTGTCGTGGCGGTCCTGGTGCTGGCGCCCCTCCGATCGGCGGCGGCACAGGAACGGCCCGGATCGTGGTACCTGATGACCGGCGTCGCGGTCGTGCATCAGGACGGCCTGACTGGCGAGAGTTCCCAGATATACGTTGCAGCGCCGGGAGGAACATCGCGCGGGTGGTGGGTGGCGGGAGGCACCTTTGCGTCATCGCGCGTGAGCGTAGAGGGCGAGCTGGCGGCGACAGGTACCATGCTGGCCCGCGAACCGTCGCGCTATGGCTACACGTACAACGAGGAGCGGCGGGATCTCTTCCTGGGGGCGAACGTCCGGCTCCACTTTGGGTCGGTGCACAGGGTTCACATCGAACCAGTTGGTGGCATCGGGCTCGTGTTCCATCAGGCCTGGAGCCAGGACGACTTCTACCAGTACTGGCTCATGCCCCAGCAACAGGTGATACACAGCCCCAGAGTGCAGGACGCGACGCAGATCTCCATGAGCCTCTCTGGCGGCCTCGATGTTCGTGTGGGAGGACCACACGTCGCCGTGGTGCCGTCGTTCAGGGTCCGTTGGTACGGCTCGAGTGACGCCCTTCAATCCAGATGGCCAGGCGGGCATCCGACATGGACGATCTCGGGCGGGGCGGCTGTCCGGATCGACTTCTGACCCGGCCGGCAGCCGATCTTCAGTAGAACTTCCTCGTGATATTGAACCCCAGGTACCAGTGCGATTTCCCGCTCACCGCGCGGTTCCCGGACCGCCGGCCTCGTTGACGACAAGGATGCCCTTCATCTGCGAGTGGCCTCTCCCGCAATACTCCGAGCAGGCGATGGGAAAAGACCCGACCTGGTCGGCATCGAATTCCACGACGACCGGCTCCCCGCCCTTGGGCACCTGGATGTCGAGTTTCAGCTTCTTGATGGCCAGGCCGTGGGTGCCGTCCGCGGAACGTACGGTGAGGCTGACATGGTCGCCGCGGGTAACTTCGATGTGATTGGGAGCGAACGAGAATCGCTCGGCCACGATCTCGAAGGCCTTGACTGGCCGCGGGGCGGCCTGCGCGGACATCGCCCGCGCATCCAGGCCATCCGCGATCGACCAGGTGACCAGCAATGCCCCCAGGAGCCCGGACAGAATCTGGACGTATCTCATGCGCGCCTCTTGTCGATGGCGACGCGTCACGGCGTCGCATGTCAGCTGACCAGAGGCAACGACGATGCCAGTCCGGGCGTGCAGAACGTGGCAGGAAGTCTGCGAATTCCGGACGGAATGCCGCGGGGGTTACGGGGCCGGAACGGGTAACTTACGGATTGCGTACTGGACGGACGTGGCCCGGCGCCCTGTCACTCCACGCGGTACTTGGCCAGGTAGTAGCTCAGGGCGCGCTGGCTGATGCCCATCAATTCCGCCGCATCCTTCTTGACACCCTTCGCGGCGTCGATCGCCAGACGAACCGTCTCCTTCTCGACCCACTCGACATTGCTGCGGAGGTCGAGCGACGGCAGCAATGACGGCTGCGCCTTCGGCGAGCCGATCGCCGAGATGGCAACAGGTGTGATCACCGGCCCGGTCGAGAGCACGACGGCGCGCTCGATCGTGTTCTCGAGCTCGCGCACGTTCCCTGGCCAGTCGTACTTCTCGAGCGTTTCGAGCACCCCGTCCTCGATTCGCTCGATGCGCTTGCCGGCCAGCTTCCGGTGCTTCTTCACGAAGTGTTCGACTAGCAAGGGGATATCCTCCCTGCGCTCGCGAAGCGGCGGGATTCGGACCGGTATCACGTGCAGGCGGTAGAACAGGTCCTCGAGGAACCTGCCCTCGGCGACCATCTGCCGGATGTCGCGGTTGGTCGCGGCAATCACCCGCACGTCAACCCGCTGCGTGCGCTCGGCGCCGAGCGGCTCGAACTCGCGGTCCTGCAGGACTCGCAGCAGCTTGGCCTGCAGCGCCGGGCTCATGGTGCCAATCTCGTCGAGGAAGATCGTGCCGCCATCTGCGAGCGCGAACTTCCCCCGCTTGTTGTTCACCGCGCCGGTGAAGGCGCCGCGCACGTAGCCGAACAGCTCGGACTCGAGCAGGGTCTCTGGGATGGCCGCGCAGTTCACCTTGATGAGCGGCCTGTCCCGCTGCGGGCTGCGGTCGTGGACGGCGCGCGCCACCATCTCCTTGCCCGTCCCGGTTTCCCCCGTGATGAGAACCGTGCTCCTGGTTTTCGCCACGAGTTCGATCGTCTTCAGCAGCTCCTGGATGGCCGCGCTCCGGCCCACGATGCCATAGTTGTTGAACTCCTCGTCGCGCTCGCTCATCAGATAGCGGTTCTGGACCCGCAGCTGCTGCAGCTCCAGCGCGCGGCTGACGACGACCAGGAGTTCGTCGATCTCGAATGGCTTCTGGAGATAGTCGAGCGCCCCGAGCTTCATCGCCTCGATCGCGCTCTCGACCGTCGCGTGCGCCGTCATCATCAGCATCTGCGGACGATCCACTTCCTGCGTGGACGCCACGATGCCGCGGATGACCTCCAGGCCGGTGATCTCGGGCATCACGTTGTCGATGACCAGGATGTCGAACGGGTGGTCGGCGAGCAGTCCCGGCACCTTCTTCGGGTTGCTCGTCTCGGTGACCTCGTGCCCCTCGTCGCGCAGCGCGCGCGCCAGCGCCCGCAGAATCTTCTCTTCATCGTCCACGACGAGAATCGAACCATGCGTTGCCATAGCCTCACCTTCGAAGGGACTCGCGCGCGTCACGTGCCGCGTCGGGCACCCGCGGCAGCTCGATACGCACGAGGGTCCCGCGGCCAGCACTGCTGTTGAGCGTGATCGTGCCTTCCAGTCCGTCGATGACATTCCGGGCGATTGCAAGTCCGAGGCCGGTCCCCTCGCGCCTGGTGCTGAAGTACGGATCGAACACCCGCGGAAGGACATCGGCGGGAATACCGGGGCCCCGGTCGGCAATCTCGATCACGATGCGATCGTTGCCCGCCGTCCAGGCGCGGATCTCGACGTCGACTCCGCCCTCTGTCGAGGGATCGGTGGACTCCGCCTGCGGCCGGCTGGCCGCTACGGCCTGCCTGGCGTTGGTCACCAGGTTGATCAGCACGCCGCGGAGCCGTTCGGCGTCGGTCGTGATCGGGATCGGCCCCTCGGCCACCGACCGTACGCTTGGACCGGGCTCACCAGCCGACGCGGCGGTCGCCGCCTGCGTGCAGAGCGTCGCCAGGTCGGCTTCGCCGTAGTCGAACCGGATCGGCCGCGCGAAATCGAGCACCTCGGTCACGATTCGGTTCAGGCGGTCCACTTCCTCGCCGATGTCGGTCGCAGCCTGGCGTACCTCGTCCTGGTCGCTCGACTCGCGGCGCAGCGTGCGAACGGCCGCCTTGATGATCATGAGCGGGTTGCGGATCTCATGGGCGATGACCGTCGACAACCGTCCGAGCGACGACAGGCGCTCGCGCTGGCGCGACTCGCGCTGGAAGCGGGCCACCGAGTCGGTCAGCCGGTTCAGGGTGGTGGCCAGGAGCTGGGCGTCTTCGTCCCGATTGCCCGGCGGCAGATCGATCTTGCGGGTCAGATCGCCCGTCGCGGCGATCTCACGCATGCCGGCGGTGATTGCCGAGAGCGGGCGCGTCACCGTCCGCGCCACCATGTAGCTGAGGAGCACCGCGATCAGAACCGCGATCACGGCGGTCACGCCGAGTGCCGTGTGAATGTCGCGGAGGAATCGCAACCGCTGGGACCGTGACTGCAGGACCACCGCCCAGGGCGCATGATCGCCCCGTGCCAGGTTCTGGTCCGACACCGGTGAAGCGCTCCGGTCGCCCGCCGGTGCCACGAGCGACCGCACGAGGCCGAGGTACTCGTTGTCACCGAGCGCGAGGCGCCCCCCCCCGGGCGTGTCGA
Source organism: Vicinamibacterales bacterium (assembly GCA_036381995.1). GTDB lineage: Bacteria > Acidobacteriota > Vicinamibacteria > Vicinamibacterales > Fen-181 > FEN-299. Next base: position 14,809 of record DASVIS010000066.1, on the reverse strand, counting down.
GGAGCGGCGTCAGCGACGGCAGGTCCTTCGCGGGCAGCGTCCCGGCGACCACTCGACCGCCGATGGCGAAGGCGATCTCGGTGTCGGTCGCCCTCTTGAACTGCTCGGCTCTCCGCCGGTCGAACAGGAACCCGACGCTCAGGCTCCCGATCACCTGCGGCTGGAGGGCGATCGGAACGGTCACGATCTCGAGGACGCCGTCGGGATGCGGGCGGTAGGAGACCGACTCGTGGCCGGCGAGCGCCCGCTCGACGGACGCGGCTGGCGGCTCCTCCATCGAGCCGTCCGACCCGGCCGTCAATACGCGGCCGAGCCGGTCGGTGACGATGAAGACGTCCGACTGGACCTGGCGCCGGTACTCGCGCGCCAGCGGCCGCACCGTCATCGCATCGCCCGTGTCAACCGCGGCCTTCAGCTTTGGCGCATCCGCGATCAGTCGCGCAGCCAGCAGGAAGTTCTCCGACAGCGTCGTTCGCCACTCGGCCACCAGGCCGGCCGCGTCCTGGAGTTCGCGGTGCAGGCCCGCCTCGGCGTCTTGTGTCACCCTCGCGTTGACCACGAAGATCGCCGCACCAATCGAGATCACCGCCAGCAGCGAGCTGGCGAGGAAGATCCGGTTGGTGAGCGAGGCGAGCACTCTCATTGCCGCAGGCGGAAGTCGAGATCGGCGGTGCCGCCGGCCGGGATGGTCACACGCTGCGACTGCAGCGCGATCCCTTCGTACCACGCCGTGACCTGATAGGTCCCGGGCGGGATCTGGTCGATCCGATAGCGCCCCTCCTGGTCGGTCAGCGCGAAGAAGCGGTGATCGAAGACCAGGATGAACGCGTTCATGTGCGAGTGGATGTCGCAGAACACGCGCACGATGCCGGGCCGATCGAACGTCACCGACTTCGAGCGGCCGGCCGCGTACCGGCCCAGGTCGAACTGCTTCGTCTTCGAGAGCGAGAAGACGTTGTGGTATGTTCTGTCGTCGTTCGGAAAGTCCACGGTGCTTCCCGCGGTCACGGCCAGCATGTGCGGGACGAATGTCTCGTTCGTCTGGTGCATCCGGGAGCGCATCGGCGACGGGGGGTTCGGGTCGGCCGGGACGTCGTCGAAGTACACGACGGACTGCCGACGCGTTTCGGTGACCGCGCGCTCGTCGGACCGGCCTTGCACGGTGTGGGACACCTTCAACGGGTGCAACACGTCGACCCGGCCTCGGAGAGCGCCCGCCGGGGGCGCAGGGGCGGCGGCAGCCAGGGTCGTCAGCGTCACGAGCGAGGCCGCCGCGCAGGCGGCCCTGAGCAGTGGCTGCATCAGAATCTCACGACCAGTTGCGCCGCTCCCAGGCTCACGGATGGCCTGAAGGTCGAATCGCGCCGATCGTATTGATAGACCGCTTTCACCAGGACATTGCGGATGAGGGAGTAACCCAAGCCGGTCTCGATGCGAGTCACGTCGGCATCCCAGCTCGCGGGCCCGGCCGAACCATCGATCGTGCCGAAGCTGAGGTGCCCGATGCGCGCGGCCGCGTACAGTCCTGGACGGATGGTGTAACGCACCTCCCCGTCGATCGCGACGGCGGTCAAGGCATCGGAGAGATACGGCGGGCGGAATGCCGGATACGTCCGCCGGCTGACGATCGTCTCCATCCGCAGCAGCCAATAGCCCCACGAGTACTCGACATCGACACCGAAGGCGGTCTCTCGTGGATCACGATTGGCCACCGCCGTGGCGACCGTCGACGACAAGCGCCCGTCCACGAAACTCCCGCGCGCGCCGGACAGGCCGACAACCAGGCCGACCACGGGCCGAAGCTCGACGCGGCCGGTCCCTTCCCAGCCGCCGTTCCACCCCACGCTCCCGGGCGCCGCCAGGCCCCCTTGCGTGACGGCCACGGCCGCCGAGATATTGCTGCGCTGAGCAGACACGGTGAATCCAGGACTCCACCCGGTGGCGTTGACCAGGGGCAGGCCCGCTACGCCGTAGCCCGCGCCGATGCTGTAGTACGGCTCCCAGCCGCGCGCATGGTTCTGCAGGACCTCGTCGGCGGTCGCCGGGATGGCATCGGCTCGAACCGCGGTGGTGTACTGGTAGGCGAGCGGATAGCCGATCAGCAGGTTGCCCGTACCGTAGCGGCGCTGCATGAAGGCGCCGAATACCGGCTGCACGATGCCGGCCGCCACCGCCAGCGAAGACGCCCGAAGCGGCCTGACGCGCAGGAACAGCGAGACCGGATAGCCTCGCCACGCGCCGCCGGTCGTCTCGCCCTCGGCCCGCACCTCGGCCACGGCGGTGACGCGCGGCCCCATGCGCAGCGTCGCCGCGACGCCGAGGCGCGTCAGACGCAGTGTGTCGTGCTGGTAGCCGCCATAGTTGAAGTAAGTGTCGTGGTCGCTGGTCGAGAAGGACACGGCCCCGTCTCCCGAGACGGTCAGGCGGCCGCCGAGAAACGTGATCGGGTGCGACGGCAGCACCTGGGCCGACGCCCAGCCTGGCATCAGGGCGCAGACGGCGGCAAACAACAGTGGCAAGCCCCGCCAGGCGAAGGGGTGCAGCCACGTCGATCTTCCCCGGGCGCAGGCGAGTCGAGTCGGAGGCAGCATCTCGAGGATGTTCCCAGTATAGCTGGGGATCGGCATCCCTCACCGTCTTGGCGACTCCGCCATCACTTTCTCGAGCTCTTCGGGGGTGAGGCGCGGCATCCTGCGGATGAACGACACGAGCTTCCACGTCTCTTCCGGCGTGTGCTCTTCTTCCCACGCCGGCATGCCGGTGTACCGGATGCCGTTCATGATGACGAAGTAGAGCGCACCGTCGCTCAGTTCCTGCGTGGACGCCTGCCGCATGTCGGGCACCTTCGGGTAGAGGTTCTTCCCAATCTCGCTCTTGCCCGCGCCGTCCTCGCCGTGACACATCGCGCAGTGGTCCTGGAAGTGCCTTCCTCCGTCCAGCCACGCCGCGGCGTCCCCGGCGACCGGGTTGACCTGGCGGCCGGCAGAGGACGGGATGGACAGCGACCGAATCCGGCGCGCGACCGCGGCTTCGATGGCCGGCGGCGCGGTTCGGGCCGACAGGCCGTTTCGGGTGAATGCGAGCCCGGCGGCCGCGGCCAGAATCACGAGCAGGAGGATGGTCAGACACGCATGCTTGACGAAGCTCATGGCCAGCACGACAACAAGAATCGTTCCAGGCGAGTCTGCGGATTCTGGCCGTGAATTCGGGCAGGATCGCTCGGGCCTCGTGTCCTCGCGACTCAACAATGGTAAGCGGTTTCGAAAAACGAAAACCCCAGATCCTCTATTTCTTCTTTGGCGGCGTCGCTGGCTTCGGCTGCGGTTTCGGCTGCGGCTTGGCCGGCGTCGCAGGCCTGGCCCACTTCGAGGACGGGAACAGGATCCGGAGTCCCCCGCCTGCCTGGAACCCGCCTGCGTCAACTGACAAGGCTCTCGTCGGATTGGTCACCGGGAAACTGACTGACGCGCGCGCAAAGCGCACCATCGCGCCGACGCCGACAAACCTGGTGAAGTAGTAGCTGAAGTCGGCCCCGGCCCCGAACCCGATGGCGGTCTTCGACAGGTCGGTCGTGTTCGCCAACGTGATCGTTGCCGAGTCGAAGGGGTAGGCGTCGGTCGAGACGGTGACTCCCTGCGGATCCACGATGGTCTGCTTCACGTTGAAAATCGAGGGTCCTGCGAACACCATCAGCATCATCTTCGGCGACATCGGGATGGCCCAGGTCGCCTGCAGATGGATGGCCGTCTCGGTGTTGTTCGAGGAAAAACCGCCGGAGAGCGCTCTTGGCCTGTTCACATAGATCGGGTTCGGGATCGACCCGGTCACCGACGTAGCCGTTGAGCGGTTGACGACGGTGACGCCGGCGCCGACGGCCAGATTCCGCCAGACACGATACCCGCCGGACACCTCGAACCCAGGCGCGTTCTTCGCCGGGAACTCGATGGTGGCCGTGGCGGTCTCGGCGAAGTACGACCAGGTCTGTGTCTGCGTGAACGCCGAGGACCCGCTCTGGTAGATGCCGTCCATCCAGAGGTAGCCGCGATCCGTCCAATCACCCTTCTTCGGGGGACGCGCGGGCGGGCGGGCGGGCTTCGCGGCGGCCGGCCCGGCACCGGGCTTCTGCGTAAGGGAGACGGCAGGCGCCGAGCCCGGCTCCAAGTCGACTGCCGAGGCGAGAACGAACCCTTCTTTCTTCGTCAGCGGATCGCGGACCTTGTACCAGTCGCGATTGACATCCACGAGGTCGAGCACCGCCCCGGCCTTCAACTGGTCGACGACGGCGGCCGACTGCGAGGGGCTCGCGCGAAGCGGCGTGTTGCCGACCCTGACGCGGACGGTCGCTGCGAACGTAGTCACCGCGGCCACGAACAACAGGACCGGGAGCAGCACGAGGAGCTTCCTGGCCATCGCAGCCTCCTAGTTCACGCCTACAGCGTTCCACGCCTGGGTGATGGCCGTTTCGATTGCGCTCCCCGCGCCGTAGAGGTCGCGGGCGGCCTGAATCGTCTTGGCTCTCGCCAGGCTGAACGTGGCGTTGGAGGTCAGCGTAGTAAAGCCCCTGAAGAACACCTTCTCGATCTTGTCGCGGTTGGCGGCACCGACTCCGGTGACCGACAGCCCCGAGGTCCGATTGGTCCCCCCCTCGATCGCGAGGTAGAACGCGTGTGAAGCGATCGTGGAGTTCGTGTGCACGCCGCCGTTGTCGTCGGTGCCGGTAGACCGCTTCGAGTAATGGTCTGGATCGCCGTACGCCGTCGGGTTGGCAAGAGAACGGAGGCCGGCGAGCGCACCGGTCTTGTAAGGCCGCCAGGCGTCTTCGCCCTCGAGGTAATCTGCCTGCAGAAGACCCGAACCCGGCGTCTGTTGATAGAACTCGACGCCAACGCTCATGATGTCCGAGAACGCCTCGTTCAGCGCTCCGGATTCGTTCTGATAGACCAGGTTGGAGGTGTAATCGGTGACGCCGTGCGAATACTCGTGCGCCAGGACATCGAGGGCTGCGGCAACGTAATCCACCGTCTGCCCGCCGTGGCCCGTCGAATACCAACCCGTCGGCAGTCCTTCCCCGATCATCATCATGTCTTCACGGGAGTAGCCGCACGCGCCGCAGTAGAAGGCGTTCGTGTAGAACGTCGATTGGTCGTCCGCGCTGTAGTTGGCGAAGTCGGACCGGCTAGCCGGGTGGACGACCACGTGCACGGTGTGGGCGTTGTTGCCATTCAGCCCCTGCCAGCCATAGCGGGCGTAGAAGTAGTCGTAGGTCCAACCGAGGTACGTGTGGGCATCGACCACGACGGCGTCCGTCCAGGTCGCGCCGGTGTTCGTCGCCATGTCGCTCTGCACCAGCGGGATCTTACCGTCGAACAGGTCCTTCGTTCTCGAGAGTGCGCCCTTCAGGTCGTACGTCTTGATGGTGGTCGGCCGCAACATGTCCCATGCCAGGTAGGCCGATCCCTGGAGCGTGCAACTGACCTTCTTCTGGTCGGACGCGACGAGGCCCTCGCCCACGAGAACGCCGTTGCCCACCAGGGCCGTCGCCTGTTGGTACTTGAGGTTGTCGTAGCGGAGCTCCACGGCCCCGGTCTTCGCGTTCACGAAGACGACCGGCATCCCGTGCTCAACGAACGCCGAGAGACGGTAGGTGAGCGCGTAGGTCCCGTCCGGGCGCGGGAGGATCATCAACTGCGGGCTGACAGTCGTGCCCGCCTCGGCGCGTGTCTCACGCATGAACACCCTCGCGGCGTCGGCCGCCGACAGTGTCGGATCCGTATCGATGTCGACGCCACCGTAGAGCGACGTGGTCACCGAACGCGTGATCTGCCCGTCGGTTTCGCGCACCGCTTCGCCACCGAATACCGGGACACCCTTGTAGTACTGATCCAGCCGCTCGTGGCTCCGTCCCGGCACCAGCGTATCTACCTGTGTCGTCCGCAGACGCAGATCGCGCGTCCGCTCCATCGTGACCAGGCGGTCGTCCCAGTCCCGCAGATCCTGTCCGCCGGCGGCGAGGATGCGGGCCACGCCGCGGCCCTCCTGATCAGGGCGCTGGGCGACGGTCAGGACACCGAGTGCGACGACAAGCGCCAACACGACCGCGAGAAGATGGCTGGTTCGTTTCATGGCAACCTGCTGCTCCCTTCGAGGGATGGGGCTGGACCGTCATTCTACTCGCAAGGGGACGAAAGACAGAATCAAGAACTCGGAAACCACCGTGCCGTCGTCCTCCGAATGCCGGCGGGACTTGCACCGCGGCATGCTAGGTCACGAGCCCGGCCTGGCATGCGACGCCGGTGCCGCCAAGGCCGCAGTAACCGCCGGGGTTCTTCGCGAGGTATTGCTGGTGGTAATCCTCGGCGTAATAGAACGCCGGCGCCGCGGCGATCGCTGTGGTGATCGTTCCGTAGCCGGCCTCGCTCAGCCGCCGCTGGTAGGCGTCGCGCGTCGTCTGCGCCGCCCGGGCCTGAGCCTCATCAGTGGTGTAGATGGCCGAGCGATACTGCGTCCCGGCATCGTTGCCCTGGCGCATCCCCTGCGTCGGATCGTGGTTCTCCCAGAACATCTTCAGGAGGTCGTCGTAGGACACCCGTGACGGGTCGAACGCCACGAGGACGACTTCGGCGTGGCCGGTCATCCCGCTGCAGACCTCGCGGTACGTCGGGTTCGGCGTGAGGCCGCCAGCATAGCCGACCGCGGTACTGACCACGCCCGGCGTCTCCCAGAACTTGCGTTCCGCACCCCAGAAACAGCCCATGGCGAACAGCGCCAGCGTCGTTCCCGGGGGAAAAGGCGGCTGCAGCGGTGCGCCAGTGACGAAATGAGTCGATGGTACGTCCATCGGCTGGCCGCGGCCGGGAAGTGCCTGCGCCGGCGTCGGCAGCCGCAGTTTCGCGGATCCGAATCCCATGTACCCTCCAGATGTGAATGGCCCACTTCGATGATACCAGACCGGCCATCGCGCAAGCGGCGGACCACAGGAACACATCTCGGAGTGCGTCGTTCATCACCCGGCCAGGCCCGGCGTTGACACACACGTCACGGCGTGATTTCATCAGGCACCTGCCTATGATCGAGACCAGGCATCCTGGCGTGAGCCGTCTGCTCGTCATCGGCGACATCGCCTGGGACGTGTTGCTGCGCCCTTCCGCCGGTCTCGTCTGGGGCGCCGACGTGTTCGGCCACGTGGACCTGATGGCGGGCGGCTCCGCCGCCAACGTGGCAGTCTGGGCCAGGCGCCTTGGCGCGACCGTCACGCTGGTCGGCCAGGTCGGCGAGGATCGATTCGGCGAGTTGATGCGGACGCACCTCGAATCGGAGGGTGTGGCCGATTTCGTCCGCGTGGTGCCCGGCGGCCAGACGATGCGCATCGGCGTCGTGGTTCGACCGGATGCCGAGCACGCCTTCGTGACCGACCACAGCCACCCGCTGCGCCTGACGGCGGACGACCTGCCGGTGACACTCCTCGACGAGGCAGACGCGGTGTTCCTCAACGGCTACGCCGTGTTCATGGCCGGATCCGTCTCGTTCGCGTCCGCGTTGCTCGCAGAGGCGCGGCGGCGCAAGATTCTGGTGGCGTTCGATCCCTCCTCCTTCTCGTTGATTCGCGCGTATGGACCCGCGACGCTGCTCGATGAGGTCGGGCGCCTCGACATCCTGCTGGCGAACGAGGAAGAAGCCCGGGCGCTGTTGCCCGCCGAACCGTTGTCGGGCCTCCTGGCGCACACGGCCCTGGCAGTCGTGAAGCGCGGCGGCCAGGGCGCGACCGCGCTGCACGCCGGCGGCATGGTGTCAGCGGCCGCCGAACCGATCACGGTCGTCGACACCACCGGGGCAGGGGATGCCTTCGACGCTGCCTTTCTCGTCGAGTACGTCGCTCATCGCGATCTCGCCCGCGCACTCGCCGCAGCCAATCGACTGGGCGGCCACGTCGCCTCGCAGATCGGAGCGCAAGAGACGCGTCGCGATTGACGATCGTCGGTCGGCCCTGTCCCTCGCATCTACGCCAACGCCCGGACGGGAGCGCCTCGGTAGGCGCGGCGGCGGGCAGAGGCGGCCTCGCCACCGGCGCGCGAGTCAACTCGCGCGGCCTCGTGCTCGAGAATGATCAAATCCTGAAGGCGCAGGGCCACGGACGCCAGCTGGGTGTTCAGCGCGTCGACGCGGCCGTTGAAGTCCGGCATCGGTACACTGCCGTCGACGACATCGCCGACGAGGCGCTGATATCGAGAGATCACGTAATCGAGACGATCGCCCACATCCCGCAGTCGTGACACGTCGTCGTGCCGCACGAACGCTTTCCGCCTGCTCCCAGCCGCCGTTACAAGTTCCACGTGGGTCCTTCGAAGCCGTCCACGAGTACAGCGTGGCCGGTCTCTCCGCGCGCGGATTGGCGCGTCGCGAGTGATGACATTTGGTTATGAAATGACTCGAGGCTGGGAAGGCTCGAGCCCGGAACAATCCGGGGGCGGGATCGATGAGCACATAGCAAGAGGCTGGCCATCTCGTTTGTGTGGGAGTTTGGCGGACTTTCCGGGCGCAGGCGATCGCGGGCTGCCCGATCGGCGAGAAGAGCAGCTGAGCCGCTGGTAGGAATTACACGGCGGCATCGCCGCGCCGCAGAAACACGCGGAACTGCGGTGTGTCACTCTGAACGGCTCAGTTCGAAAAGCCTACACAGCGATGCTGTGTCTCTATTCGTACCGGAGTGATTCGATCGGGTCGAGGCGCGAGGCGCGAACGGCCGGCCAGAGCCCGCTGACGAGGCCAGTCAGCGACAGGACCGTTGTCGCCGTGATGAGAATCGGCGGAGACAGAACCAGGTGAATGTCGGTGGACCGCGAGGTGTCGCCGATCAGCGATCCGATGAACGGCAGGATCCCAATTGTCCTCGCAATCGCGTAGGACAGAGCGATCCCTACCAGTCCCCCCGCGAACGTAATCGCAACGCCCTCGAGCAGGAACTGCACCAGGATGTGGCGGCGGCGCGCGCCCAGCGCCATGCGGACGCCAATCTCCCGCGTCCGCTCCTGCACCGAGACCAGCATGATGTTCATCACGCCCACGCCGCCGATCATCAGCGTGAGCGAGCCGATGAACACCAGGACGAACATCAGCCCGCCCGCCATGCCTTCCACCACCGCCATGATCTCGGCGCTCGTGTCGGCGCGCACCGCCCGCTCGTCGCGCGGATCGAACCGATGCCGGGCCGCGAGCGTCTCGCGGACCTGGCGCAACGCGACATCCTGCGCCGACGGCAAGACCGCCTGGTAGACCACGTAGTCGCAATACTGCTGCGCGAACATCGACTTCATCGTCGTGTAGGGGATGAAGACCGACATCGAGTCGGGATAGAAGTACGATGACAACTGCGCCTTCTGCGCCAGCACGCCGACCACCTCGAACGACAGGCCGGCGATGCGGATGGTCTGGCCGACGGGCGGGATGTTGCTGAACAGCTTCTTCGCGACATCGCCGCCGATGAACGCCACGCGCCGGTGCTTCTCGCAATCCTCGGCGTTGACGAAACGGCCGTCCCCGGCGGTCTCGGCGCGCATCAGGCCGTACTCCGGCGACACGCCACGAACGCCCGCCGTTGTCGACCGGGTCCCATACACCAGCGGCAGCGACTCGAGATACTCGGGGCTCACGTACTTCACGGTTCCGAGCTGCCGTATGGCCTCGACGTCATCCTCCTTCAGGTAGATCCGCCGCCCGGCTCTCTCGCCGCCAACCTGGGAGCTGGTCTGCCCGCCGCTGATTCGTGCCGTCCCGTCGGAGACCGCATTCCGAAACCCGACAACGAGTGCGGTGCGGAAGCCCTGGCCGTACGCCATCAGGATCACGACCGTGACGATTCCCCACGCGATCCCGAGCATCGTCAGGCCCGCCCGGAACCGGTGCTCCCGGATCGCGGCGGCCGCCTGAAGGAGGACTTCTTTCAAGAGCATATCGGAACCACGATCGCTGGCCTGAAGGCCTATCTGCGCCACACGTGACGGCCCGCGCCACACCTGACGACCGGCGCTACATCTCGTAGCGCAGCGCTTCGATCGGCGGCAGCGACGCCGCGCGCCGGGCCGGGTACGTCGAGGCCGCGACGCCGATCAAGGACAGAACGACGATCGCCGCTGCCGTTGTCTGCCACGTGGTGATCATCCCCGAAAACCGTTCGGGCATCGGCGCCAGGTTGACCAGCGCGCACAAGCCGATGCCGATCAGGAAGCCAATCGCGCCGCTCGAGAGCGTGAGCGCGAGCCCCTCGCTGAAGAACTGCCACTGGATGTCGCGCGACGTGGCGCCGATGGCCTTGCGAACACCGATCTCGCGGGTCCGCTCCTTTACGGCAATCAGCATGATGTTCATTACGCCGATCCCGCCGAGCGCCAGCGTGATCAGGCTGACCCACACGAAGAACGAGTGCATCGCGCCGATCATCTTTCCGAACATCACGGCCTCGATGGCGGTATTCCACATGGAGAGCGCTTCGGGATCGCGGGGATCGAAGCCGTGGCGTGGCGCCAGCGTGGCGCGGATGTCCGTCTCCACCGGCCCCTGCGCTTCGAGACCGAGGAAGCCGCCGATCCCCTCGCGCTCCAGCCACGCCTCGAGCTGCTTTGCCACCTCCGGACGGGGCGCCGCGATGATCGTGGACAGCGAGTCGGCCGTGTTCTGATCGCCAGTCAGCGGAAAGTCGTTCCGGGCAGCCTCGTATGGAATGAAGAGCCGCTCGTTGTCGGCCCCGGTGTAATTGGAGTCCTGGTCCTTCTTCCGCACGCGCCCGATCACCGTATAGGGCATCCCGTTCAGGCTCAACATCGTCCCGACCGGGTCGCGCTCCGCGAACAACTGCCGGCTGGCTTCGGTCCCGATGACCACCACGCGCCTGCCCTCGCGGCAATCGGCCTCGGAGATCAGGCGCCCGCGGTCCACCTCGATCGTCCGCATCTCCTGGTAGGAGGGCCACACGCCGCTCAGCTGCAGCGAGCTGGAATTGAAGGGGCTCTTCGCGCGGATACCGCCCCGCATCAACTCGGGCGAGGCGTCCGCCAGGAGCTTCGACTTCTCTCTCAGGAGGCGGACATCCTCGATGTCGAGTCTCACCAGCCGCCCGGCGCGCGCTCCGCCGGCCTGCATTGCGGTCCGGCCGTTCCGGATGATGACGATGTTCTTGCCTAGCTCCTCGAGCACGCGCTGGTTGCCGCGCTGGAATCCTTCCCCGACCGCCGACAAGATCACGATCGAGATCACCCCCCACATGATCCCGAACATCGTCAGGAAGCTGCGCAGCTTGTTGGCTGTCAGGTTCGACCAGGTCTGGCGGAGGAGTCCCATGGGGGCTACTGGAGAATGACGCGGTCGCCGGCGGCCAGGCCCCTGGTCACCTCGGTGCGCGTGCCGTTGCTGACGCCCACCGTGATCGGCACGCGCTCGCGTCCGGTCCGGCTGGCCGGCTGAACGCGCTCGGCAAACGTGTGGCGGGAGGCATCGTAGATGACGGCGCGCTCGGGGATGAGCAGCGTGCCCTTGTGCTCCTCGAGGACGATTTCCGCGTTCGAGGTCATGTTGGCGCGCAGTTCGCCCGATCCGTTGTCGATCGACACGCGCACCTCGAAGTTCACGACGTTGTCCTTCTCGACGCCCATCGGCGCAATCTGCGTCACGCGCCCCGCGAACTGGCGGTCCTTGAACGTCTCGACCTTGATCCGGGCCGGCTGCCCCATGCGCACGAGGCCGATGTCGGCCTCGTCCACCTTGCCCTTCACGTACACCTGGCTGATGTCACCCAGCACCATCACGGGCGTGGCGGACGAGCCCAGGTTCAGGATCGACGACACCGGGCTGCCGATTTCCACATCGCGAGACAAGACCACCCCGTTGATTGGAGAGCGGATTGTGGCATTGGTCAGCTCTTCCGCCGTCCGGTCGACCGTCGCCTGCGCCTGGGTCACGGTGGCGCGCGCCTGCGCCACGCGGGCCTCGCTCACACCGAGCTGCGATCGGGCGACCGCCTGCCTGTTCGCCGCCTGGTCGAGCGCGCTACGGGCGTCGTCCATGTTCTGTTGAGAGATGAGCTTGTCGCGCGACAGTTGTTCGGCACGTTCGACGTTGCGGCGGGCGAACGCAACCTCGGGCCCCTCTGCCTCGATCTTGTTTTTAGCCAGCTCGGCCATGGCCGCCTTCAGGTTGGCGTCGGCGCCGGTCAGTGCCGCCTTCGCTTCGCGGAGCCGTGCCGCCAGGTTGTCGCGGTCCAGCTCGGCCAGCACCTGGTCCACGCTCACGCGGTCTCCGACCTGGACTCTTAGCTCCTTGATGATGCCGTTCGCTTTCGACTTGATCTCAACCTTCGTGATGGGCTCGATTCTCCCCGTCGCCACGACCGAGCGGGCGAGGTCGCCGCGCTCGACCGTCGCCAGCCGGGAGGGGTCAACGGTCGTGGCGGGCCTTGCGAGGACCGTGTAACCGTAGACACCGAGGATACCGAGCACGACCACCGCTCCAACTCCGAACAGCAGCTTCCGATTCTTCGTCCTGGCCATGAGGACCTCGAACACCATGACGCATCAATCCACACACCCTTATCCACACACCCCGGGCATACCTGTCTTCTTGACAATACGCACGCGTGAAGGGCCAGGTTCCAGCGATGGGGCGCGACGCCTCGACGTCGCGAGATGACCGACGGCGGCCGGACGTGGTAGAGTAAGAACATCGAAACCAATTTCGCGGACGGCCCGCCCCACCAGAGCTGTGGGCGCGGCTCGCCTTCAGGAGAAGAACAGGGATGGCGAAGAGCACAAACGGCGGCACGACCAAGAGGACCAGCGAAGAGACCAGGGCGCGGCGTGCGCCTGAGCGTCGGCGCACGAAGGCAACAACGGCCGACGGCGCGATCGCGTCCGCGCCGGATCTCGCCGCAGTCGACGTCGCCGCACAGCGTCGGACAGACCGCATTCCCAGTCACGAGGAGGTTCAGCGCCTGGCATTTGAGCTGTACGTGCGTCGTGGCGGCGCCCCCGGCAGCCACCTCGATGACTGGTACGAGGCGGAGCGCCGGTTGCGGAGTCGAACGCGCTGAGGGAAAGACCCGACGGCCTGTCTTCTATTTTCGATCTTCTGCCTTCTCTGCCTTCTGTCGTAGCAGGAGCACCGGCATTCTCACCGTATGGCGGACGCGATCGACCGTCTGGCCGTGGATGACGTCGCTCACGCCACGATGTCCGTGAGTGGCCATCGCGACCAGATCGACATCCTGCTCGCTGGCGACGCGGCAGATTTCCTTCGCCGGGTCGCCCATGCCAAGGATGGCTTCGACGTCGAAGCCGCGGCCCTGTAGCTGGTCCCTGAGGCGTCCGAGGTAGGCACGGTCCTCGAGCATTTCTTCGGACTCGCGCAGCTTCAGCTCGTCGAAGTGCCTGGCCGCCCAGCCGTCGGCCACGTGCACCAGCAGGAGCCGCGCGCCGGTGAGCTTCGCCAGCGGCTCGATATGCTCGAGAATCGTCCGATCCCCATCGGAGTTCTCGATCGCCACCAGGATCTTCTTGTACATCGGACCGCCCTCCTTCCGACCGTGCCAGGCCCGCTCAGAACCAGCCGATGATCGTCTCCCAGAGCAACCACACGTTCAACACGGTGATCAGCGCCGCACAGGGCCACGCCACGAGCTTCATCGTCGTGCCAATCGCAAGACGTCCCATCCGCCGCTTGTCGCTCGCGAAGATGATGAGCGGGATGACCGCGAACGGCAACTGCAGGCTGAGGATCACCTGGCTGAAGATCAGCAGGCTCCCGCTCGCCCGCTCGCCGTATAGCACCACGGTGATGAGCGCCGGCACGATGGCGACGGCGCGCGTCAGCAGGCGGCGCTGCCACGGCCTCATGCGCAGGTTCAGGAAACCTTCCATCACGATCTGGCCGGCCAGCGTCCCGGTGAGCGTGGCATTCTGCCCGGAGAACAGCAGGGCGAGGGCGAACATCGTGGACGCCAGCGTCGTCCCGAGCAGCGGCGCGAGGAGCTTGTACGCGTCCGAGATGTCGGCAATGTGGTCGTAGCCCGTTCCGTGGAATGTGGCGGCCGAGACGATCAGGATGGCGCCGTTGATGAACAACGCCGACGTCAGGGCGACGGTGGAGTCGAGCACCGCAAACGACACCGCCTCGCCCCGGCTCTCGGTCGAATCGCCGTATTTCCGCGTCTGGACGATCGACGAGTGGAGGTACAGGTTGTGCGGCATCACCGTCGCGCCGAGGATGCCGACGGCCAGGTAGAGCATGTCGCGGTCGCGAAACAACGCCGTGGTCGGCAGGAGGCCGCGCGCCACGGCGGCGAGATCCGGCTTGGAGAAGAACAGTTCGGCCGCGAACACGGCCGCGATGCCGGCAATCAGCAGCACGACGAGCGCCTCGACGTAGCGGAACTTGTGGTGCTGCAGGTAGAGCACGATCAGTACGTCGGCCGAGGTGAGGCACACGCCGATCGCCAGCGGCAGGCCGAAGAGGAGGTTCAACGCGATCGCCGAGCCGATGACCTCGGCGAGGTCGGTGGCCGCGATGGCGATCTCCGCGAGGATCCAGAGGAAGAACGTCGTGCGCGGCGAGTACCGGTCGCGGCACGCCTGCGCCAGGTCGCGGCCGCTCGCGATGCCCAGTCGCGCCGCCAGCGACTGCAGCAGGATGGCGACCAGGTTCGACGCGAAGACGACGCAGAGGAGCGCGTAGCCGTAGCGGGCGCCGCCGGCAATGTCCGTGGCCCAGTTCCCCGGGTCCATGTATCCGACGGCCACGAGATAGCCGGGGCCGGCAAACGCGAACA
>DASVIS010000065.1:0-21991 GCA_036381995.1 Vicinamibacterales bacterium | reverse complement strand
CGGAGGGCCAGGTTGCCATAGACCCCGGCTACGGCATCATCCGACATGATCCCGAGACCCCCGTGCAGCCGTTCGCACTGCCGCGCCGGAAACGGCTTGACGATGTCGAAGCCCCGGAACAGCAGGAACCCGACGATCACGCCGACCCAGGTGACCGGCACGAACAGCAGCGTCAGGAGCGTGCCGATCACTTCGTCGAGCACGACGTATCCGGGGTCCGTGCGGCCGTAGTGCGCTTCGGCCACCGTTCCCGCCCAGCAGCCGGCGGCGAACAGCACGAGGATCACCGCCACGTCGACGACGACGGGCGAGCCGACGAGGCGGAGGGCCGCATAGAGCAGCAGCGCGGCCGCCGAACCGGCCGTGCCGGGCGCAATCGGAAAGTGGCCCACGTAGCCGAATGTCGCAAGCAGGATGGCCAGGCGCGTCTTCATGGTGGAATCAGGGTGCCGCGAGCTCAGGAGGCGGCGGCGCGAACAACCCGCGTATCGGCCAGGCGATCGTGAAGACCGCGCCGAGCGTGGTCGAACGCTGCCGGAAGCAGGCCGAGCCCGGCAGGCAGCGCGCTGATCAGGAACACGACGACACGCACCAGCGCCCGGCCCATCGTCACCGGGCCATCTTCAGCCGACACGACCTTGAGGCCGAACGCCATCTTGCCAATCGTCTGGCCGCTGGCCGCGGTGAACAGGACGAGGTACCCGCCGTTCAGGAGCAGCAGGAACGCAACGAGCGGCGCCGGGGGCAGCAGCAGGACATCGGCGAGCGCGAGCCGGCTGACACGCAGCGTGAAGTACACGACGGCCACGTCGAGCGCGAGGAGCATCAGCCAGTCGAGCGCGGCCGCACCGATGCGGGGTCCGACGGCGGCCACCTCCCCTTCGGTCTCCCGCCCCGGCAACGATAGCGATCCGGCCACGGCCTCAGAGGCCATGGAGTCCAGAGGAAGGCTGAGATCGGGCTGACGGTCGGGCACTCGAGAGACGGCCGAGGGACGTGACCGCGTTGGCGCTGGCGTCGAGCGGCGGACGGACAGAGGCGCGCTCGGAGCGGATGACCGCACGAGCGGCGCCTCGTCTGGAAGCAGTTCACCAAACAGCGGAAGATCGCTGTCGGAGGCGGGCCGCACGCCGGGGTCGAGCGACGGATCCTGTCGACGCTTCATCATTCGCGCCGCCGGTGTAACCCGCGGGGGACGGCGGGCCTCGCCGAGATCGAAGTCGGCGAGCGGTCCCGCCAGTTCGGTGGAGCGGAGCGGCAGATCGGGGTCCGCCTGACCGGCCGCAGCGAGCGAGAAGTCGAACCCGCAATTCCGACAGCGGTCGGTCGGCTCGAACCCGATGTAATTGCACTTCGGACACTTCATTGGTCGCGGCCAGACGCGGCCGGCGGCGCCGTCACTGGAGCGACAGGCCGCGTCAGGCCTCCCCCGCCGTACTCCGACAGCAGTGCGCGTTGGATGGCTTCACGGAGATCAGCCGCCTCGGCGCGCGACGGGTCGCTCGGCCCGACTCGCTCGAGCAGGCGCAGGGCGTCCCGCGCGTGGCCCTGGGCGAGCAGCGTCCGTGCGCGATCGAGATCGATCTCTGCGCCCCTCGGCACGGGCAGCGGGTCCTCGGCAATGTGGGCGCCGGCCGTCGCATCCCGTCCGCCCAAATCCATGAGGAACAGGAAGGGCGCGGTGCGCTCGCCGGAGCCCTGGATGTAGAACAGCACGAGCACAATCACGCCGAGGATCAGCACGGGCAGTGCCCACGCGCGGCGGCGCCGCTCACGGGGTACTGACCTCGGGCGTGCCGGACGACGTTCAGTCCGCGTGTCGGGCTTCGTCTCGGTCCGACTGCCCGCGCGCTCGAGACGGGTCAGGCGCTCCAGGAACGAGAGCGCCACTTCCTGCGGTCCGCCCCGTTCCACCGAGGACGTCAGCAGGCACCGGGCGGCCTCGGTCTCTCCGCGGTTGAAGGCGTCCACGCCACGATGCAGCAACTCGTCGGATTCGCGCTGGCGTTCCCCAATCGCGCCCCGCGCACGATCGATGTACGCCTTGGCGCGCGCATGACCGCGGTCGAGGAACAGGACCCGGGTCCACGCGCTGATCGCGCGCTCGTGTTCGCCGGCAAAGTAGTGATCGAGTCCCGTGAGGAGGAGTTGTTCGATCCTCGTGTCGCGCTCTGCGGCGGACAGGCCATCCGGATGGGGCGGAGGATCGATGCGAAGTCTGTCAGGCATGGCCGGATGGCAAATGGGCACCGCGATTATCGGGCAAACCGCCGGGGCAGTCAAACGCGGCGTGCGGCTCGCGGCGGCCCCTACGCCGGCTCTTCCTCGCGATCCCCCGTCCGGGCCGCGATGCCGAGCGCGCGCATCTTGCGGTAGAGGTTGCTGCGTTCGACGCCCAGCACGTCGGCCGTGCGCGAGATGTTCCCGTTCTGGGCCGCCATGCTCCTGAGGATGAATTCGCGTTCGAAGCGGCTCCGCGCGGCCTGCAGCGTCAGCCCTTCCCCGCCCTCGTCGCTCGCGACCGTTTCCGCGTAGGGGACGAGTGGTCCTTCCAGAAACGCCAGATCGCGCGCCCCGATGGTCTCGCCAGGCACCATGATGACCAGCCGTTCGATGACGTTCCGCAGTTCGCGCACGTTCCCCGGCCAGGCGTACTCCTGGAGCGCGGCCACCGCACTGGCGTCGAGCGTCTTCATGCGCCGGCCGTACTCGCGGGCGAAGCCCGACATGAAATGCTCGGCCAGCAGCGGAATATCGTCCTTTCGATCGCGAAGCGGCGGCACGAAGATCGGAATGACGTTCAGGCGAAAGTACAGATCCTCACGGAACCGTCCCGCGCGGATCTCGGCCGGAAGTTCCTTGTTGGTGGCGGCCAGGACGCGCACGTCCACGCGCACTCCCGACGTGCCGCCTACGGGGTCCACGACCTGTTCCTGCAGGACGCGAAGCACCTTGGCCTGCGTCTTCACGCTCATGTCGGCGATCTCGTCGAGGAAGATCGTGCCGCCGTCGGCGGCCTCGAACTTGCCGCGCCGGTCGCCGACCGCGCCTGTGAAGGCTCCCTTCACGTGGCCGAACAGCTCGCTCTCGATCAGTTCGTCGGGAATCGCCGCACAGTTCACCTCGACGAACGGACCTGTGCGCCGCCGACTCAGCGCGTGAATGGTCCTGGCGACCAGTTCCTTCCCGGTCCCGTTGTCGCCGTAGATCAGCACGCGGCCGTTGGTGGGCGCCGCCATTGCAACCTGCTCACGCAGCTGGCGCATCGCGTAGCTCTCTCCCACCATCTGCAGGTGACGGTCGACGCGGGCGCGCAGGGCCCGGTTCTCGGCTTCGAGCCGACGCTGGCGCAGTGCGTTCCGCACCGCCAGCATGGTCTTCTCGAGCGAGAGCGGCTTCTCGATGAAATCGAACGCGCCGAGCTTGATGGCCCGGACCGCCGATTCGATGTTGCCGTGGCCCGAGATCATGACCACCTGCACGTCGACCTGGCGCTCGCGGATCCGGGCGAGCGTCGCCAGGCCGTCGGCGCCGGGAAGCCAGACATCGAGCAGGACGACATCGTAGGCGGCACGAGTGAGGCGATCGAGGCAGGCCTCGCCGCTGTCGACCGCGTCGACCCGGTAGCCCTCGTCGCGAAGCACCCCCGACAGGGCACTCCGCA
This sequence comes from Vicinamibacterales bacterium, assembly GCA_036381995.1. Classification (GTDB taxonomy): domain Bacteria; phylum Acidobacteriota; class Vicinamibacteria; order Vicinamibacterales; family Fen-181; genus FEN-299. The sequence goes on along the minus strand of DASVIS010000065.1, from coordinate 18,327 downwards.
CACCAGGCTCGTCGTCCACGACCAGAATGACCGGTTTCACGGCTGGTGCATCTCTTCCCGAGGGAACAGCGGCGCTGTACCCCTACCTGCTCCCCGGAGGCGTCCGCCGATCCGGCTCCTGCGTCAGACCGGCAGTTCCACGATGAACCGCGTCCCGCGCGGCTCGTTGTCCGCAACATCGATCGAGCCGCCGTGCTCGGCGATAATCCGCCGGACAATCGCCAAACCGAGGCCGCTCCCGCGACGCTTGGTCGAATAATACGGCAAGAACAGCTTTTCCCGCTCGTTCGCGGGGATGCCCGGTCCGTTGTCGGCCACCACGATGCGCGCCACGCGCTCCGCGGCGGCGTACTGGACCTCGACGACCACCTGGCCCCTGCGCTCCATCGCCTCGATCGAGTTGTCCACGAGGTTGATGACCACCCGCCGGATCTGCTCGGGATCCACGCGCACCAAGGGCATCGCCGGCGGCGCGCCACACTCGATCTTCACTTCGCGGAACAGCCCGGCATAGAGCGCCAGCGTGTCCGTGAGCAGGCCCGGGAGATTCGTGGGAATCCGCTTCGGCGCCGGCATCCGTGCGAACTGCGAGAACTCGTCGACCAGCCCTTTCAGCGATTCGACCTCACCGACAATCGTCTTCGTGCACTCCTCGACCAGCGCGCGCGTTGACGGCGCCGCCGACTGGAAGTGGCGCGCGAGGCGCTCGGCGCAGAGCTGGATGGGTGTCAACGGGTTCTTGATCTCGTGTGCGAGCCGCCGGGCCACTTCCCGCCACGCGGCGACCTTCTGCGCACGGATCAACGGGGTGATGTCGTCGAAGACGAGGACCGTGCCCTCGGTCGCGCCACCCTCGCCGTGCAGTCCTGTCGCCGCGGCTGCCAGGTGGAGTTCACGCCCCTCGCTCGCCAGGGCGATCTCCTGCGCCGGCGGGTCCTGTCTGCCGCTGCCCGCGCCTTCGATGAGCGCGAGCAGCGGAGCGAGTTCCGGGCGTCCCAGCAGATCAGCAACCGGCATGCCTGCGTTCGTGCCTCCCAGCCCCAGGAGCCGCACCGCGGCGTTGTTGATCGTCGTCACGCGGTCGGTCGCGTCCACCGACACGACGCCGGTCGTGATGCGCTCCAGCACCGTCTCGATGTACCGGCGCCGTGCTTCGACCTCCTGGTGCTGTCGTTGGAGATCCTGCGTCGATCGCTCGAGAGCCTGCCGGCTGTTCGACAGTTCGGCGGCCATTACATTGAACGCCTCCACGAGCGATCCGAACTCGTCCGAGGTCTCCGGCTCGAGCCGGTGGTCGAGATGCCCTGCACCAATATCGCGCGCGGCGGCCGCCAGCATCTGGATAGGGCGCGTGATCCTCTTGGCGAGATACAGCCCGGTCCACGTGGCACCCACGAGGATCATGAGCGTCACCATCAGGAAGAACGAGATGTAGACGCCGAACATGGGCTTCTTGAGAACCTTCAGCTTGCTGTACTGCTCGTAGGCGTCGGTCATACGTCTCGACCGCTCAGCCATCTCGCCAGTCAGGTAGTCGGACGCGACGACAACCCCCGCGAGGCCGCCGTCCTTGCCGCGGACCGGCGCAGCTGACCGAAGGAGTTCGCCCCCGCCGCCGAGCGGCTCGAATCCGTGGGATTCAGCGCTCCCAGACGCCACGCGCTCGGCCAGCCGATCGGCCGAGACCCGGTTGTAGTCACTGGGAAACGTCGGCACGCGCATCTCGGCAACCGCGGACACTTCGGACCGGGGGCCCCGCCCGAGGACCACCCGATAGACCTCGACCATGCTCGTCCGCAGCGGCGCGACCTCAGGCTTGATGACGTCGAACACCTTCGTCACCTCGGCGTCCGGGAATCCGAGCGGCGCGAGCGCGGTCGCAATGCGGAGCGAGGTGTCGCTCACCAGCTTCTGCCGTTCGCGGTAGTAGTCGCCGGCCGTCCGGTTGGCCGACGCGACGATTTCCTCCATCGGCGCATTGAACCAGCGATCGAGGTTGGTCCGAATCAGCTCGCTGCCAACGAACAGCACGAGTACAGAGGGAATGAGCGTCATGCCAAGCAGAACGCCGACGAGCTTCGACCGGAACTTCGCGAACGGCAGTCCCCGGCGCCGCTCGACCATCATCTTGAGGATGTTCCGCGCGAGCACGAACACCAGCGCGAGGATCATCGCCAGGTCGGCGGCCGACAGGGCGTAGAGCACGAACTCGGTCAGGAAGTCCGGCGAGAACCGCGAGGACCGCGACCCGAAGCTCAGGGTCGCGGCCAGGGCCGCCACCAGCATGGCGATGCTGACAATGATCAGGAGCGGGTTGTCGCGGAACGGGCGACGCCCGGAGACCTGCCGCCGCGGCCGGGCCGAGGTGGACGCCGGGGAGTTGTCCCGCAGGGTGAGCATCTACTGGATCAGCGTGAACCGCGCCTCGCCCGTCGGCGCGCCGTGGTCCCAGGGCCAGAAGAGGAGCCAGTTGACCCGCGGCCGCGTCCGGGCCCGCACGCGGACATAGTACTCGGCATTGGCTTCGAGCTGCTTCGTGCTGAACAGCGGCAGCCGCTTCAACACCGTCAGCCATTCGCGCACCTGCGCCTCGTCCTCGGTGAGGCGCGGTTCTTCACCTCGGCCGTCGACCGTGCGCGACAACTGGTGCTGCCGGGTGAGATTGTCGTACCGCACGCTCGCCGTGACGGTACTCGTCGCGATCGTCCGGTCGAACCACAGCGTTCCACCGCGCCGCAGCTCGATCTCGTAGGCGATCGTCGCCGCCAGGCCGCTGCGAATAGCCGCCTGCAACTCGCTCGTGAAGCCGTTGGTCAGCCTGAACGACACGAGGACGCGGCCGTCCTTCGCCAGCGCCGTCACCTGCAGGTCCACGTCGTCCGACGCGCGGACGGGTCCCCCCAGCGTCACCAGCAGGGCGAGGCCGGCAACCAGCGGGAGCACGACGCCTGCCACCAACCCCTTGCTCATTCGCTCACGTTCAACAACTCTTCGAGCTGCTTCCTGAATTCACTCACGTCGCGGAAGTTGCGGTAGACCGACGCGAACCTCACGTAGGCGACCTCGTCGAGGTTCTTGAGCGCCTGCATGACGAAGAGGCCGACTTCGGTGGTCGCAATCTCCTTCTCGGGCCGTTCCTGGAGCGTGGCTTCCACGCGGTCGGCCACCTTCTCGAGCGCCGAGACGCTGACCGGGCGCTTCTCGCACGCCTTCAGCATGCCCGCAATCAGCTTCTGCCGCTCGAAGCGTTCGCGGCTGCCGTCCTTCTTGACGACCATATACGGGATTTCGTCGATCCGCTCGTAGCTCGTGAAGCGGCGGCCGCAGTCGAGGCATTCGCGCCGCCGGCGAATCACTCCGCCTTCCTTGCTCTCGCGCGAGTCGACCACCTTGTCGCCCAGATGACCGCAGTACGGACATTTCACCTAGCTTCCTCCTCCGCCGCTCCCGCATCGCTCGCGAGGCGCCGCATCCGGCCCAGCGTCAGCCCTTCCTGGGCCATGAAGACGATCCCGAGCAGCGTGACCGGCACGAACGAAATAGCGTGCAATACGAGAGCCGCACTGATGGCCTTCTCGGTGGACGCGTGAAAGAAGGACGTCACGCCGATCTGGTAGAACTTGTGGAACCCCCCAATCGAGCCGGGCGTCGGTACCGCCACGCCCACGACGAGCAGCGTCATCACCAGAAACGACCCCGTGAACCCCATCTCGACGGAGAACGCCCGCGACGTCAGCCAGATGCCGGCCGCAATCGACAGCCACAGCGGAAACGACCAGACGAACACCAGCAGCAACTGCTGCGGCCGCCGGACGGCGCCGAGACCGACGGCAAATGTCTGGGCCAGTCCCTCGACCATACTTCTCAGGCGCTCCGGCAACCGGCGTTCGATTCTCTCCGAGAGGCGCCCAATCGCTTCAGGGTGCCCCGCAAGAAAGTAGAAGACCCCGAGAATGCCCACCGTCGCGGCCGCCGCCGTCAACCCCCCAACTTGCACGGCCCGGAACATCGCCGGATCCGACCGTGCCAGGGCCGGATCGCTGGTCAGCAGGAAGCACGCGAACAGCACCAGAACGGTCGCCATGTCGAACACGCGCTCGAGAACCACGGTGGCAAACGCCGCGGTTGCGCTCAGGCGCTCGCGCTGCGCCAGCAGATACGGCCGAAGAAACTCTCCGGCCCGGGCTGGCAGCAGGAAGCTGGCGGCAAACCCAATCACCGTCGCCCGAAACGCATTGACGAATCGGGTCGGCCCGAGGCCCGCGAGCAGGTACTGCCAGCGCCTTGCCCGCAGCGCGTAGGTCATCATCGTCGCGATCAGCGCGAGCAGCAGCAGGTCCAGACGTCCCCGGGTCAACTCCGTCCACACCAGCGCGAAGTTCGCGCCACGGAGGAACCACGCCAACAAGGCGAGAGCCAAGCCGATGACGACAACGGTCCGAAGGTGCGCGCGCATGTCGGGGCTACGCACTCTACTATAAGATCGCGCTCAAGTCTATGGCGCGCCGTCACTTACTGTCCGGCCGGCACGCGGCAGGGGCACACGGCCGGCAGACCCCTCTTGCGAGGTCCCCCCGCGCACCGGTAATATGTCGGTCCCTGCGTTTCGGCTACGGTGACCAGCGCGTCGCCTTGCCCATCGTGAGGTTCCCCGAATGACGTTCGCTGCGCCACTGATCGCCACGGCGTTCCCCGGACTGGCCCCGCTCCGAAGCGGGAAGGTGCGGGACATCTACGACGCCGGAGACGATCTGATCATCGTCGCGACCGATCGAATCTCGGCGTTCGACTACGTGCTGGGATCCGGTATCCCCGACAAGGGTAAGGTGCTGACGCAGTTGTCCACCTTCTGGTTCGACCTCACGGCGAGCGCGGTCCCCAATCACGTGCGATCGGTCAATCCGGACGACTTTCCGCCCGTATTCAGGCGGCACGCGGACGTCCTCCGGGGCCGCTCGATGCTGGTCCGACGTACCGCGCCGGTACCCATCGAGTGCGTCGTCCGCGGCTACCTGGCGGGCTCCGGGTGGGCTGAGTACCGCAAGACGGGAACCGTGTGTGGCATCACGCTGCCTGCCGGCCTGCGCGAAGCGGACCGCCTGCCCGAGCCGATCTTCACTCCGTCGACCAAGGCGGACACCGGCCACGACATCAACATCAGCGAGGACCAGGCCGGCCAGTTCGTGGGCCCTGAGCTGGTCGCCACGCTCAAGCGGCTGTCGATTCAGGTGTACTCGATGGGGGCCGCCCACGCGGAGACACACGGCATCATCGTGGCCGACACGAAATTCGAGTTCGGCATCGTCACGGACGGCGGGCGGGAGCAGGTACTGTTGATCGACGAGGTCCTGACGCCCGACTCCTCTCGCTTCTGGCCGGCTGACGCCTATGAGCCCGGCGGCAGCCAGCCGAGCTTCGACAAGCAGTACGTGCGCGACTACCTCGAGCAGATCGGGTGGAACAAACGGCCCCCCGTGCCTTCCCTGCCGGACGACGTCATTGCCGGGACCCGCGAGAAATACGTGGAGGCGCTGCGGCGCCTGGCGGGCCACGGCGTGGACGAGCGGAGCTGATGTGCGCGAACGTCTGGAACGTCTGATCGACGAGATGGTCGAACGCGGCATCCTCTTCGACGATGCCGTCGGCGCATTCGAACGTACCTTTATCGCGAAGGTCCTCGAGCATGCTGACGGCAACCTCAGCGCGACGGCGCGGGAGCTGCGCATCCACCGCAACACGCTCAGCCGGAAGATGGCGGAGCTGAAGATCCGCCGGTAGGCAGGCCGCTGGCGCGGCCTCTCACTCCGTCCGTCTCCACCTCACCGTCCCGTCCTTGCGGTCTTCGAGCAGAATGCCCATCGACTTGAGTTCGTCCCGCAGTCGATCGGCCTCCTTCCAGTTCCGCGCCGACTTGGCGTCCTTGCGGGCCGCGATGAGCGCCTCGATCCCGGCGTCGAGCGCCGATCGCTGCTCGCGCGGCCAGGCGCCGAAGATCCGGTCCGCTTCGTCGAGAAACGCCACCACGTCGTCGCGCTCTTCGCGCGTCAGCGGGCGGAAATCGTCCTGGGCGTTGATGTCGGTCACGAGCGTCAGGATCGCTGCCAGCGCCTGCGGGGTGTTGAGGTCGTCGGCCATCGCCTGCCAGAACTCATCGCGCCCGCGCACCGCACGCCCTCGCGGGTCAATCCTCGCATCCATCGCGCCATCCCGGGCCGATCCGGGGGCCTCTTCCATCCGGCTCCGGAACGTTCGCAGCCGGTCGAGTGTCGCCTGGGCCGCCCTCAACCCTTCGAAACTGAAGTTGTACAGCTTCCGGTAGTGGTTGCTCTGAATGGCAAAGCGGAACGCGATCGGGTCGATCCCTTTGGCCACGAGGTCGCGCAGGGTGAAGAAATTGCCCAGACTCTTGGACATCTTCTCGCCTTCGACCATCAGGAACTCGCCATGCACCCAGTGGTTCACCCACCGGTGGCCCATGACCCCTTCACTCTGGGCGATCTCGTTCTCGTGGTGCGGAAATATGAGGTCAACGCCCCCCGTGTGGATGTCGAGCCGCTGCCCGAGCAGGTCGAGCGCCATGGCGGAGCACTCGATATGCCAACCGGGTCTGCCCTTTCCCCACGGGCTGTCCCACCATGGCTCCCCCGGCTTGGTCCCTTTCCACAGCACGAAATCGCTGACCGAGTCGCGGTCATATTCATCGGAGTCGACGCTGGTGCCGAGCTGCATGCCCGCGCGGTCGATGTGCGACAGGCAGCCGTACTGCGGGAAGCCGCTGACCCGGAAGTACACGCTCCCGTCGCGCTCGTATGCGAGGCCGCGGGTTTCGAGCGTCGTGACCAGCCGAATCATCTCGGCCATGTAGCTCGTGGCGCGGGGCATGATCGTCGGCCGCTCGACCCGCAGCGCCTCCATGTCCTCCAGGAACGCTCGCTCGTAGGTATCCGTGAACGCCCGCATCACCCGCAGGCGCGTCTCGTTATCGGCATCCGCCGGCAGTCCCGTCTGGCTGTCGCGGATGATCTTGTCCTCCACGTCGGTCAGATTCATGCAGAAGGTCACCCGGTAGCCGGCGGCCTCGAACGTGCGCCTGAGGAGGTCCTGAAACAGGAACGTGCGCAGATTGCCGATGTGCACGTAGTTGTAGATGGTCGGGCCGCAGTTGTAGATCCGCAGTTCGCCCGCAGCCAGCGGCGTGACGGGTTCCACCTGGCGGGTCAGGGTGTTGAAGAGCGAGATGGCGCGCAGATCGGTCATTCCCTGATTCTACATGCTCAAAACGGCATTCTGCACCGGGGGAGGACGGAAAGGCCCTCGCGTTCCGCGAGACAGCACCGCCGGTGTCCCTGGCTGGTGCTCTGGTTGGTGCCCCTTGACAGGTTCTTCTGATGGGCTATACTTAGCACTCCAGCACCTTGAGTGCTAACAGTGTCGCGGGGCTGGCTGCTAATGGCTGTGCCCGGCGAGTGCTAAAACAGGCCCGCGGCCGGTCGGCCGGGGGCGCGTTCAACCACGCCGAGAGTGGGGGTGACATCGATGAAAGCCAGACCGCTACACGACCGGATCCTCGTCAAGCGCATCGAAGAGGGCGAACAGAAGATCGGCGGGATCATCATTCCAGACTCCGCCAAGGAAAAGCCCCAGCAGGGCAAAGTCGTCGCCGTCGGCGCCGGCAAGATCAAGGACGACGGAGGGCGCATCACCTTGGACGTCAAGGCGGGCGACCTGATCCTGTTCGGGAAGTACTCGGGCCAGGAAATCAAGCTCGATGGCGAAGAGTTCCTGATCATGCGCGAAGAGGAAGTCCTGGCGATCCTGGACTAGTCGCGTCCCTGAACAACACCAAGTTCTGAACGGAGCAGATAACGATGGCAAAGCAGATCATCTACGGCGAGCAGTCGCGCCAGGCAATCCTCCACGGGGTGAACGCCCTCGCCGATGCGGTGAAGGTGACCCTCGGCCCCAAGGGCCGCAATGTGGTTCTCGACAAGAAGTTCGGATCGCCGCTCATTACCAAGGACGGCGTGACGGTGGCGAAGGAAATCGAGCTGAAGAACCCGGTCGAGAACATGGGCGCGCAGATGGTGCGCGAGGTGGCGAGCAAGACGTCGGATATCGCGGGCGACGGCACGACGACCGCCACGGTGCTCGCGCAAGCGATCTACCGCGAAGGTTCGAAGAACGTGGCCGCCGGCGCGAACCCGATGGAACTGAAGCGCGGGATCGAGCGAGCGGTCGAGGTGGTGATCGAGTCGATCAAGAAGCTGTCGAAGCCGGTCAAGGGGAACATGATCGCGCAGGTCGGCACAATCTCCGCGAACAACGACAAGACGATCGGCAAGATCATTGCCGAGGCGATGGAGAAGGTCGGCAAGGACGGCGTCATCACGGTCGAGGAAGCCAAGACGCTCGAGACCTCGCTCGAGGTCGTCGAGGGGATGCAGTTCGACCGCGGCTACCTGTCACCCTACTTCGTGACCGACCCCGAGCGGATGGAAATCGTGCTCGAGAACCCGGTCATCCTCATCCACGAGAAGAAGATCAGCTCGATGAAGGATCTCCTCCCGGTCCTCGAGCAGGTGGCCCGCATGGGCAAGCCGCTGCTCATCATCGCGGAAGACGTGGACGGCGAGGCCCTGGCCACCCTCGTGGTGAACAAGCTGCGCGGCACGCTGTCGGCCGCCGCGGTGAAGGCGCCGGGCTTCGGTGACCGCCGCAAGGCCATGCTCGAGGACATCGCGATCCTCACCGGCGGCCGCGCGATCACGGAAGACCTGGGCATCAAGCTCGAGAACATCCGCGTCGAGGACCTCGGCCAGGCCAAGAAGGTCACGATCGACAAGGACAACACGACGATCGTGGAAGGCGCCGGCACCAGCCAGGCGATCGAGGGCCGCGTGAAGCAGATCCGCGCGCAGGTCGAGGACACGACCTCGGACTACGACCGCGAGAAACTGCAGGAGCGGCTGGCGAAGATCGTGGGCGGCGTGGCGGTGATCAAGGTCGGCGCCGCGACCGAGACCGAAATGAAGGAGAAGAAGGCGCGCGTCGAGGACGCGATGCACGCGACCAAGGCAGCCGTGGAAGAGGGCATCGTGCCGGGCGGCGGCGTGGCGCTGCTCCGCGGCGTGAAGGCGCTCAACGAGCTGAAGCTCGACGGCGATCAGCAGATCGGCGTGAACCTGGTGAAGAAGGCCATCGAGGATCCGATGCGCTGGATTGCCAACAACGCCGGTGTCGAGGGCTCGATCGTCGTGCAGAAGGTGCTCGAGAGCAAGGACGAGGAATGGGGCTTCAACGCTCAGGAAGAGAAATACGAGAACCTGGTGCACGCGGGCGTCATCGACCCGGCAAAGGTCGTCCGCACCGCGCTCCAGAACGCCTCGTCGATCGCTTCGCTCCTCCTGACCACTGAAGCGATGGTGTGCGACATCCCCGAGGAGAAGAAGGAACAGGCGATGCCGGGCGGCCCGGGCGGCATGGGCGGGATGTACTAAGTCGACGGGACTAGTCGGTGATTACGGTCGTTCGTCGGTGATCACGGACGTCAGTCGATGAGGCTTGTCAGTCAGGCCCGGTGGGTGGAAACACTCGCCGGGCCTTTTGTTGCTGTTCGGTCACCACCTCCACTTCACGGTGTGACAACCGCAGCAGACTGACCACCGGCCACTGACACCGGCCCAAGGCACAGGGCTGAAGCATCGCCCTGCACTTGCCTACTGCCTACTGCCTACTTCTCGATCCCCATCTCCCTGAAGATCGCGTTCGCCCTCATCCGCGCCTTGGGCGTGAGCACCAGATTGTCGATGGCGGCGCGCAGCTCGGGGAGCTTGCGCTTCAAGACGTCGAATTCGGGCCGGGCCCCGGGGGGGGCGAACGACATCCGGTTCCCCGTCTGAACGAGGTTCAACAGGATATCGGGAGGCACCGCCTTCGGCCAGCCGGCATTGACCAGTGCCGAGCGACTGCCACGTCGAATACGTGTCCCCGGAGAAACCGACCTGGTAACGATGGCTGCCGAGGCCTCCCCACCGGTGGAAGATGAGCGGCCGGTGCTTCCCCTGCCGCTCCATGTCGGTAAAGAACGTGTAGTTCAGCCACCAGGTGGGATTGATTCCCTCGAGCGAGGTCTTGTCGCTCTGCTGCCAGTCGAGCCACCAGAAATCGACGCCCTGTCTCTCCAACGGATGGATCACCAGGTCGAAGAAGTTCGTCGCGAATTTCTTGTCAACGATGTCGAAGGGGACGTATCTTCGCGTGGCCGGGTCGATTCCCATCGCGCGCGCCATCGCCGGGTACTGCTCTTCCCACGGCTGGATGCCGGAGGCCGGATGCAGGTTGAGCGGAGTCCGCAGGCCGTGAACCTCGGTCCATTTCAGGGAGCCAGCCGGCCTTCGTGGCCGCCGTGAAGCTCGGCACCGGTTGCTTCCGGTTGATGAACGCGAGCGATGCCCGGTCCTCGAAGTTCCGGGCCTCGGACCACTCCATGCGGATCATGCGCGGCGTCAGCACGGTGAACCGCGCCTGCCCGGACACCACGATCGCTTTCGGATCCGCCGAGGGCGCCATCGGCTGCGCCCACACGCCGGTGACCGCGGCAAACAACGTCAGCAGAACCACGGCCAGCATCAGCGGACCTCGATGCCGTCGCTCACATCCGACGCACATGATGGCTCCTCCCGGTTGCGCCTATCCTACCGGCGTCCTACCGATAGGCCGCGTGGAACGCCGCGAGGCGTTCGACCACGATCTCGATCTTGGGCGTGGTCGGCAGGATGGTCGTGCGGAAGTGCGCCGTGCCCGGGATCTGGCCGAATCCTGCTCCGGGGACGACGCAGATGCCGGTCTGCTCGAGCAGTGCCATACAGTACTCCTCGTCCGTGCGTCCGGCGGGCAGGGTGATCCGCGGGAACGCATACATCGCGCCCGCCACGACGTTGCACTGGATGCCCGGAATCCTGTTGAGACCATTGGCGAGCAGCGTGGCCCGCTTCTTCAGTTCCCCGAGGATTCCGTCACGTTCCGCTGCATAACGCTCGTAGGAAACCTCGCCAGGCTTCGGCGGCCGCACCATGCAATAGGTGGCGACCTGTCCGGTGAGGTTCGAACAGAGCGACACCGATTGGAGCTTGGTGATCTGCGCAACCACATCAGCCGGCACGTTGCGGACTTCCATGTAGCCGCCGCGCTGTCCGCACTCCCCGAGGAACCCTTTCGAACACGAGTGGAAGCTGAAGAGGCTGACGTCGGACTCCCCCTTCTCGACGATCACCTTCGCGAACGAAACGAAGCGATCACCATGAAGGTAGATGTTCTCCTGGTACACCTCGTCGGCGAGGATCGCGAGACCGTGGGTCTTCGCGAAGTCGATCACCATTTCGATGTTGCTCCGGTCGAGCACCGACCCCGTCGGGTTTCCCGGGTTCAGCACGCAGATCGCCTTCACCTTCACGCCGTACCGCCGCGCCTCCTGGAGGCTCTCCTCCAGCATCGACTGGCTCAACTTCCAGTCGTGGCCCTCGTCGAGGTAGTAGCCCACCTGCTTGCCCTCGTACAGCGTGATCGTCGCGCTGTAGAGCGGATACTGTGGGATCGGGACCATGATCCCGTCCTGTGGACCGCTGATCAGAATGCGGAGAGCGACCTGCACGCCCTTCGAGGCACCGTCGGTCAGGTAGATCGCCTCGGGGTCGACGTCGATGGCGTCACGCCCGCGAATGAACTCCGCCACGGCCTCGCGGATGAACCGCACGCCCTTGCTGTCCGAGTAGGCGCCCATCCCGTGACGGATTTCCTTCAGAATCCGGTCGGCCGTTTCGAGCACGTCCCGGGGGAACAGATCTGCCGCGCGGCTGATGAGCGCGGGATACTGGCACAGCGCGAGCACCTGGCGAAGGTAGGAGAGCGGCCGCTGCTCGAGCGCCTGCGGGTTGCCGATGTTGCAGTAGATGATCTCGCGGCCCTGGCGTTCGAGGTCCTGCGCCCGCGCGACGATGGGGCCGCGCACGGCGTACTCCGTACCGAGGACCGCCTTGCTGATATCCTTCAGCTGAATCGTCATCTTCAGTCCTTTCGGGAGGGGCCAGAGGAGGGAGCATCGACGACCGGTGGCCTCAGTCACAGATTCTCGCGGAAACTCGCGGCGGAATCAATCAACCAGTCGGATTGCGCTGACATAGACGTGGGTCGGCTTCGTCAGCCGGTACCCGAAGAGGATGATGCCGCGGATGCGCCGCATGTCCATCTCACGGCGGTCGGGCGCATGTCGCACCTCGTCGAGCGGGATCACGACTCGATTGACGCCAGGATTGATCACCAGGGACCGGTTGAAGCGGTCCTCGGTCCGCTGGTCGTGCGCCGCGTCGTGAACGCGTATCGTCAGCGGCAGCGCCGCCTCGAGATCCGACACGATCGTGAACGCCAGGCTACGAGAGCGGCTCCAGTCCGGATACGGCTCGTTGAACGCCAGGCCCGGGAACGTGCCTGGCTTCAGGTCGAGTCGCGCGAGCGGTTCGTCGAACGGCATCTCCTGATGCAGCGGTCGCGTGCGCGGCGTCAGCACGCTGGCGTTGGCATCGATGAGCCGCCGCTCCCACCAGGATCCGTCGAGAGCGAACAGCGTCGGAAACGCCTGACTCCGCTCCACATACAGCGCCACCGTCGTGGCCAGGTGCGCACTGGCTGCGACCAGCAGGAGCCCGGACACGACGGCAGCCGTCGCCCGGCCTGCAGCCGTCCGAACCGGCCCGCATGCCGGTTTTCGAAACCCGACGGCAGCCGCCATCAGCAGGAATGCGCCGGCCCCGGCCACATCGCGAAGGAAATCCTCAATCGACACGTCGCGATTCGGCTGGAAGACCTGGAGGATCTCGGTGAGCGCCCCGAGCGTCACGGTCAACACGAACGCCAGCCACCAGGTTCGCGGGTGGTCCGCAGGCGCACTGCCTGCTCGAAGCAGTCCGAGGATCGCCAGGGCGACAAGTCCAAACAGAGGAAGATGGCCGGCGTCGAAGAACGCGTCCCAGAAGAGCGTGCGCTCGGGGGCGTCGCCGAGGGCGAGGAAGAGCAGAAGCGACGCAAGCAGCAGCGCCCACCAGCCGGCACTCACGCGCCGCCAGCGCGATTGGCCGTCACGACGGCGCGTCGAGTCCGGAGCCCGCGGTTGCACTCAGCGGAGGGTGAACGTCAACTCGATATTGACGAGGACAGGAACCGGTTGTCCCTGCTTCTTGCCAGGCTGGAAACGCCACTGCTTGGCGGCCTTGATCGCCTCCTGGTCGAGACCGAAGACGGGGTCGAGCGACTTGATGATGGTGATCTGGCCGACGGTGCCGTCGGGCATAATCACACACTCCAGGACCACGCTGCCCTGAATCTTCGCGCGCATCGCATCGGCGGTATATTGCGGCTTGACTTCGTGCAGGAGGACCGGAATATCGATCCCGCTGCCAGGACGATACGCTCCGCCGCCGGTCCCACCACCCCAGCCGGGGCCAAGCCCCGAGCCGGTCCCCGGACCGATGCCCGTGCCCGTGCCCGTGCCGAATCCACCGCCACTACCGGGCCCCTGCGACAGCGACGATCCGAGGCCGTCGAGTGAACCCGGCACCGTGAAGGTCGAGTCGGCCGTCGTCTTCGCGGGGATATCGAAGGCCGGCGGAGGGGGCGTGTCAGTGGGCCTGGCCTGAGGAATCACCTGGGGCTCGGGCTTCGTGACCGGAACCGTGATCTTGTCCTTGCCCGGAAGCTCCGCCTTGCGGGGCGGCGCCTGCATCCGGTTGCCGCCCCCACCACCGCCACCACCCGGACCCGGCTGGTTGAGCCAAACGATGTCGTGGAACGGGATGGACTCCATCGGGGAGGAAGTCATGCTCCCCGCCGGGGCGTACTCGAGGAACGCCAGGAGGAGCACGAGTAGGACCGCGTGGGTGATCACGGAGAAACCGGTTCGCTCCCAGAAGGCCTGAACCGCGTTCGGCCCCGTCCCCGCATATTGACTCGAGAACAGGGCGGGACCCTCCTGGGCCGACCCCTTCCCGGCCGACACGTCCACGACAGGGGCGTCGAATTCGTTCCTGGTTGTCGCGGTGTCTGGCATGGGTGAAGGCCGTTACCGGCTTCAGTCAATCATCGCGCACAGGCCCTTCACGGGCATTTGCAAATCGAGTGCCTACAACGGCTTCGCGAATTTGCTGGTCAGCCGTGCGCTCCTGCCTGTTTCGATGCCGGAATCAGTCCGAAAGTTTCGCGATATGTCCTCTGGCCGCGTCAGAGCCGGCCCGTCCAGGCACCGATCGCGGCGTTGCCGCCGCCGTAGCAGTGGAGCGTCGAAAGGGCATCGGCGGCGCGCGGTTCGCTGCGAACCGCGACGAGCACACCGCCCCGGTCGGTCAGCGTCTCGAAAATCCTGCCGTCGTGAGGCTGGAAGCCCACTCGCTTCAGGCTCGTCGCCAACCCGGTCTTCGACAGGTCACCCGAATTGGCATCGAGAGCCGCCAGGAGGCTTCCGACCCCCACGGCCGTCCCGAGTCCGTGGAGATCCACCTTGTCGGGAATCCTGCCGAACACCTTCTGAAGCAGTCCGGACGCGTCGGGGCTCTCCTTGGCTAGCACCGTCAGCGCCTCGGCGGGAAATCCCTGGCGTTTCAGCGCGTCGATCCCGCGGTCCGCCGAAGCCACGTCCTTGAAGACCCCAATCGTGTATCGACCAGTTTCCACCTCAGCCACTCAGCACCTCATCCAAGAGTCGTCGTCTCGAGCGTAGACTTGCCGCCGAGCGGGCGACATCACCTTACTGTAAGCTTGATGGCCGCACGCTTCAAGCCCGACGCCGCGATTCCTATGATGCGCTCCGATATCGCCGTGGTGGGAGCCGGCCCTGCAGGGGCGGCCGCCGCTTGGCGCCTGGCCCGTGCCGGCGCCCGGGTGAGCATCTTCGACGCCAGCCATCCACGGGAGAAGCCGTGTGGAGGAGGGCTGACTGGCCGAGCCATGGCGCTGGTCCGCGAACTGCTCGGCCCCCAAGGTGTACCAGGCGTTGCGGTCAGAACGATGACGTTCGAATCGGGTCCGGTCGGATCCGGCTGCACCACGACATTTCCAATCACCCCGGCGCCATCTGATGGTCACGAACTGGCCGAGCCGCCACTGGTGGTGGTCAGCCGGCGCGCTCTCGACCAGGCCCTCGTCGGAGCGGCCGCTGGCGCTGGTGCGCGCCTCGTTCCCGAACGCGTCCGGGATGTCGAGGTCGATGCGGCCGGCGTCAGGCTGACGACAACGGGCGGCATCCACCGGGCGGACCTGGTGCTTGGAGCCGACGGCGCGACCAGCCTGGTCCGCCGTCGTTTCCTCGCTCCCTACGCGCGTGCGCAGTTTTCCATCACGACCGGCTACTATGCGCGCGGCGTCTCCTCGACCGAAGTCATCATCCACAGCTTCGCGGACCCGCCTGGCTACCTGTGGTCCTTCCCCCGCCACGACCATCTCGCGATTGGCATGTGCGCGCAGGGCGACCGGATCGCCGATGTGAACGATCTCCGCTCCGCGACGCTCGCCTGGATCGCCCATGCGGGAATTGCGGACCGCGCCACGCTCGAACCCTACAGCTGGCCGATTCCCTCGCTCACGTATGCCGATTTCGGTCGTCAGCCCGTGGCGAACGACCGATGGATGCTGCTCGGAGACGCGGCGGGCCTCGTCGACCCGCTGACGCGTGAAGGCCTGTTCTTCGCGCTCCGCTCAGGACACCTTGCGGCGGACGCGCTCGAAGGCGCTGCGGATCACGCGTCGGATTACGAGGCTCGTGTCAACGCCGAGATCTACCCGGAGCTCGAGCGGGCCGCGGCGCTCAAGGAGCGCTTCTTCTCATCCGGTTTCTCGGACCTCTTGGTCTCTGCCCTCGATCGGAGCAGCGCCGTGCGGGCGATCATGATCGACCTGATCGCCGGCCGGCAGCCGTACGGGTCGCTGCGTCGCCGGCTTCTCGCGACGTTCGAAGTCGGGCTCGCCTGGCGGCTCCTCCAACTTCAACTGCGCGGGATGCTGTCGTAGCGTACAATCGACCGGTGGATCCGAGAACGCCCCGGAACGCTGGGAGGGCCTGACGTATGGGACAGATTGGTATTCCCGAGCTGCTCTTGATCGCGGCCATCCTGGCCCTTGTCTTCGGCGCGAATCGCCTGCCGGAACTCGGCCGAAGCCTTGGCAAGGCCATCCGCGGGTTCAAGGACGCCACGAAGAACCACGACAACACCGGGCCGCGGGCGTAGTCAGATCCACGTCCTCGTGTCCCCGACCCTCCGCGTGACCCGCTCGCGATCCAGGTACTCCAGCAAGGGAATCGCATACTTACGAGAGACGCCGTAGCGTTCCTTGAACGTGGAGACGTCGATCCGGGCCTGCCCGGCCTGTGCCCCACCCTTCAACGCCGCCATGTCGCGCTTGAGCTGATCGAGCGCCTCCTGGTGGAAGTAGACGGTGTCGAGCTTGACGAGGACCTTCTGCCGGACGAGGAGCTTCGTCACCCGGTCCATCACCTCGCCGGAGAGACCGTGGGCTAGTGCCACGTCTCGAAGGTCGGGAGGCTTCAGCCCGGCAGCGCGAAACGTCCGTTCGGTCACCTGCCGGGCCTGTTCCTCTTCGGGCGTCAGCGAGATACGGTGCGAGGCCAGCGCGAGGCGCTCGCGGCCAGTGACCTTGCGCGCCTGTTGCAGGTCGGCGAGCACGTAATCGAACACGCCTTCTCCTGACCTCGCAAACACGCGCTCTCGCACTTCCTCCCTCGGCATGCCCTCGGAAAGCGGCTCAGCGCGGTGATGGTCGCCCAGCCGCTGCAGCACGTCGCGCCCGAGCGCGTCGAGCACGGGCGGCCACACCAGGACATCCCCGGCCCGGACCACCTCGCCCGCCCGTGTGAGCCGATCGAGGACCGTGCCGATAGCCGCGGGCTCGATCCCTGCGCGGCTGACCAGCGCCCGGGTCGGGAGTCCCCCCGCCCCGCGCTCTTTCACCATGGCGGTCACGGCCCGGTCTACCGCTTCCACGCCGCCGCTGTCGCCGGGGTCGAGCCGCTCGAAGCGCGTGCGTGCCGCCGGCGTGCGAATCGCGCCCCGCGCCGGATGCGGGTCGAGCACCAGGCCGCCCGCGATCGTCACCGGTGGCGAGTAGGCCCGCAGGATGAACCGGTCACCGCGGGAGAGCACGGCCGGCGATTCGAGCCGGAGCCGAACGTAGGCGTGCCCGCCTCCCGTCACCTCCGCACCGGGCGCCAGCGCGGCCGCCGAGTCAACGCCGGCACGATCGCCGGGCAGCAGGGCGGCCAGCGCGACTCGCCCGAGGATCTCGCTCGTGCCCTGATGGAAACGCACCCGCGATCCGTGGCGGAGCGCCCGGACATTCGGGACAACCTGCAGCCGCGCATCGACCATCCGCGTCGGTTCGAGGGTTGCCGGCGTGAGAAGCGAATCGCCGCGGCCGATTTCATCGAGGTCGATTCCGCCCAGGTTCAGCGCCACGCGCTGTCCCGCCTGCGCGACGGCCGCCGTCTCTCCGTGCACTTGCACGCCGCGGACCTTGACGCGCCGCTCGCCCGGCAGGATCGCGAGCTCGTCGTCCACTCGGACGCTGCCCGAGAGGAGCGTGCCGGTGACGACGGTCCCGAATCCCCTGACGGAAAAGGCCCGGTCGACAGGCATGCGGACGGGCCCGGTCGCGGCCCGGCGCCGCGCCCGGCGCGCGAGATCGATCAGCGCCTGCCTGAAGCCGTCCATGCCTTCGCCGGTCCGCGAGGAGACGGCTACGATGGGCGCATCCGCGAGAAACGACCCGGCGACCAGGTCCCGCGCCTCCATCTTCACCAACTCGATCGTGTCCGGGTCGGCCAGATCGGCTTTCGTAATCGCGATCAGCCCGTCGGGCACACCGAGCAAACGGCAGATCTCGAAGTGTTCCCGCGTCTGCGGCATCACCGACTCGTCGGCCGCGACGACCAGCACGACCGCGTCGATGCCCCCGATGCCGGCCAGCATGTTCTTGACGAACCGCTCGTGGCCGGGGACATCGACGAACGAGATGGCGAACTCGTCGGTGGTCCAGTGCGCGAAGCCGAGGTCGATCGTGATCCCGCGGGCCTTCTCTTCCTTCAGGCGATCTGGATCGGTTCCGGTCAGCGCCAGCACGAGGGCGCTCTTGCCATGATCGATGTGGCCGGCGGTGCCGATGATGACGTGGCAGAGCATGGTCGAGGACAGAGGAATCAGCGGCGGCCGCGCGCCCGAACGCGGGCATTCCGTCCCGCCCGCGGCCGCTTGCGCAGCGGTTCCCGCTTGG
>DASVIS010000064.1:0-1908 GCA_036381995.1 Vicinamibacterales bacterium | reverse complement strand
GCAAAGTAGTAGGCCGAGAACGGGATGGCCGTACCGAACACGGCGGGGTGGCGGAGGGCCAGGATGGCCGCGCAGTAACCACCTTCAGAGAACCCGGTCACGGCACGCGCGCTCGCCTTCGCGATCGTCATGTAGTTCGAGTCCATGTACGAAACCACGGTCGAACTGATGAACGTATCCATCCACTGGGAGCCATCCGTCGAGTTGGCGCACTCGGTATCGAGGATCAGGGCGTTGTAGTCATTGACGAAGGCGACGATCATCGGCGGGACTGCGCCGGAGTCGATGAGCGTGTTGAGAACGACTCCGATGTTGACGCTCGAATCCCACAGGTCGTAGGGGAAGGGCGCTTCGTAGAGGACTGGATATCGCTTCTGGCCGTTCGGGTCGTAGCCGGGTGGCAGATAGATGTCGACGCGCTCAGTGGCGGACGACGTGTTGTTCCAAGGGGCCGGCAGATCCGCCGTGTAGACCAAGCCTCCCTCCGACGGGCGAGATGACCGCGAAGGCAGCGGGCCGGGCGTCACAAGCCCACCATTCGGGGGCGCGGCTTCGTGAACGAGTCCCAAGCGCGGTGGCGCGCCATGAAGCATCCTCGCGTCGGTTGTGTAGTTGACCATGTCGCCGAAGACCGGCACGGAGACGAGGAGCAGAACCAGCACAAGCAGCACGCCCATGGGCAGTCGAAGATGCGCCGAGTCGAGGCGTCGAGTCCGGACAGCGTCAAGGACGAGGCGGCCGGCCTCGGTCAAGCGCGGGCGCACCGCCACGGCAAGCGTTGCCCCGGCCCAGCTCGATATGACGCCGGACATCACCAACGCCAGCAGCGTCAACGCCCACTGATTGAGATCGAAGAAGCCGTTGGTCCCATTGGAGTTCAGCGCGCCGCGCGTCTGCGAGATGAACGTACCGCCGAACAAGGCAGCGAATCCACCGAGGCCGGCGACCGTTGCCGGACCAGTTCGGTTGGTCGCCAGCGCAGCTGAGGCCCCGGCCACTCCCCCGACCAGGAGGGCCGTGATCAGCCGGGCGCGATCCGCGTCGAAGCCCATGAACACCAGTGTCTTCGAGGCAGAATCGATCGCGCCGGAAGCGAACGCGGCCAGGACTACTACCGCCGCCACAACTGCTGAGGCCACCCAGGCGACCACCCGCCGACTGCGCACCAGCCGAAACGCCGTCTGGGCGTGGCTCATCGTGCGGACCAGACAAACGACGACTCGGCGGCCGAGCGCCGCGACTGCATCAACCCGAGTGCGCGCCGGGCGCGCAGACGTCCGCCGGTGCTCAATGACCCCTCCCTCTGTTTCCGCGCGATTCCGGTGGACGCCCTGAAGCCACTCCCGGTTGCCATTATCGCCGGTTACGAGACCGCGGATTCAGGCCGGGCTGTCGCCGCAGCGCTGAGAGCGTCCTGGCATGGCAGCCGTCCGGAGCCCGGTCGGATGCCTATGATCGGCTTGAAGCCTCAGCCCACCGCGGACCGTTTGATCAGACTCGTCAGCTCGCGGTGCCATGCTACGTCGCGCCACATCCCGACGAACTGCGGCTCGCAGAAGTTGCTGGTCGCGATCGCCGCCCAGCGGCCCGTTTCCGCGGCGGTCCGCACGCCAAGCTCGCACAGCTCCTTGATCATGGCCCAGTCGAGCCCCGGCAGGTCGCGCCATTCGACGAGCGCCCAGCACTCGGTCGTCACGACCGGCCGATCGAGCTCGATCGACAGGTCGGCGGTCTCGTGGATGAGCCGCACGAGCTCGGCACTCCAGCGGTCGCGTTCGGCCTCATAGAGCGGCTGGGCGTGCTCCTGGAGCATCCGGTAGCCGCGCAGGCCCTGGGTCGGATAGTCGTAGTGGAACCGCTCGTAGAAGTCCGACGCCTGAGCCATCCAGATGTGCGGCTCGAGGAAGT
>DASVIS010000063.1:0-22719 GCA_036381995.1 Vicinamibacterales bacterium | reverse complement strand
TGGATTGGCCAGTACCCGATCGTGTCGATCGAGGACGGCCTGGCCGAAGGCGACTGGGCGGGCTGGGAGTTGTTGACACGTGAACTGGGCAGCCGGGTGCAGTTGGTCGGTGACGACATCTTCGTCACCAACCCGTCGATCCTCGAACGCGGAATACAAAGAAAGATCGCCAACAGCATCCTGATCAAGCTCAATCAGATCGGGTCGGTCACCGAGACGCTGGACGCCATGGCCATGGCGCGCGAGGCCGGCTACACCACGGTGATCTCGCACCGATCTGGCGAAACCGAGGACACCACGATCGCCGACCTGGCCGTGGGTACGGGCGCCGGCCAGCTCAAGACGGGCTCGGCGAGCCGCTCGGATCGGGTGGCCAAGTACAATCAGCTGCTACGAATCGAAGAGGAACTGGGCGCGCAGGCGCGGTTCGCCGGGCGCGAGGCGTTCAACCAGCTGGGATGAGGAACGCAGGGCGGGCCCTACACCTCTTCTGGTGTTTCCGCGGTGGCAATCCGAAGGGACCGGAGGAATCTCCGGTCCGCCGCGGTCGTCTCGTAGGGCCGTCGCGCAGGCATCAGCCGGTGCGAAGGGGGCACCACGACCGCCGCGGCCCGGGCGGCCGGCGGGTTCCGGTTCACCGCCCCGACTACCGCTTCGAGAGAGATCTTCAGTTCGAATCCGGCAGCACGCGCGCGTTCACGGCACGCCTGGACGGCGGGGTCCTGAGCCACGGCGGCATTGATCGCCTCGATGAGTTCTCGAGCGTAACGGTTGACAGCTTCGTCCACGGCTGTTTCCCTTCCCGGCCGCCGGCTGGGTTCGGCCCCGAACCCTCCATGGATGAACTCGAATGCCCCCTGGTGGGTCGCATTCTACGGGTCGGATCCCTGGGTGTCAAGGAACCGACACCTCACTTGTGATTCGTTCCCCGCGCGGCAGCGGTCCCACCGTCCATTGAGCGTGCAGGCCGCGGTCCCCTCACTGCGGCATGGCGTTGGGCATGGCGGGCGGAGCCTCTGCCCTGCCTGGTGCCTTTCGCCGTGGCGGCGGCTCGTGTTCGCGTAGAATGTCCGTGATTGTCGAACCTCATGACCGGATCATCGTCCGCCCTGCTCGAGGTCCAGCACCTGACCACCGTCTTCGACGTGGGTGGCCGCGCCCTGCGCGCCGTGGACGATGTGAGTTTCGAGGTGCGCAAGGGAGAGACCCTTGGCCTGGTCGGAGAATCGGGCAGCGGCAAGTCGATGACCGCCTTCTCCATCCTCCGGCTCGTGCAACCGCCCGGACGCCTTGCCGGCGGCCGCGTGCTCTTCCAGGGACGCGACCTGATGACGCTGCCGGAACGGGAGATGCGCAAGGTCCGCGGCGCCGGGATCGCACTCATCTTCCAGGAACCCATGACCGCGCTCAACCCGGTCTTCACGGTTGGCGATCAGATCGCGGAAGCGATGCTGGTGCATGGCTTCGCGACCAGGGCCGGGGCAAGACGGCGGGCCGTCGAACTGCTCGACGCGGTGCGCGTCGCCGAACCCGATCGCCGCGTACACGACTACCCGCACCAGCTCTCCGGGGGGATGCGGCAGCGCGTCCTGATCGCGATGGCGCTGGCCTGCCGGCCGTCGCTCGTCATCGCCGACGAGCCGACCACCGCCCTGGACGTCACGATACAGGCGCAGATCCTCGATCTGCTCCGCGAGATGCGCGCGGCGTTCGACCTGTCGATGCTGCTGATCTCCCACGACCTCGGCATCATCGCAGGCAGCGCCGATCGGATTGCCATCATGTACGCTGGCAGAATCGTCGAGCAGGGACCGGTGAGGGAGGTGTATCGGTCACCCGCGCATCCCTACACGAAGGCCTTGCTGGCATCGATCCCCGGGGTCGGCACCGGCAAGCGGCTGACAGCGATCGAAGGCACCGTGCCACCGCTCACCGAATTGCCGCGCGGTTGCGCGTTCGCGCCGCGATGCACGGAAGCGCTTCCGGAGTGTCGACTGGAACCACCGGGGAGCGCCGCCATCGGGCCGGATCGCGAGGTTCGCTGCTTCGTTGCGATCGGCCGCCATCGGCCAGCCGACAGCTGACAGCCGGTTGCTGCTGGCGACCGTTTTCCGTTGTCCTTGCGGTATGCCTCTTCTATATGCCTCTTCTAACCGTGCGCAACCTCGTGAAGGAGTTCAGCCGCAGCCGCGGCTGGTGGGGACGTCCGGCCGTGGTCCGGGCGGTCGATTCGGTGAGCTTTGCGATCGAGCCGGGGGAAACCTTCGGTCTCGTGGGAGAGTCAGGGAGCGGAAAGACCACGACCGGGCGGTGCATCCTCCGGCTGGTCGAACCGACGTCCGGCGAGGTGTGGTTCCAGGACCGCGACGTGCTCGCGCTGTCGCGCGAAGAGCTGCGCCGCGCCCGGCGCGACATGCAGATCGTTTTCCAGGATCCCTACTCGTCGCTCAACCCGAGAATGCGGGCGCGGACGATCGTCGAAGAACCGCTGGTCATCCACGAGCTGGGCACGAAGGCGGAGCGGCGCGACCGCGTCGCGGAGCTGTTCCGCCTCGTCGGGCTCGATCCGGCGCACCTCGAGCGCTACCCGCACGAGTTCAGCGGCGGTCAGCGCCAGCGAATCGGCCTCGCACGGGCCCTCGCGCTCGACCCGTCGCTGATCGTCGCCGACGAACCGGTATCGGCGCTCGACGTCTCGGTCCAGGCACAGGTGATCAACCTGCTGATGGACCTCCAGGAGCGCCTGAAGCTCACGTACCTGTTCATCGCGCACGACCTTCGCCTCGTGGAACACATCTGCAGCCGGGTCGCCGTCATGTATCGCGGTCGGATTCTGGAGATGGGAGAGACGGCTGCGCTGTTCCGCGATCCGGCGCACCCCTACACTCGCGCGCTGCTCTCGGCCATCCCGATTCCCGACCCGGACGCGCAGACACTGCGGATTGACTGGAATCCCGAGGGAGTGGACCTGCACGCGCCGCTCAGGCAGATGGCAGCCGGGCACTGGGCGGCGGTCTAGCAGGCGCGCGTCAGGCGGCTCGGCGCACGTCGTCTTCGATCTTCCCGTCCCTGATGTGCAGCACGCGATACGCGTGGGCGGCGATGTCGGCCTCGTGGGTGACCAGGACGATGGTGTTGCCAGCGTGGTGCAGCCGCTCGAACAGCGCCATGATTTCGATACCGGTCTTCGAGTCGAGGTTGCCGGTCGGCTCGTCGGCCAGCAGGATCGAGGGGTTGTTGACCAGGGCGCGGGCGACCGCGACTCGCTGGCGCTGCCCGCCGGACAGTTGGTTGGGCCGATGCGTCATGCGGTCCCCGAGATCGACCTTCTGGAGAGCGGCCCGGGCCCGTTCCAGACGCACGCCAGACGGCACGCCGGCGTAGACCAGCGGCAACTCCACGTTGTGGAGCGCCGTGGCGCGAGGCAGCAGGTTGAAGGTCTGGAAGACGAAGCCGATCTCCTCGTTCCGAATCCTCGCCAGTTCGTCGTCGTTCATCTGGCCCACCTGCTTGCCGTTCAGCAGGTAGCTGCCCTTGCTCGGGGTGTCGAGGCATCCGATCAGGTTCATCAGCGTGGACTTGCCGGACCCGGACGGTCCCATGATGGCCACGTATTCGCCGCGATCGATGGTGAGCGTGACGCCGCTGAGGGCGTGGATCTCCTCGCTGCCCATCACGTAGGACTTCCAGAGGTCGTGCGTTTCAATCAGTGCCATCGGTACAGAGGTCCTCTCCGCAAACCTACCCAGAGAATACGACGCCGCTGACCCGAATGTTCCTGGTCCGGGCAGCGTGGCGGGGAGGGCGCCAGCTCGCCCTACCGGCGGCAATGCCGGCGCGAGGGGCGCAGCCGAGTGGCCGTCTGCCTGTCCGCCGGATGAGGCTGGACCGCACACCGCGGCGAGCAGCGCGAGGCCCGTCACCGCGCCCGGCCAGAACCGGTTCCGCCAACCGCCGGGAATCACGGCGTGGCGAAACCCTGCGGGTCAGGTGGAGGGAGCGGCGGGGTCCTCGTGCGGAACAAAGCCGCGCCAATCAGGCCGCCGATCGTCGAGAAGATGATGCTGACCATCAGCGTGAAGAAGCCGCCGATGATGAAACGGACAATGCTGAACCCGGCGTTCTCCCGTAACGTCTCGAAGATCGGACGCACGTTGTCGGGAAGATTGCCGGTATTGAGCAGTCGATCGAGCATCCTGGCTTGAATCGGCCCTACCATGATCGTGACGGGAACGGCGAGCACCTGCCAGACGACCGCCCCGATGACGCCGGCCAGGAAGCCGACCGCGGCCCCCTCGCCGGCCGTGATTGGTGCCGGCTGGCTGCGCTGGAGCAGGTAGGCCGCTACCGCGCCGCCCGCGATCACCCACAAGCAGCAGCAGGCATTCCCCATGTTGACGATCGGCAGGGCGGACAGGACTCCGAGCACGAGTCCGCCGAGCAGGGCGGGTTGGAGCTTGGAAGACTGCATGGAGCCTCAGTCGCGTGACGATGGGGCCACTGGGCCCCACCGTCAGTCGTAGTACTCCCGTCCGAGATGCGTGATCAGGTCCTCGCCCACGAGGTAGCGCAGCGTGTTCTTCAGCTTCATCGACTGGATGAACAGGTCGTGCTCAGGGTAGAGGCCGCGGGCGTGCATCGGGCTCTTGAAATAGAACGACAGCCACTCCTGGATGCCGCTCAGGCCCGCGCGCGAGGCCATGTCGAGGAACAATACGAGATCCAGCACGATCGGGGCCGCGAGGATCGAGTCGCGGCAGAGGAAGTTGATCTTCAACTGCATCGGGTAGCCGAGCCACCCCACGAGGTCGATGTTGTCCCAGCCTTCCTTGTTGTCACCGCGCGGCGGGTAGTAGTTGATCCGCACGACGTGACACAGGTCCTTGTACAACTGCGGGTACAGGTCGGGCTGCAGGATGTAGTCGAGTACCGACTTCTTGCTCTCTTCCTTCGTCTTGAACGACTCGGGATCGTCGAGTACCTCGCCGTCACGGTTGCCGAGGATGTTCGTCGAGTACCATCCCTTGACGCCGAGGAGACGGGCCTTCAATCCTGGTGCGATGACGGTCTTGAGCAGCGTCTGACCGGTCTTGAAGTCCTTGCCCACAATCGGGCACCCGTTCTGTTGCGCCAGTTCCATCAGCGCCGGGATGTCCACCGTCAGGTTCGGCGCGCCGTTGGCGTAGGGAATGCCCTCCTTCAGCGCGGCGTAGGCGTAGATCATGCTCGACGGAATACTCACGTCGTTGGTCCGCAGCGCCTTCTCGAACGCCTCGATCGACTGGTGCGCCTCCGACTCGGTCATGAAGATCTCGGTGCTCCCGCACCAGATCATCACGAGGCGATCCAGCTTGTTCTCCTGCTTGAACCGGCGGATGTCGGCGCGAACCTGCTCGGCCAGGTCCATCTTGTTGGCGCCCTTCTTGACGTTCGGCCCGTCCAGGCGCTTCACGTAATAGCGGTCGAACACCGCCGGCCACGGCTTGATCGCCTCCATCTCCGGCTTGATTTGAGCGAGCAGCGACGGTTCGAGCACACCCGCAGTGGCCGCGGCCTCGTAGCAGTTGTCTTCGAAAATGTCCCACCCGCCGAACACGATGTCGTCGAGCGAAGCCAGTGGCACGAGGTCCTTGATGAGGGGTGTGCGCGCCTCGGTACGCTTGCCCAAACGGATCGTGCCCATCTGTGTAAGCGAGCCGATCGGCTGCCCGATCCCCTTGCGGACCGCCATGACGCCGGCGATGAACGTCGTGCTGACGGCCCCGAGGCCGACGAGCATGATGCCGAGTTTTCCCTGAGGCGGGGCGATTTCAACTGGTTGTTTCACGAATTGGAACTATATCATGAGCGATTGTCCCGTTGCCTCTCGGAGCCCGCGCGGCCGTTTCGGTGTCCAATGAGTTGACAGGGCCCTATGTCCAATTTCCGCGATTTCCTCTTCAACCGCGATCGCCCGGGACCCTACGCGCTTGCCCTCGTCATGACGGGAGTGCGGATGGGCGAACGTCTGCTGTTGGTGGGTGACGATGCCCCGCTGTTCGTGCAGCTGGCCGGGAAGGTGGGCCTGACCGGCCGGTGTGCCGTGGTCGTCGGCTCCCAGGAAGCGGCCGCCCGGGTCGAGGCAGCGGCTGCCGCCGCCGGGGTCCTGCTGGAGGAGGTGAAGCACGGCGCGTTGCCCACCCTCCCCGTGGGTGACGGCGAATTCGACGTCGCGGTGGTGGATGCCGGCCCGGTGTTCCTCACCGGTCTCGACCGCTCGCAGCGGGCCGCACTGACGCAATCGCTTCATCGCGCCTTGCGCACGAGCGGCCGGCTGGTGGTGGTCGAGGGTCGGCCGAGGACCCTGCTTGGCCTGTTCCGCGGCCAACCCGCTGGCCACGATGCCTTTCGCGCCGAAGGCGGCGCCGCCCGGCTGCTCGAAGCTGCCGGATTCCATCCGGTTCGCGTGCTCGCCGACCGCGACGGGCAACGGTTCACCGAGGGACTCAGGAAATAGGCCTGCCCGGGCCTCGGTCGCCAGCCGGCTAGAAGTAGAAGACCTGCAGTTGCACCAGCACCTGCGTGCGGTCCGGTTGCTCGTCGACGTGCTGGCGGCCGGCTGTCACCTTGATGTTTCGCTGGTGGCCCGCCATCCAGTACGCGACGCCTGCCTGCCACACGCTCTGCTCCGGCGTCAGCGGGTTGTCGAATGTCTTCCGCGAATACTGCACGAGCGGCGAGACCTTGCCTTTCAAAACGTGGAACGCGGCCTCGAAGAGGATCTCGTCCTGCTTGGCCAGAGTCGGGAGGAACGTTCCGCCGTCGAACCGCATCCAGTTGAACTGGGCGGTCAGCCCCTGCTCTCCCTTGTTGAGCGGCTGCTCGATGAACACGTCGGCCGCGTAGGCGTGATACTCCTTTTGCGTGTCGAAGCCGGCGCCGATGCCAACCACACGCTTGGTGCCCTGGGAGGTGCCGCCGTAGAAGAACCCGGTGTCGGCCGCAAACGGATACCACACCGCCCGGCCCGCAACCCTGAGGCCGTTTCGCGCCTCGACGCCGCGCGCGCCCTGGAACACGCCGAGGCGGTACTCCAGGTGTTGCTTCAGCGGGTATCCGCGCAGCTGCACGCCGTAATCGCGGCCCACCCTCGACCCGAGCGCCGCGCCCTCGGTAAAGGTATAGGGGCCGTAGTCCACCGGCAGCAGCGTTGCTGCTGACTGATTGTGGTTGTGCCCGAGCGGGGTGAGGATCATCCCGGCGTCCACTTTGAACGCGTCGCCCTCGTTGTAAGTGAAGTAGGCGTCCTGGATGTAGACGGATCCCGCATCCTTCGCGCCGGTCGGATTGCTCGTCTTGTCACCCGTCGCCCTCCCGACGTTCGGGCTGTCGGTCTCGAAGAAGAACGTCCACTTGTCCGAGAGCTTCCCGCCGAACATGATGCGGATCCGTCTCAGGTACACGTTCGTCGACTGGCTCGTGGTGTCTGGCGTGTCGAGCACTTCGAACTGTGGTTGCGCGAGGAACCCGATCTTGATGTTGGCCTTCCCGTCCTTGCTGTCGATCTGCCACTGGGCGGCGGCGGGCCGGGGCGCACCGATCACCAGGCACAATCCGGCAGACGCGATCACCATCACAGCGGGGGCTCGTCTCATGTCCTTCTCCCTTTCATCGGCGCAGAGACCCGGGTGAGCGTGGGCGCGGTTGTCCTGACCGGATTTTTCTAGTGTCACAACGCCGAGCCCGGGATGCAAGTCCAAAAGCCAGGACGTTCAGTGAATCGATGAGCCGGCAAATTCTTTGACTTGGCAGTCTGGAATCGATTGGCTACTATGAGTTCTTATCCTCCATAAAGCCGTTCTTCTCTCGCGCGCCGGGCCGTTCACCCTCCGTTGGACCCCTGCCCTATTCGTCGATCGTGGACTCGCGTCAACCGGCAGCCCACGGAGATGGAGCGAGGTCGGAGTGGCAACTGCGGCTGGCACGAACGCTGAAGTCTGCATCAGCCGATGGTGGCGCGTCGTTGGCGGGCTCTTCATGAACCTCGCGCTCGGCTCGCTCTACGCGTGGAGCGTGTTCGTCGCACCCCTGGTGCACCACCTTCACTGTGCTGGGGGTGGTGTTCTTCGTCATGACCTTCGTCGGGTCGCCGCCAGCGGGCGTGCGCGCCTGACCCCGCGCCGGCCACGAGGCCGGCAAGTGAGCTGTTCACCCTGCTGCAACGAACGGAGGATACCTCATGGCGGATTCCAACCCCGCAGTTGCCGACACCACTGAAGCCCAGATCGCGGTGCACTGGAAGGAGGAGGAGTACTACAAGCCCCCGGCGGCGTTCGTCTCCCAGGCGAACCTCGCCGATCCCTCGGTCAACGAGCGCTTCAGCGAAAGACACTTTCCGGAGTGCTTCAACGAATACGCGGAGATGCTGACCTGGTACGAGCGCTGGCACACGACGCTCGACACCAACGACCCGCCATTCTGGAAATGGTTCGTGGGCGGCAAGCTCAACGTGAGCTTCAACTGCATCGATCGCCACCTGCCGAAATACCGGAACAAGGCGGCGCTGATTTCAGTGCCGGAGCCGGAAGACGAAGATCCCGTGACGATCACCTACCCGGAACTGTACGTCCGCGTGAACGAGTTTGCGGCGCTGCTGCGCGACTTCGCGGGGCTCAGGGCCGGCGACCGCGTCACGATTCACATGCCGATGATCGCTGAGCTGCCCATCACCATGCTGGCGTGCGCGCGCCTGGGCGTCGTCCACTCGGTCGTCTTCGGCGGGTTCAGCGGCGAGGCGTGCGGCATGCGGGCGGCGGACTCGGGCAGCCGCGTGCTCATCTACATGGACGGCTACTGCCGCAGCGGCAAGCTGATCGATCACAAGGCCGCGGCTGAAATCGCGGTCGCGACGTCGGAGAAGGAGGGCCAGAAGATCGACAAGGTCCTGGTCTGGAGGCGGTACCCCGGGAAGTACTGCTCGGCGGCGCCCATGGTGGCGGGCCGCGACTTCTTCGTGGACGACGTGCTGAAGCAGCATCGCCGGGCACGGGTGGAGCCGGTGCCGATGGACGCCGAGGCGCCGCTGTTCCTGATGTACACGAGCGGCACCACCGGGAAGCCGAAGGGCTGCCAGCATCGCACCGGCGGCTATCTGGCCTACGTCACCGGCACCTCCAAGTACATCCAGGACATCCACCCGGAGGACACGTACTGGTGCATGGCGGACATCGGGTGGATCACGGGCCACTCGTACATCGTCTACGGGCCGCTCGCGCTGGCCGCCACATCGGTCATCTACGAGGGCGTGCCGTCGTATCCGGATGCGGGACGCGTCTGGCGGATCGCCGAACGCCTCGGCGTCAACATCTTCCACACGTCGCCGACTGCCATCCGGATGTTGCGGAAGGCCGGGCCCGAGGAGCCGAAGAAGTACCACTACCACTTCAAGCACATGACCACCGTGGGCGAACCGATCGAGCCGGAGGTCTGGAGGTGGTACTACCACACCGTCGGGAAGGGCGAGGCGGTAATCGTGGACACCTGGTGGCAGACGGAGAACGGTGGGTTCCTGTGCAGCACGAAGCCCGCCATGGACGCCATGAAACCCGGCAGCGCCGGACCTGGCGTGCCCGGGATCTTCCCGGTCATCTACGACGAGAAGGGCGAGGAGATGCAGGCCGGAACGGGCAAGGCGGGCAACATCTGCATCAAGAACCCGTGGCCGGGTATCTTCCAGACGATCTGGGGCGACCGGGATCGCTTCGTCCGCCAGTACTACGCCAAGTACTGCCGGAACCCCAAGAGCAAGGACTGGCACGATTGGCCGTACTTTGCGGCGGACGGCGCCATGCTGGCGGCCGACGGCTACTTCCGCATCCTCGGCCGCGTGGACGACGTCATCAACGTGGCCGGGCATCGACTGGGCACCAAGGAACTGGAGTCCGCGTGCCTGACAGTGCCGGAAGTCGCGGAGGCGGCGGTCGTGCCGGTGGTGGACGAGATCAAGGGCCGCGTGCCGGAGATCTATGTCGCCCTGAAACCGGGCTACGCGCCGAGCAAGGAGATCACCGACCGGATCATCGCCACGCTCGAGACGATGATCGGCAAGATTGCGCGGCCCAAGCAGGTGCACATCGTCCCGGACATGCCCAAGACCCGGTCCGGGAAGATCATGCGCCGGGTCCTGGCGGCCATTTCCAACACGCTCGACACGGGTGACATCACGACGCTGGCCAATCCGGACGTCGTCGAGCAGATCCGCCAGGCCGTGCAAGGCAAGGAGAAGAAGAAGGCACAGGAAGGGCCGGAGGACCTCAAGCGCTTCGGGGTGGAAGAGTAGGGATCGGGGATCAGGGCGGCCCTACAGGAGCCCCGCGTCGTGCCGGCAGATTCCCATCCTGACGCCGGCACCGAGGAGCGCCCCGGTCGGTCCGCTCTGATCCACCAGACCGTGAATCCGTGCGGTCATGCCGCACAGCCAAGGCAGTTCCTCAATCATCTGCGAAACCCGCCCCAGGAGTTCCTCCACGCCGTGGTCGGCCGGCAAACCTGCCGCCTGCAGGACATCGCGGATGTCACGATCGGTCAGCGGTGTGATGCGAACCACCGGGTCCCTGCCGGCCCGCAGCAGACAGAGGAGGGGACCGAAACTGGGATCCGACCGGACCTCGAGCGTGGCGTCGCCCGTGCCCAGGGAACACACCACGTCGGCGGCGGTGACGGTCCGGACGCCGAAAGAGCGGAGCACGCCTGTGGCGCGCTCGCCCTCGAGCCAGACAACTTCGTCGGCCTCGTGGCTCACCAGCGCCCGAACCTCCTGTCGCGCCGCGGCGGCATCGACGTCCTCGTACCACAGCACGCGTCCCGCCGGCTGCGCACGGAAGTCGGCATACTGGACGGCGCGAGACAGCGCCCGCGCCGCGGATTCGGGGAATCTGTACGACGGGAACACGTGGCGCGACTCGAGCTCGCTCGCGCCTTCGGCCCCCAGCCGCACCGCCCGCTGCGCGCCCATCAGGCACAGGAGCGTCGGCTTGGGAGTGCCGGTCGTCCGCTCGGCGCGGAGCACGCCGCGACGGATGCCGCGTCCCACCACGTCCGGATCGCAGTTGCCGACGCACGCGTAGATGGCGATGAGGGCGTCGATTTCGTCTTGTTCCATCGCCGTCTGCACGGCGCTCTCGTAGGCCTCGACGGTGGCGAACGGGCCCACGTCGATGACGCCGGGTGAGGCTGTGACCAGGCCGCGCGCTTCGCAAGCGTCAACGCAAATCGTCAGGACGCCGCCGGAGTTACTGACCACCGCCACCCGCCTGCCTCGCGGTAACGGCTGGTGCGCGAGCAGCGCAGCCACGTCGAACATCTCCTCGAGCGTGTCGGCGCGGATCACGCCCGCCTGGTGGAAGAGCACGTCCACGTTTGGGTCGCTGTGGGCCACCGCGGCAGCGATGTGCGCCCGGGCCGCGTCGCGGCCGGCCCGGCTCCGGGCGCTCTTCACGCACAGCACGGGCTTGCGGCAGGCTATGCGGCGCGCGACGCGCGTGAAGCGTCGGGCGTTCCCGAACGTCTCCAGGTAGAGCACGGCGACGTCGGTGGACGGGTCCTCTTCCCAGAACTGCAACACGTCGTTGCCCGAGACGTCGGCGCGATTGCCCGCAGAGACGAACGTGGAGAACCCCAGGCCGCGTTCGGCCGCGTAGTCCAGGATCACGAGCCCCAGGGCCGCGGAGTGCGAGTAGAAGCCGATGCGGCCGCGCGGCGCCATCGTGGGCGCCAGGCTGGCGTTCAGGCTGACGTCCGGATGGGTGTTCAACAGGCCCAGACAGTTGGGGCCGATGAGCCGCGCGCCGTGCGAGCGTACGAGATCCAGCAGTTCCTTCTGCAGCGCCGCCCCCTCGGGGCCCGTCTCGGCGAAGCCCGATGTGACGACCAGCAGGCCCTTGGTCCCGGAGCGGAGGGCATCGCCCGCCACCTCCAGCACGCTGCCGGCGGGAACGGCGACAACTACGAGGTCCGCGCGTTCGGGCAGGGCGCTCACCGAGGCGTAGGCGCGCACTCCGTTGACCGACACGGCCTGGTTGTTGACCGGATAGACGGTGCCCGCGAAATTGCTCCGCAGGATGGCGCGGAAGATCATGCTGCCCACGGCGGCCGGGTCGCGCGAGGCCCCGACCACCGCCGCCGTGCGGGGCTGAAGGAGCGGGACGAGGGAGTTGGCCGCGGCGATGCGATCGCGCAACTCGACGCGCTCCCGGAGGGAGGCCAGCCCCTCGACCGGGAACTGCACGTGAATGCTGCTGCCCTCGTACGCCTGGCACACCTCGAAGCCCGAATCTCGCAGCACGTTGAGCATCGCCTGGTTCTCGTAGAGGACCTCGGCCTCGAAGCCAATGAACCCGTTGCCGGCCGCAATCCCGGCCAGCCGTTCCAGCATCAGCGTGCTGATGCCCCGCCCCTGATACTCGTCGTGGACCAGAAACGCGACCTCGGCCTTCCCGAGAACCCCGAGGGAGACGTAGTTGCCGATGGCAATGACGCGGGCGTCCGCACCCTGGCCAACAATGGCCAGCAGGCCGAGCCGCTCGCGAGGATCTCCCCCGCACATGCTCTCGATGACGCTGCGCGCCACGTAGGAGACGGCGCCCATGAACCGCAGTTGCAGGCTCTCGGGAGAGACGCTTTGCATCAGCGCCTCGACGGCGGGGACGTCGGCCGGGGTGGTCGAGCGCAGGTAGACGCTCTCTCCGTCACGCAAGAGGGCGTATTCGCTGAAGTGCTCGCCGCCGGGAATGATTCGGAACATGGGCACCTCCCCCGCCGGGCGACTCGCTCATCACGCCGGTCGGCCGTCGCGCGAATCAGAACCAGTATGGGCGCGCGCCCTCGAGCAGTCGCTGGGCCGTCTGCCGATTGCGGTGCGCAATCTCCTCGCGGTTGGGTATGTCGAACCGACTCGGAGTCGGGTCGTGCAGCGCGGCCGGCACTCTGTCCTCGAGCGTCGCCTTCCACTTTCGCCGCCAGGGCTCCGGAAGATCGCCGACCACCCGGAGATCGTGGATCAGGAGGTGGAGAATCGTCCACACGCGCGGCGCCGCGCGGAGCGCGTACCCCCCGCCTAGCGTGAACAGCACCCGTCCCGCGGTGAACAGGTCCGCCCATTCGAGGATGCGCCGGAATATGGCCTCGTAGTCGTAGGTCGTCAACATCAGATCCGCGAGCGGATCGTCGAAGTGGGCGTCGGCCCCCGCCTGGACGACGAGGACGCCCGGCCGGAACTGTCGGAGGGCCGCCGGCACGACCTGGTCGAAGACTTCGAGGTAGCTCTCCCCCTCGGTGAACGGCTCGAGCGGCAAATTCAGTTTGAGGCCGCGACCCAGCCCGGAGCCGAGTTCGTGGACCGACCCGGTGCCGGGAAAGAGGAACTGGCCCGACTCGTGGAGACTGATCGTCATCACCCGCTTGTCTTCGTACAGGATCTGCTGCACCCCGTCACCGTGGTGCACGTCGATGTCGAGATAGGCTACCCACAGGCCGTGTCTGGTCAGGTAGTCGATTGCGATCGCGAGATCGTTGTAGACGCAGAACCCGGAGGCGTAATTGCGGCGGGCGTGGTGCAGTCCCCCGCCGAGTTGAAGGACGCGCTTCTCGCCGCCCTCGCAGATGAGGCGCGCGCCGTGCAGGGTGCCGCCCACGAGCCATCGAGCGGCCTCGTCCATGCCCCGAAAGGCGGGGGTGTCGGGTGTGCCCAGCCCGTAGTCCTGGCAGTCGGGCACCTCCTCTCCGGCGCTCAGGGCTTCCACGCGGCGCACGTAGTACTCCGAGTGCACGCGGAGAAGATCCTGGCGGGTCGCCGGTTCAGGGGCCATCACGCGGGCGGGTTGGTCCAGTGCCTCGAGCAGATCGAGCATCATCTCGACGCGCACGGGGCTGAACGGATGCGCGTCACCGAAGGAGTAGCGCGAGTACGCCGGATGGAAGATCACCGAGGGCATGGCTTCTCCGGCGGCCAGACGACCTCGAATCGATCGCGACGCAAGTCGTGCGCGAGCGCCCGGATCTCCATCGACCCGATGCGCAGCACGGTCCGGACCGAGTTCGGCCCGTCGGGATACGTGAGGATCGAGTGGACGTTGAGGCCCCGTTGGCTGAGCGTGACGGTCAGACGCGCCAGCTCCCCCGGATGATCCGGCAGGCGCACCTCGAGGCGACCCGAGGGCTTGTCCGCTCCCGTCATCCGCATCAGCGCGTCCAGCAGGTCCAGCCCCGTGATGATGCCAATCAGCCGTCCGTCCTCAACGATCGGGAGGCAGCCGATCTTCTTCTCGCGCATGGTGCGGGCGGCGTCCTCCACGGGATCGGCTGCGTCCGCCGTCAGCGGCGGGCGGGACATGACCGTCGAGACGGGGCTCCCGGGCGGGAACGGCGACGGAACGAGCGAACTGGTGGCCAGCCTCAGGTCGCGGTCGGTGATGACCCCGACGAGATCCTGGCCCTCGATCACCGGCAGATGCCGGATGCCCTTCTCGCGCATCAAGCGGTAGGCGTCCTCCAGCGTGGTCGCCACGGGAATGGCCACCGCGGGACTGCTCATGATGTCGCGGACCAGCATGATGTCGCCTCTCTAGTGGATATGCGCCGAAGGATGAACGACCTCGCGACGGCAGGAGTACGTTCGAGAATACACCCGAAGGCGGCTGTGCTGTCGACTCCCGGCTGTGGTGTGGCTTATGATCCTGACGTGCGTTTATTTGCGGCGGCACTCGCCCTGAGCGTCCTCGGCAGTTTCGGCAGCCTCTTCCTGGCCGCCGGCCTCCTTCTGCTCGAGCCAAAGTCCCGGATGGCGCTGGTGCCGCACCTCGTCAGCTACGCTGTCGGCACCCTGCTCGGCGTGGCCCTGCTCTCGATTCTGCCCGAGGTCCTTGGCGACCTCAGCGCCGCGCGGACGGGCATGGTGTTGCTCGCCGGCATCATGAGCTTCTTCGTCCTCGAGAAGCTGGTGCTCTGGCACCACTGCCACAGCGAAGACTGCGAGGCGCATGGCCGCCCCGGTGCGCTGGTACTCATCGGTCACGGCTTCCACAGCTTCGTTGACGGCGTGGCCATCGGCGCGGCGGTCCAGACATCGCTTCCGCTCGGCGTCAGTACCGCCATCGCGGTGGCCCTGCACGAGGTTCCTCAGCAGGTCGGCGATTTTGCCGTCCTGCTCCACGCCGGTTATCGTCGCGGTCCCGCACTCGGGCTCAGCATCCTGTCGGCTGCCGGCGCCGTTGCCGGGACCATCGCAGCGTTCCTGGCCTTCGATCGCGTGCCGGGCGTCCTGCCCTACGCCCTGACATTTGCCGCCGCGAGCTTTCTCTATATTTCGATGGCCGACCTGATGCCGGACCTGCACAAGGGCAGGGTGGACGCCAGCGCGTTCAAGCAGCTCTTCCTATTGGTGGCGGGAATGGCGACGGCCTATTGGTTGCGCGAGTAGCTGCGCCTGTCCCTTCCAGAGCACACCTGACGCGAAGGCCCCTGCTTCCTCCCGGTATTTCGCCTGCTTTCCGGCCTCTCCATCTGGCATGTGCTTTGCCCTCTCGGTGATCGACTGCCAGCGCCCGCATGGAATTCCAGACCGGTCACTCGCGGTGTCCTCATTGGCAATACCGTGGGTTGCAGGCCGCGACTCGAATGGTCATATCGAGGTCAACCGGGAGAGATGCCCATGTTGAGAAGAACAGTAGTCATCGGGGCCGCAACAGCCCTACTGCTTTCGAGCACCGTGTGGGCGCAGCAGGAGCGGAAGAACTTCCAGGTATTCAAGGACATCGCGCAGGAAGTGATCACCTATCCCCGATTCACGGTATTCGACGACGTCAGCGGCAGCGTCGATCAGGGAGTGGTCACGCTCAAGGGCAACGTGACGATGCCATTCAAGGTGAAGGAGATTGAGTGGCGCGTTGCGCGGGTGGCGGGTGTCAAACAGGTGCGGAACGAGATCCACGTGCTGCCGGTGTCGTTCTTCGACGACGACCTGCGCTACCAGATTGCGCGCGCGATCTACGGCAACCCGGCGTTCTGGCAATACGCCGCGATGGCGAATCCGCCGATCCACATCGTCGTGGAGAATGGGCGCGTGACCCTGACCGGCGTGGTGAACAACAACGTGGAGAGGATGCTGGCCCGATCGCTCGCCAGCTCATTCGGTGCCTTTTCGATCCAGACCGAGCTCAAGACCGACGCGGAGATGCAGGTGTTGTTGGAGAAGCTGGAGTAGCGGCCCGACCCCTTTCGCTTCTACGACAACCGCGCGTCGTCGTCGGGCAGGACGATCTCGAAGACGGTGTCGACGCCGGGCGCACTGCGGACGGAGATTCGTCCGCCGTGTCGTTCGACGATCGCCTTCACGATGGAGAGGCCGATGCCGCTGCCGGCGCCAGACTCTTCCGCACGCGAGGCGTCGGCCTTGTAGAAACGATCGAACACGTGGGGCAGGTGCTCCGGCTGGATACCCGCCCCGCTGTCCTGCACCGACAGCACCACCGACTCGCCTCGCCGCTCGACGCCCAGGACGACGCGGCCGCCGGACGGGGTGTGGCGCAGCGCGTTGGCCGCCAGGTTCTGCAGCGCCTGTTCGAGGCGCAGCGGGTCGCCGCGCGCAAGAATGGTCTGGTCGCCCCGGGCCTCCAGCGCGACGCCGCCCTCGCGCGACGCGTGCTCGTGGCGCGCCAGCACGCGGGCAAAGATCTGTCCGATTGGCACATCCTCCATGGTGAACGCGCTGCCGCCCGCCTCGAGCCGGGCAAGGTCGAGGAGGTCGCCGATGATGCGCTCGAGACGCAGCGATTCCTCCCTCACGATTCCGAGGTACCGGCCGCGGGTCCCGTCATCGAGAGCGATCGACGGCATCTCGAGCGTCTCGAGGTAGCCGCGGATGGCCGTGAGCGGCGTCATCAGCTCGTGAGACACGTCGGCGAGCAACTGGCGGCGCACGCGGTCGGAGGTCTGCAGTGCTTCCGCGCGGTGGACAAGGTCGCCCGCCATCTGGTTGAAGGCCCTGGCGACGCCTGCGATTTCGTCGCCGCCCGTTTCGGGCGCGCGTGCCGTCGTATCGCCGGCTCCCAGCCGGCGGGCGGTGTCGGCCAGTTCCCGCAGCCGACGGCTGGCTGGGCGGAAGATGAGCACCGAGGCCAGCGCCCCAACGCCAATCACGAGACTGAGCGCGATGAGCAGCAGCATCGGCCCGATTTCGCGCGCCACGAGCTCGGATGGACGACCGGCCTGAACGATCACTGTGCCGACGGGGCGGCCGCCCACGACGACCGAAGCCCCCGCGGTCCGCCGCAGCCGGAGAAGACCAAAACCTTCATCCGTGCCGGGAGGAAGCAGCGACCCGCCAGACCGCGATCGCAGGCGCAGGCGTCGGACCAGGCCCGGAGGCGGCGGCCCCCAGCGTCCGGAGATCACCGCGCCGTCGTTCATGATCACCCAGATCGGCCGAGGCAGGCTGCCGTAACGGTCGACAAGATGACGCTCGACGTTGGTCAGGCCGTTCGCTTCGATCTCGGCAGCCACGTCGGTGGCGACCATCGAGGCGAAGACATCGAGCGAGCGCGCGGAAACATCCCGTTCGGCGCGGACGATGATCCACAGGAAGAGGCTGGCCTGGATAGCGAGCGTGACGCCGAGAAAGCACACGAAACCGATCGCGATTCGCCAGTAGAGGCTTCGATACCAGGCGCGTTCGGCCATTGGTCACACATCCGCGAGCTTGTACCCCACGCCCCACTGCGTGAGGATCAGCGATGGGTTCGCAGGGTCCGCTTCGATCTTGTGGCGCAGCCGCTTCACCAGCGTATCCACGCTGCGTACCGTGACGTACGTGTCGCCCTTCCAGATCTTCGAGAGGAGCGCCTCCCGACTGAACACGATCCC
Source organism: Vicinamibacterales bacterium (assembly GCA_036381995.1). Taxonomy (GTDB): domain Bacteria; phylum Acidobacteriota; class Vicinamibacteria; order Vicinamibacterales; family Fen-181; genus FEN-299. Next base: position 4,824 of record DASVIS010000063.1, on the reverse strand, counting down.
CGGATGCTCGCTGAAGAGCAGCAGCAGATTGAACTCCTGGTTCGTGAGTTCCACGGCGCGACCCCGGATGCGGGCCGTGTGGCGGGCGGGATCGATCTCGACGCCGTGGATCGACACCGGCCGCGGCACGTCCTCGGCTTTCACCGGCGGGGCCGGCTCGGCATCGGCGGGCGCGGCGGTCCGCCGCACGCGCCGCAGGAGCGCGTGCGCCCGGGCCACGAGTTCGCGGACGCTGAACGGCTTGGCCAGGTAATCATCCGCGCCGCTCTCGAGACCGAGCACCTTGTCCGACTCTTCCCCCCTCGCGGTGAGCATCAGGATCGGTGCCTCGCGGTTCGGTCCCTCGCGCCTGATCGCCCGGCACACCGTCAACCCGTCCACCCCGGGGATCATCAGGTCGAGCACGATCAGGTCGAGCGGTTGCTCGCCCGCGACCCGCAGTGCCTGCCGGCCATCCCCAACCGGTATGCAGGTGTAGCCTTCGAGCTGCAGGTGCAGGCACACCAACTCGCGGATGTGCGCCTCGTCCTCGACCACCAGTACAGTCGTTGCCATGGTCACTACCCGCTCCGATCGCGCCGGCGCGCGATCGATCATCGTGACCGAACTCGCGGCCGGCCTGGCAGAATCTACCCGGTGTCACACTTGTTTCACAGGTCCGTCACGACATCGCCATTCCCATCCCGTCTAAGCTGTCAGAACTGGTGCACACGGGAGGAAGTGATGACCAAGGATAGCAAGGTTCGGGCGGTGTTGGGGCTCGTGGTTGCCGCCCTGGTGGTCGGGACGATTGCCGTCGGGGCGGCGTACGCCCAGCAGGCTGGCCAGAGACCCGCCGCGATGATGGGCCGCCGCGGCATGATGGCGGGCGGGCCGCTCGGTGCAATGAGAAGGGGGCTGGGGCAACTCGGACTGTCGGACCAGCAGAAGCAGCAGATCAAGGGGATCGTCCAGGGCCACAAGGAAGAGGTGAAGGGGTTCGCCGTGCAGATTCGGCAGACGCGGCGCGCGCTGGCGGACACCATCGCGAACGACAGGGGCGAGACGGCCATCCGCGACAAGAGCGCCGACCTGGCAAAGGTGCAGGCGGATCTTGCCGTGTTCCGAGCGAAGGTCCGGAAGGAAGTATTCGACGTGCTGACGCCCGAGCAGCAGGCCAAGGCGAAGACGCTCCGGCTGCACGCGCGCGGACGGATGGACCGCTTCCTCGAACGGCGCAAGTAGATTCTCTGGGGCCTAGCCCGGTCGTTCCGCGATTTTGTCTTTCCCCTTCTTCACGACCCACCAGATGATCAGCGCGAGCGCGGTGAACGCGGCGGCCATGCTGCCGATGAAGAGCCACAGCGTGCGGTAGAGGATGGAGGTCGGCTCCATCCGCGCCTCCATTTCGAGGGGCTGGCCGGCGAGCCGTTCCGACAGCGTCTGCTCCCAGGCGAGGATGTTGCCGCGACGCAGGTTGCCCTCGCCCGCATTGTGATAGGCAATCTTGCTGGGCAGGTGCAGCCGGAACCCGACGAGTTCCTGCCCGTTCCAGCCGACGTTTCCCACCGGCTTGTTGGCCGAGGCGCCCAGGTCTTCGCTGAAGCGATAGAGCTCGCCCATCCGTTCGAGCCGGACAGTGGCCCACGAGAACGCGCGTGTCGCCGGCAGCTTCCGCACGTCAGCCACCTCCATGCGGACGTGCGCGAACCGGCGTCCCCGCTGGCGCGAACTGGTGACACGCACGACATGGACTCCCGGGCTCTCGAAGATGGCGGAGATGCGGTCCCGGTCGAACCGCGCGGCCGGGTCGAGGTCGAGATCCACTCCGCGCAGCGCGACCAGCGCCGGCAGCGAGGCGTTCACGTAGAGGGTTGCCGACCCGTCGAGCGACAGGTAGATGTCTTCGTCGTACTCGAACTGCCTCAGGAATCCGCGCTGGCAGCCGGTCGTCAAAAGGGCGGCCGCGGCCACCGCGAGAAAGCACCCGGCCACGCACCAGGGGCGCAACACTCGAACGTTCGGCATGACGGCCAATGATAATATACTCAATCCACCCGCCACGCTTCGTTCGGCCTCTTCCATGAGCACCCAGCACTCGACCACGTCGCACCAGGTTTTGTGGCTCATCGACGGCAACTCGCAGATGTATCGCGCCTATCACGCGATTCGCGGGTTGACCGGCCCGGACGGCCGGTCGACCAACGCCGTCTATGGCTTCGTCACGATGCTGCGCAAGCTCGTGGCGGACCAGCGCCCCGAGTTGATCGCCTGCGCGTTCGACCTGGCCGGCCCGACCTTCAGGTCCTCGCTGGCCGCCGACTACAAGGCCAATCGGCCGCCGATGCCCGCCGATCTCGCCGAGCAGATCCCGTACGTGCACCGCGCGTGCGAGGCGCTCGGCGTCCCGATCCTCTCGTGCGAAGGGTTCGAGGCCGACGATGTGATCGGCACGGTGACGGAGCGGGCGACGCGCGAGGGCTACCACGTGGTGATCGTCACCGGCGACAAGGACCTGTTCCAGTTGGTGCACGACGGCGTGCGGGTGTTCAACCCGCGCGACGAGGGCACGTGGTACGACGCCGACGGCGTCAAGGAGAAGTTCGGTGTCCCACCCGGATTGGTGGTGGACGTGCTCGCGCTGACCGGCGATCCGGTTGACAACATCAGGGGGGTGCCCGGCGTCGGAGAAAAGGGCGCGCGGGATTTGATCACGACCTTCGGGTCGCTCGACGCGCTGCTCGAGCGGACGGGCGAGGTGACCCAGAAGAAGTACCGCGAGGCACTGCTCGCCAACGCGGACCTGGCCCGGCAGAGCCGTGAGCTGGCGCGTATCCGCCGCGATGCACCCCTCACCTTCGACATCGAGACGTTCCGTTACGACGGGCCGAACCGGCAGGCGTGTTTCGACCTGTCTGGCGAGCTCGGATTCAGGTCGCTGCTGAGCGAGTTCGCGCCGACGGCGGAAACTGTCACGAAAGACTACGCGCTCGTCGAGAGCCTCGATGCTGTGAAGGCGCTGACGGCGGGGCTTCGCAGCGCCGGGCGGTTCGCCCTTCGAACCCTGGCGACGACCGGCCCGGTGGTGCAGGCCGACCTGATCGGCATCGCGTTCGCGACCCGGGACCGCCAGGCGCGGTATGTTCCGCTGGCGCATCACGCGCTGGACGCGGGGCCTCAGCCCGACCGTCGCGCGGCGCTCGACGTGCTGAAGCCGGTGCTCGAGGACCCGGCGATCGAGAAAGTCGGCCACGACCTGAAGCTCGACGCCATCACGCTCGCGCGCTACGGCGTGACGCTGCGCGGGATGGCGTTCGACACGATGCTGGCCAGCTACCTGCTCGACGCGACGCGGTCGTCGCATACGCTCGAAGAGAACGCCCTGGAACACCTGGGCTACAAGGCGCTCGTCGAGGAGAGCGTCTGCGGACGCGGGGCGAAGGCGCTGGGGAGGGCGGATCTTCCACCGGCGGCGCTGCTCGATTTCGCGTGTGAGCGCCCGGACCTTGCCCTGCAGATGGCCGCGCGCGTCGCGCCCATGCTCGAGCTGGAGCACCTCGATGACGTCTATCGGCAACTGGAACTGCCGCTGATCCCCGTCCTGGCCGACATCGAGCGGGCGGGCGTCAAGGTGGATACCGGCGTACTGGGGCGCCTGTCGGAACGGCTGGAACGGGACCTCGCCAGCCGAAGCGCGAAGATCTTCGAGCTTGCCGGCGAATCGTTCAACATCAACTCTCCCAAGCAACTGTCCGAGATCCTCTTCGACAAACTGAAGCTGCCGGCGGGTAAGCGTACCGGAAAGACGCGGGTGGCCTCGACCGCCGTGGGCGTGCTGGAAGACCTGGCGCAGGAGCACGAACTGCCTCGCCTCATCCTCGATTGGCGGAGTCTGCAGAAGCTCAAGGGCACCTATGTCGACGCGCTGCCGCAACTGGTGAACCCGTTGACGGGACGCGTGCACACCTGCTTCAACCAGGCGGTGGCGGCGACGGGTCGGCTGAGCAGCAGCGACCCGAACCTGCAGAACATCCCGATTCGCACCGAACTTGGCCGCGAAATTCGCGCGGCGTTCGTCGCCGAACCGGGCCACGTGCTGATCTCCGCCGACTACTCGCAGATCGAACTGCGCGTGCTGGCGCACTTGTCCGGCGACCCCACGCTGATCGACGCGTTCCGCCGCGGCGAGGACATTCACGCCCAGACAGCCCTCGAGGTGTTCGGCGCAGATAGCGGGTTGGACCCGCACGAGCTGCGGCGTCGGGCCAAGATCATCAACTACGCGTTGCTGTACGGGAAGACCGCGTTCACGCTCGCCCGCGACATCGGCGTTGCCCAACCGGCAGCCCAGGCGTTCATCGACGCCTACTTCGCCGGGTTCCCGGAGGTGCGCCGATTCATCGACCGGCTCCTGGAGGACGCGCGGCAGACGGGCGTGGTGAAGACGCTCTTCGGGAGACGCCGGCTGGTACCCGAACTGACGAGCCACAACGGCCAGGTCCGTTCGGCCGCCGAGCGCGTCACGGTCAATCTCCCCATTCAGGGAACGGCTGCCGACATCCTGAAGCGCGCCATGATCGATGTGCATCGGACGCTCGAGGACAGGAGGCTGCGTGGCGGGCAGGCGCGGATGATCCTGACCGTCCACGACGAGCTGCTATTTGAAATGCCTCAGAACGAGACAGAGGCGGTGGTGGCCCTGGTGCGAGCCGCCATGGAGGGAGCAGCGTCCCTGTCCGTGCCCTTGACGGTGGATGTGGGCGTCGGCGTGAACTGGAGAGCAGCGAAAGGACAATGAGAGATGCGCACGTCGCCCTCGTCGCGGCCAGTCAGAGCTATTTCGTA
>DASVIS010000062.1:0-6497 GCA_036381995.1 Vicinamibacterales bacterium | reverse complement strand
GAGGATCGGCAGCGACGATGTCCACGACATCGAACTGACGCTCGTTCGCGGCGACCATTCGCTGGTCACGGTGTCCCTCGACGGACGTCGCGGCCAGGATGAGCGCGGCCAGATCCGCATCCACTGTGCCCTCCACGACGTGACGGCCGCCCGCCAGGCCGGCGCGCGGCTGCGCGAGAGCGAGGAACGCTATCGTACGCTGTTCGCCGAGAGCCCGATTTCGCTGTGGGAGGAGGACTTTTCGGCCATCAGGCGCCACTTCGAGCGGTTGCGCGCGCTCGGCGTCACCGATTTCGAAGAGCACTTCGCCGCCAACCCCGACGAACTCGCCGACTGCGTGGAATCGGTCAGGGTCGTGGACGTCAACCGCGCGACGCTTGCGCTCTACGGCGCCGAGAGCCGCTCGCAACTGCTTGCCGGCCTCGACCGGATCATCGGCGATGACGGACGCGACGTGTTCCGGCAATCGATTCTGGCGCTGGCCAACGGCGCGCGGTCCTGGACGAGCGAGGGCGTCAATTACACCCTGAACGGCGATCCGATTCGGCTGGCGCTCCAGTGGTCCCTGGCGCCCGGCACCGAAGAGACTTGGTCCCAGGTGCTCGTCTCGGCCATGGATATCACCGACCGCACCCGGGTCGAAGACGCGCTGCGGGAATCCGAGGCGCGCTTCGAGCGCATGTTCCGGTCGGCGCCGGGCATCATGGGGATCAGCCGGCGCTCGGACGGCGTCTTTCTCGACGTGAACGACGTGTTCCTGCGCGAACTCGGCTACGCGCGGGAGGAGATCGTCGGGAGGACGTCGACTGAACTGGGCATATGGGGGAGCCCATCCGGCCGCGACGAGATGCTCGAGATGCTGAACCGGCACGGGGTCATCCACAACTTCGAGATCCGGCTGCGTCGCCGATCCGGCGGGTTCTTCGACGGGTTGCTCTCGGTCGTGCCGCTGAGGGTCGGGGGGGAAGACCGCCTGCTCGTGCAGGCAGTCGACACGACAGCGCGTCGACGCGCGGAGGAAGTCGGCCGGGAGAGCCAGAGGATGCTCACCACTCTAATGAGCAACCTGCCGGGGATGGCTTACCAGTGCTGCGTCGACCCCGAGTGGACGATGCTGTTCGTCAGCGAAGGCTGTCGGGACCTGACCGGCTATCAGCCGTCCGATCTCGTGGGGAACCGCCACCTGTCGTACGGCAGCCTCATTCTCGACGAAGACCGGGAAGCGGTCTTCGCCAGCGTGCGCGAGGCGATTGCGGAAGGCAAGCCCTTTCGCCTCAGCTATCGCATCCGGCACGCGAGCGGCGAGACCCGCTGGGTGTGGGAGCAGGGGCGCGTCGGGCAGTCGTCGTCCGACCAGCCGGTGACACTCGAGGGGTTCATTTCGGACATCACCGATCGCAAGCGCGCCGAGGAAGACCTGCAGAAGAGCGCCGAGCAGCTGCGACAGGCGCAGAAGATGGAAGCCGTCGGCCGTTTCGCCGGGGGCATCGCGCATGACTTCAACAACCTGCTCACCGCCATCCTCGGCTACTCCGACCTGGTGCTCAATCGGCTGGCCCCGGACGATCCGATGACCGGGAGGGTCGAGGAGATCCGCCGCGCCGGGGAACGCGCCGCCAACCTGACGCGCAAGCTCCTCGCGTTCAGTCGGAAGCAGGTGCTCGCGCCCACGGTGCTCGCACTCGACGGCGTCTTCGGGGAAGTGGCACCGATGCTGCGCCGGCTCATCGGCGAGGACATCGAACTGCGGCTGAAGGTCGGACGCGCGGGCAACGTCAAGGCCGATCCCACACAGATGGAACAGGTCGTGATGAACCTGGTCGTCAACGCTCGCGACGCGATGCCCCGGGGCGGAACGTTGACCATCCAGACCGGCTCGATCGACCTCGGCGAGCGCGAGGCCGCCGAACAGGGCGTCTCGGCCGGCCCCTACGCCATGTTCAGCATCACCGACACCGGGGTCGGCATGGACGACGGAACACGAGCGCGGCTGTTCGAACCGTTCTTCACGACCAAGTCCCAGGGGAAGGGCACGGGGCTCGGGTTGTCGACCGTGTACGGTATCGTGCAGCAGAGCGAGGGGTTCGTGTCGGTGGACAGCCAGGTCGGGATCGGGACGACCTTCAGGGTCTGTCTTCCGCAGGTGGAGGAAGGGGTGGAAGGGGTCCCGAGCTCCCGCCACCTGATCGACAGCGTGGGCGGTACCGAGACCATCCTGGTCGTCGAGGACGAAGACGCGGTCCGGCGTCTGATCAAGGCGATCCTCGAACGCCTGGGCTATTCGGTCCTTGAAGCCCGCGACGGGGAAGAAGCGCTGGCCGTCTGGACCGAACATTCGTCTCGCATCGACCTCGTGGTGACCGACGTCGTCATGCCTCGGCTCGACGGCCCGTCGTTCGTCGCCGACATGAGCGCGAAGCATCCGGGCACTCGTGTCATCTACCTGTCGGGGTACACGGACGACGCGATGATGCGACGTCAGGATCTCGACGCGGGCACGCCGTTCCTCCAGAAGCCCTTCACATCCGGCGCGCTGGCGCGCGCCGTGCGCAGTGTGCTGGACCGGCAGCCGGGCTGAAACGTCCTCGCGTCGACTGGGCTGGACTGGTAGCGACTTCATGGCCCGGGTTCGATCGGCCAGCGATTGGCTTGGAGACCCTTCGATGCCCTTGAATGCGTGTGAACTCGAGATCGATCTGTTCTGTCGCGGTCTCCGCGTGCCCGACGACGTGCCGCTGGACGGTGCCCGAGCGATCTCGCGCACGCGGGCGGGCCTGGGTTCGGGTCTCGAGATCGTGATTCCCGGCGGCTCCTGGCTGAAGGATCGCATCTGGGTGAACGTGCCGGTCGAGGAGTCGTTCGCGCACCAGTCTCCCTACGTTCTCGAGGGGTCGCCCCGCGAGGGGTACCGGGTGCGGGACGACAGGAGCCAGACTCGCTACCCGATCGAGATTGCTCCCGAGCCCACGTGGTACGCGAAGACCACGACACGCGGGATTCCGATGAACCGCGTCGGCGTGCTGCAAGGCACGTACCTCGGGATCTATATCAACATGGTCTGCGCCTTCTGGAACTACAGTCCGTCGTTGAACTGCCGGTTCTGCACGACCGGCAACAACGTGGGCGAGCACGAGGTGGTGGACAAGGCCGTCGCGGACGTCGTCGAAGTGGCGCAGGCGGCGAGGGATGAGTCGGGCGTCAAGTTCGTGCACCTGAACGCCGGGTTCCAGGGCAATCGCGGCGTGCAGTTCGCCGAGCCGTATATCGCCGCCCTGAAGGAGCAGGTCGGCGTGCTGGTCGGCGCTCAACTGGCTCCGCAGAAGGACTTCAGCCACTACGATCGGCTGATCGCGCTGGGCGTCGATCACCTCTCGTTCTGCCTGGAGTTCATCGACCCCGAGTGGTTTGCCAAGATCTGTCCGGGCAAGGAGCGAGTGCTCGGGCAGCAGATCTTCTTCGACTCGATCGAGTACTGCGCAAAGCGGATGGGCAAGGGCGCCGTGTCGGGGGAAATCATCGCCGGCGTCGAGCCTGTCGAGTCGACCTTGAGGGGGATCGACTGGATTGCCGATCACGGAGCGTTCCCGACCGTGTGTATCTTCCGGCCCACGGTCGGTTCCGACATGGAGAGCTGGCCGTCGCCCAGGTACGAAGACATGCGGCCGATCATGGAGCACGTCTACCAGGCGTGCCGGCGCAACTGGATTCCGATTGGCGCGGCTCCGAATATCGAGGTCAGCATCGTCGTCAACCCCGACGACACGGTGCTGCTGGTGCCTCGGACACCGGCGTTCTACGTCTACGAGGCGTACCGGCGGACGGTGCGTGCCCTCGCGCAGCCGCTGTTCTCGCGCCGGATGCGCCCGCACCCGCGACGAGATCCCGGCGCGAACGGCGAGATTCCGCCAGCTTAGTCGGCTCCGACGGTGGGTGCCGGCGGGCCGAAGGCCTGATTTTCGGCCAGTTTTCGCGGAACGGGCCCGTGGCATCCGGCTTGCGTTCGGAGAGGCCGTTCGTCGGTGTCGTCGCTTGGGCTTGGATGTATGCGGATGGGGGCCCGCATGCGTTCGGGACGGTCGGCGGCACCGACCTCAACCCCCGCCCGGCCTTCCCCGATTTCCACCGGACTATGATCGATCGAGAAAAAGTACTGTCGGTCCTCCACAAGCGGTTCCCCGGAGCACCGGCCGACCAAGTCGCGGGTGCCGCCAATGCCATCGTCGGCCTGGACGACGAATGGGAGGACGTGACCGGGCATGAGCCCGAGTTCGGTTATCACTTCTCGGTGCAATGCCGCGACAACTGCTATCTGGCGGAACAGACGCAGCTTGGGCATCAATTCCGGGTGTTCCGTCGACGGGTGACGACAGCTTGACTGCGGGCTCTTCCGTTTTCCTTCGCGTTCGTCTATAATCTCTGTCATCTCCTCCGAGTTTTGGTGCGCGTCGCCTGTGCGTTAGCTCTGGCGCGCCGAATGGCTGCCGCCCGCCCCCAGACTGCACGCTATGCCGGCTTCCCGGCATCCCGAAGGAGGAGTGCCGTTCCCCCGCACATTCGCACGATTCGGCTCCCGCTTTTGTTGGGGTTTGCGAGCGCTGGGGATGGCACCTGGTTTGCGAGACCGAGAACTTGAGACAGGCAGGTATGCCTGTCAGAGTTTGCTTGCTCGATTGCGAGAATCTGTGCCCGGTGAGGTCGCGCGTTTGTATCCACTCTAGACCTGCCGCGGCCGGTCAGCCCATGAAACGGCCGGTCGTGTCGAGCTGCAGTACTTCATCCTTCCAGACCCTTTTTCTACAGGGCGACCGAGCCGGGCAACAGATTAGGCAGGGGGACGCGGCCAGCAGAGCCGCGCACCCGTGTTGCGGGTCAGCTGATTCAGGGTCCCGGCAGACGGTCATTGCGTTGTGCCCGCAGCGTCGCTACAATGCGGGCTCTCTCAACGATTGCATCTCATCTCGCACCAATGAGACCTACGCGATCCATTTCCACTGTGTTGCTTGCGGCGTGTCTGACCGCCGCGACGGCGTTCGCGCAGAAGCCAGCACCACCGTCTGCGCCGAAAGCGCCGACCAACGACGACTGCCTGGCGTGTCATGGGGATCCCGCTGCGGCCGGGGCGAACGGCCGATCAGTGGCGGTGGCGCCCGACAAGTTCGGGGCCTCGGTGCATGGCCAGTCGGGCATCGCGTGCGTGGACTGCCACGCGGACCTCGCCAAGGCCGCGGATTTTCCGCACCCGGAGAAACTGGCGCCTGTCGCGTGTTCGACGTGCCATGACGCCGCGGCGTCCCAGTACGAGATGAGCGTGCACGCCGAGGCGCGGCGCGCCTCGTCACAGAGCGTGGCGGCGGCCTGCAAGGACTGCCACGGGACGCACGATATCCGCAGCGCCAAGGATCCGGACTCGCCGACCTATCACCTGAACCTGCCGGCGACGTGCGGTCGCTGCCACGGGAATGCCGATATCATCCGGCGTGGGCGGATCGCCATTGGTAACGTCGTCGCGCAGTTCCAGGACAGCATTCATGGGCGAGCGCTCACACTGAGTGGCCTGACGGTCGCGCCCGACTGCAAGGACTGCCACAATGCGCACGACATCAAGCGCAAGACCGACGCGGCGAGCACCGTGTTCCGGGCGACCATCCCGGCGACGTGCGGCAAATGCCACGAAGGGGTGCAACGGCGCTATCTGACCGGCGTGCACGGAGACGCCCTGGCGAAGGGGCGGCCGGATGCGCCCGTCTGCGTGAGTTGTCATTCGGCGCACCAGATTCAGCGAACCGAAGGGGCGTCGTGGAAGGCCCAGGTGCTGGCCGAGTGCGGCTCGTGCCACCCGGAGTCGAAACGCACCTATCGCGACACGTTCCACGGGCAGGAGACGCAACTCGGGTTCATGCGCGTGGCGACGTGCGCGGACTGCCACGGGGCCCACGACATCTTTCCGAAGCGCGACGTCCGTTCGACCATTTCTGTGGCACGCGTGGTGTCGACCTGCAAGAAGTGCCATCCGGGAGCCACCGCGAGCTTCGCGCAATACGATCCACACGCCGACCGCCACAACCATGCACGCAACCCGTTGTTGTTCTACACGACGAAGTTCATGGAGGCGCTGCTGATCGGCGTGTTCGGATTCTTCGGGATTCACACCGCTCTCTGGGCCTCGCGCGCCGTGAAGCCAGGGGAGGCGCGGTCCTCGCGGCGCGGCGGCGGCCGGCGTGCGCAGGAGTAGCCCGATGGAAGAGACTCACGCGGCCACCGGCGAACGGATGCAGTACCAGCGGTTCGACAAGTACAATCGTCTCCTGCACGGCGTGCTGATGTTCAGCTTCCTCGGGCTGGCCTTCACCGGCATGCCACTTCTGTTCAGCGACGCTCCGTGGGCAACCCGCCTCGCCGCCGTGTTTGGGGGCGGCCGGTCGGCCGGCATCCTGCACCGCAGCTTCGCGTGCCTGCTCATCACCTGCTTCGTTCTCCACGTGTGGCGCCTCATGTAC
>DASVIS010000061.1:0-10429 GCA_036381995.1 Vicinamibacterales bacterium | reverse complement strand
TCTCGAGTGCAGGCGCTGATCGCGAGCAGAATGAGCAGAATGACGCATCCGTGAATCATTGGCCTGCTCATTCGATGTCTCCTGTCCGCCCAACGTTCGCGCTCACCCGCGGCCGTTCTGCGTGAGTGTCGGCGGCTGTCGGGTGCAGCGCGTTGTTCGGCAGCGTGATGTGTCCTTGGGTTCGGATTGATCGAATTGCAAGAGCTCGACGGGCGCTCCATTGTCCAGAATGAACGCGACCCGAACGCCGGCCGACGGCGTAGTCGGCGCGATCAGAATCTCCTTCCCCTTGAGTGCCTCGTCCAGATCATCCACGGCAAAGGCGACGTGCGGCACGGTCTTGACGACTTCAGGTACGTCGCAGCGCGCCTCGAAGCGCATCCACTCGATCCCGTACGGGCTCGTCTCGAAACCACAGACGTGGATCCCGAGGTGGTCGAGGTGTTGCTCGTCGGCTCGAGGCACCGTGTGAGGGATCCCAAGGTGGTGGTACTGCCATCCGAGCCTCGCGATTGCCGCAGGCTGATCGTCTGGCCGTCGCTTCTCACTCGTCGGCGAGCCCTCTGCGGATCTCGTTTCTGCGTGGGTCATCAATCACCGTATTCAGTCTGCCGAACATCGTTTATCTGAACCGCCGTCTTTCGCGGAGGGGACCGGCAAGGCGCGCGCCCGGTCGGTCCTCCGCGCCCGCCAACCGCCGCATTGTTCCCTTGTTGGATGGTCAAGGCAAGTGGTTTTCCTACCGCGGTTTGCACGATACCGGAGCCACGTGGACCGGGGATGCCTGCGGGCGGCCCAACCAACAGGCTTCGTTGATAGACGGACGGCGTCCTAAGCTGGCAGGAACGTGAACACCAGGGCCTCGTCGTCCTCTGAGGACTTGCGCACAGCGGAGGCCACCGGCCGGGCCCTTCGCCGTAAGTGCCTGATGCCGTGTGCCTTGTTGAAGTGGTTCCCGCGTGGCGCGCGGATTGCTCTCCTAATCGCCGCGGCCAGCGCGCACATGCAGCGTCTGATCATCGCGGCCCTCGAAACGTGTTGCCGAGAGGGCGAACTACTCAGCCTGCAGTGGTGTGACTGTCACTGGACCACGTCATTCCAATCTCGCGGCGCCTGCGAGGTGTACTGGAAATGGTGCGGTTCGACCCGGCCGGAGAGCCGATGCCGCCCGCCGCGTACCCGTTCGGTGACGAACTCGGGCAGCGGGCCGGAGACACCAAGCGCGCCTGGCAGACGACAGTCCTGAAGGCCAACGGAAACAAGCCGGTGTGGATCTGGAGGAGGAAGGGACTCCCGAACGAGAAGGGCACCACGAAGCTGTCGCCCGAGTCACAGGCGGCCTACCGTGCCGTAAACCTGCATTTCCACGGCCTGCGGCATGAGGCCGGTTCCCCGCTCCTCGAAGCCGGCTGGCCGGTCCACCACGTGCAACACCTGCTCGGGCACGCGAGCCTGCAGCAGCCGAGCACGTACCTGAACCTCACCACGCAGGGTCTGCACGAATCGATGAGAAAACTGGAGGAAGCCCGCGCGGCTTGCAAGATCGTTGCAAGCGAGGAGTCCCGCGCCCCCCCGGCCTGCTGGCAAGCAGGCTCCCGCTGATCACGGCAACCTGTTGATGTGATTTGGCTTGAAGTGGCGGGGTCGACGGGACTCGAACCCGCGACCTCCGGCGTGACAGGCCGGCGTTCTAACCAGCTGAACTACGACCCCGCTCGGGCATGCACGGCGTCGGCGAATCGTGCCGGCGGCGTCTGTCCACGCCGCCTCCCACCGACCTGCAGTTCCGCACGGCCCATGGTGGGCGGTGCAGGATTCGAACCTGCGACAGCCGGCGTGTAAAGCCGGTGCTCTACCACTGAGCTAACCGCCCGCTGCCAGCAGAGCCATGAATTATATCAAGAGCCAAGCCTTGAGCGCGAGCAGAATCATCACCCCCGCCAGACCCGCCACGGCCCGATGCTCGCGATTCCGGATCGCGCGCTCCAGGCTGAACGGCCTCGACACATCGCTCACTCTCCCGGCACGGTAGTCCACGTACTCGCTGCCGAACTTCGCGCGGAGGCCCGCCTCCTCGCTGCGGATCGCCGCACCCAGCGTCAGCACGAGATAGAGCACGGCGACGACCCCGACGATCAGGCTGTGCGACGCGACGGCGAAGCCGATGCCGATCAACGTCGAACCCAGATAGAGCGGATGCCCGGTGAACCGGTAGGGACCCGACTTGGTGACCTCTCTCCCCTTCTCGAGATGGCCGGCCGCCCACACGCGGGTCGCCTCGCCCAAGACGCTGAGGCCCAGACCGGCCGCGATCGAATTCCACGTGGGGTGCGCGAGCAAGAGGGCCGCGATGCTCGCGATGAACCCGATGGGCACACGCACGCGCGCCAGGCGGGCGGCCAAGTCAGGCATGATGCTCGGCGATGGCAAGGCGTCGGTCGATCGCTCCACGCACGTCCTCGACGGAAATCTCCTCGATGCAGGCTCGGCTGCGGCGGCAGCGTCTTTGATACTGACACACGCAGTCGCCGAAACGCGAGAGGCTGATGTCGGCCGCGTCCCACGGCCCGTTGCGCGCGGGATCCGTCGGGCCGAACAGCGCGACGATGGGGGTGCCGACGGCGGCAGCCAGGTGCAGTGGTCCCGTGTCTCCCGACAACATCAGCCGCGCATCGCGCGCCAGCGCGAGCAGGTCACCGACGCCGGTCTGCGGCGCCAGCATCCCCTGGCCGCCCAGCGTGTCGACGATGCGGCTCGCAATCGCGAGTTCGCCCGGCCCCCACAGCACCACGGGCAGCAGGCGGTGAGCGTCAGCGAGCCACGACGCGATCTCGGCGAATCGTTCCGGGGGCCACCGCTTGTTGGGCCATGCGGCGCTCGGGTTGATCAGCGCGTATCCGCTGCGGCCGTCGCGCGCCACCCGATCGGCTACCTGCACACCCGTGTTCGACGGAGGCACCGTGATCGGGAAGCGCCGCAGCCGCTCCGTGATGCCGAACGCGGAAAGCAAAGAGAGGTTCCTGTCGACCACGTGAGCGGCCGCGCCCGGGTCGCAGCGCTCGGAGTAGAAGATCGAGGCAGGCTTCTCGCGGAGGTGCGCGCGGTCGACGCCGATCACGCGCCGGGCGCCTGACAATCTCGCGAACGCGGCCGACTTCACGAGCCCCTGGAGATCGACAGCCGCGTCGTACTTCTGGCGGCGCAGCGCCCGGATCGCGCTCAGCATCCCGCCAGCGCTCCGACTATCCACGGCCACCCGCCGGCTGATGACGGGAACGAGATCGAGGATCGCGGCGTGCCGCCGATCCACGAGCCACTCGATCTGCGCGTCCGGATATCGTTCGCGCAGCGCCGCAGCCACGGGCAGTCCATGCACGATGTCGCCAAGGGCGCCCAGACGGACGATCAGGATCTTCGATGTCAAAGGGCTACCCGCGCACCTTGTTCAGCAAGTCTGTCGTCGAGTGGTCCTTCGGATCGCCGACGATCGCGATGCGGCCGCCGTAGGCGCGGACGGTTTCGCGCTCGGGCACGGAGTCGACCGTGTAATCGGTGCCTTTGCAGTGGACGTCCGGCCGAAAACGCTCCAGAAGACGCGCCACCGTGCCGTCGGGAAAGATCACCACGTAGTCCACACCGCGCAGCGCCGCCACCAGTTCGGCTCGCGCGCCCGCCGGCAACACGGGGCGCCCGGGCCCTTTCAGTTTCGCGGTGGCGCCATCGTCGTTCACCGCCACGATCAGCCGGTCCGCTTCCGCAGCCGCGCCCGCCAGGTACCGCACGTGGCCGACGTGGAGCACGTCGAAACAGCCGTTGGCGAACGCAATGCTCCGCCCCGCCGCCCGATCGGCAGCAACCAGCGCATCCAGTTGGTCCTCGGTGACAATCGACATGGACAATCGTGCGATCTTGCGATCCGAGGAGGTCAGTCCTTGGTCCTTTTCCTGCCCTGATCCGGCCCTTCCTGGGACCAGCGTTCGGTTTCGGCGGCATGGTCGGCCAGGATCGCCTGGCGCAGTTCGTCGGCCGACACCGTGGCGGTGCCGCGTTTCATGACGACGATCCCGCCCGCGTAGTTCGCGAGCCGCGCCGCCTCGTAGAACGACGCGCCTGCCGCCAGCGCCAACGAGATCGTGGCCATGACCGTGTCGCCCGCCCCAGTGACATCGGCGACCTCGTCGCCGCCGAAGATTGGGATGTGCACCGTCGGCATCTTTGGCTCGAACAGCGCCATACCGTGGCTACCGCGCGTGACGAGCACCGCGTGCATCCGCAGCCGCCGCAGCAGCGTGCGCCCGGCGCGCTCGAGCGCCTCGAGGTCGTCGTTGATGCGCGCACCGAGCAACTGCTCGACCTCCGGCTGGTTGGGCGTGCAGGCGGTGACGTCGCGGAACGCGCCCAGGTTGTAGCGCGAATCGACGAGCACCGGCACCGGCCGCCGGCGCGGCGACGACTTGAGGCGATGGAGGATCGCTTCGGCGAGCAGCGGCGTGACGACCCCGTAGCCGTAGTCGGACAGGAGTACCGCGTCCGCCCGGCTGACCGTCGCCAGCACCTTCTCGGCGAAGGCCTGAAGCACGGGCGCGGGGGGAGGATCGGCCGGCTCGCGATCGATGCGCACGATCTGCTGCTTCGCCGAGTGGATGCCGCCGGCCAGGACGCGCGTCTTGGTCGGCGTTCGGAACCCGGCCGGCCGCATCACACCGCCTCGGCGCACGGTCGACGGGAACGACTCGAGCAGCGCGCGCCCCGGCTCGTCCAGGCCCACCAGGCCAAACAGGTCGACGCGCCCGCCCAGCGCGGCCACGTTGTTGGCCGCGTTCCCGCCGCCGCCAGGCACGATGCGCATCGCCTCGTATCGGAGGATGAGCACCGGCGCCTCGCGCGACACGCGCGAGATCTGGCCGGTCAGGAACTCGTCGGCGACGATGTCGCCCACGACGGCCACGCGGCGGTGCGCGAAACCGTCGACGAGGCCGAGCAGACGGGTCTGCCGCTCGTGCTCGCCGGGCAGCGGATGAACGGAACGGGAGATCTGCATAGAAACGGCTCTTGGCTTGCGGCTCCGGGCGGCGTCCGGCTCACGGCTTGTCCCTGAGCCTTCTGAGTATCCACCCTGCCGCGTCCATCAGGTTGTCGGCCACCATGTCGGCCGCGGCCCCTGGCGGGCGGCCTTCCTCGTCGCGGCCGTACCCGGTGCGCACGAGCACGGTTCCCGCGCCTGCCGCGCGGCCCATCTCGACGTCGAGCCAGCGGTCGCCGACGACAAACGAACCGGGGACGTCGATATCCAGGTCACGCGCCGCCTGGCGGATCATCCCGATCTTCGGCTTTCGGCATTCACAGTCCTGCCGGAGCCTCTCCACGACGCCATCGGGATGATGCGGACAGTAGTAATAGGCATCGATCCTGGCGCCGCCTTCCCTCATCCGACGGTCGATCAGCGCGTGCGTCTCCCGAACCAGCGCCTCGTCGAAATACCCCCGCGCCACGCCGGCCTGGTTGGTGACGATGATGGCCAGCAACCCGGCGTCGTTCAACACGCGGACGGCATCGACGCTCCACGGAAAGAACTCCACGCGATCGAGGCGGTTGAGATACCCGACCTCTTCGATCACGGTCCCGTCACGGTCGAGGAAGACAGCTCGCCTCACGATTCGACGCTCGCGCTCCGATGGGCGATCTGACGTTCGACGGCCTCGCACACACGCTCGGGATCGATGCCGGTCATGCAGCGGTGGTCGATTGGGCACTCGCGCAGCATGCACGGGCGGCACCACACGTCGCACGTGAGTATCTCATGAGGCGGTGCGGGCGCGGACACGGAGTTGAGCGGCGCCGTTGCGCGCTCGTCGGTGGATCCGAAGATCGCGGTCACCGGAAGACCGACCGCAGCCGCAAGATGCATGGCACCCGAGTCGTTGGAGACGAAGGCGCGGCACCGCGCCATCACGCCGGCGAGCAGGGGCAGATCGGTCTGCCCAATGAGGTTGACCACCGACCCGCCGCCTCCACTGTCGTCGCCGGCTGCGCGGTCCGCGCGGCTTCCGACAACGACCGACACGACCCCGCGCCGCTCGTGCAGGAGACGCGCGAGGCGGCCGAACCGCTCGGGCGGCCACTGCTTCGCGCGGCCGTACGCGGCGCCCGGCGCCATGCCAACGACAGCGGCGTGCTCGGCGACGCCGTGCCGCGCGAGCAACCCCGCCGCGCGCGCCGCGGTCTCGTCGGAGATGTGGACGCACGCGGATGCGCCAGCCAACGGCATTCCGAGCGCGGAAACGAGCGCCTGGTAATACTCGGACTGGTGCATCCGCCCGCGCGGCTTCGGCACGCGCCTGGTGAGCAGGCCACCACGAAGATCGGCCGCAAAGCCCCAGCGATCGGGGATCCCAGCCTGGCGCGCTGTCCAGGCGCTGCGGAACGAGTTCGGGAAGAGGACCGCCAGGTCTGCGTGGGCAGCGGCGAGCGCGCGGACATCGGCCGCCCAGGCGGCAGCACCACGCCAGCCTCCTCCGGCGTCGAGCGAGATCACCTCGTCCACGCCGGACACCATGCGGAAGAGCGCGGCGTTGGAGGCCCGAGCGGCGACGACCAGGGTCGCCGCGGGATGGTGATGCCGCACGGCGCCAACCGCCGGCAGCGCCATCACGGCGTCGCCCAGCCAGTTCGGCGTCAGCACGACGATCCTCTCAGGCATCAGTCCCGCACCTCACCACGATCACTCCACGGAGGGGTGGTTGTCTTCCGATTCTGCGTCCGCGCGCGCGGCCGGGAACATGCCGGTCATGTGCACGGACGCCGTCGACGGCTCGCGCCACCGGCGGTGCATCCACAGCCACAGCTCCGGATAGCGGCGCACGTACATCTCCAGCACGTCCGTGCATCGCTGGGTGAACTCGCGGATCGGGTCTGGAGAGCCGGCCTGCGGCGGTTCGACCGCGTGCTCGTAGATCATGCGGTAGCGGCCGGGCGCCGTGGGAATGGCGAAGACCGGAATTACCGGCGCGCCCGTACGCAGCGCCAATGCGGCCAGCGCCGTCGTCGTCGCCGCGGGCCGATTGAAGAAGTCCACGCGCGTCGCGTCCGGCCCGTGAATGTGCTGGTCGATCAGGATCGCGACACCCTGGCCCGACTCGAGCGCCCTCAGCGTGCGCCGGATTCCACCCTTGCGGTAGATCACCCAGTTGCCCGTGCACTGCCGCACGCGCTCGAGCATGGCGTGCAGCATCGGATTGTCGAGCGGCCGGGCCATCACGCCGATCGGCGCGAGATGCAGCCCGTGCACGAGACCGTTCGTCTCCCAGCAGCCGAAATGTGCGGTGAGGAAGAACACCCCGTGCCCGGCCGCGTACGCCTGCCGCGCGCGGTCGGCGCCCTCGAATTCCACGCGCGCCAGCATCTCGTCCGCCGTCAGCGTGCTGAATTTCAGCAACTCGAACAGCATCCGGCCGAAATGGCGGAAGACGCGCCGCGCGATGTGCTTCCTCTCACCCGGCGAGCGCAGAGGGAAGGCGTGGCCGAGGTTGCCGAGCGCGACACGCCGTCTCGGTACGTCGAACGCATAGAAGGCGAGACCCAGGGTCTCGCCCGCCACGCTGACGACGCTCCACGGCAGGTGCCGGATGAAGAAAGCCACGAGGGCCACGAGCCAGTATTCGAAACGGTGACGCAATCGGTTCCCCAGATCGCGGGTCCGAAGACCCGCGCTACATCTGCGCGAGGCGCGCGAGGAGCCACGCGCCGAACTCCCGGGCGGGCTCTATGCTGACGATCAGCGGCACCCACGCCACGGGCACCGGCAGCGGACACAGGGGCAGCATCCGCGCCAGGTCCTTCTCCGTCGTCAACACCATGACCGCCCGGGCGGCGCGCATCGCAGCCACGATGCGGTCGATGTCCGCGACCGTGTACCGGTGGTGGTCGCGGAACACCAGATGGTCCGCGACGTTCCATCCTTCGCTCGCGAGCGCGACGAAGAACCGTTCCGGCCGCGCGAGGCCCGCGACTGCCAGGACGCGGGTCCCTGCCGCGGGAAAGACGATGCGGCCGGCGGGATCGATCAACCGCGGCCGGTCCAGCACGCGCCTCAACCGGAACACGGTGCTCACACCCACAGCCCCGCCGACCGCGGCGGCCTGCGCATCGTCGGCATCGCTGACGATGACGGCTGAGGCTCGGCGGACCGCATCGAGCGGCTCCCGCAGCCGCCCGGAGGGCAGTGTCACGGGGCGCTCCACGTCTTCGGGCGACAGCAGCACGAGATCCAGGTCCCGCTCCAGCTGGAAGTGCTGGAACCCGTCGTCGAGCACGTGAACCGTGCAGCCGAAGTGGCGCTCGGCGAGCCGGCCCGCCAGATAACGGTCGCTCGAGACGAGCACGGGAACCGTCGGCAACTGCCGCGCGAGCATCAACGGCTCGTCCCCGGCGAGGTCGAGGTCGGCGAGAAGGCGTTGACCATCACTGACGACCGTGACGCCGTCCGACGGGAGCGCGCGAGCATAGCCGCGCGTCAGGATCGCGGGCCGCTGCCCGGCATTCTGGAGCAGCCGCGCGATGTGCGAGACGGCCGGTGTCTTGCCGCTCCCGCCAACGGCCACATTGCCGACGCTGACGACCGGCCGAGCGAGCTTGTGACGCCAGCCCGGGCGACGAGCGTACCACTGGCGTCGTTCGCGCGCCACGGCAGCGTAGAGGAAGCTCGCCAGGGACATAGGCTCGGACCTACTTCACGACGCGGAACGGGCGGACTGTCGGGGTGCCGCCGGGTGGCAGCAGCGCCGCGATCGCGTCCAGGGTCCGATCGCGCGCCCCGTGATTCGCTTCGACGATGGCCTGCGCCGCTCGGCCGAGGGCACCGCACCTGGCGGGGTCGCCGAGTAATTCGCGGAACGCGGCCTCCAGCTCCCATTCGTCGCGCACCTGCATCGCCGCCTGCGCCTCGAGAAACGCCGCCGCAATCTCCTTGAAATTCTGCATGTGCGGGCCGAACAGGATCGGGCGCCCGAAGGCCGCGGGTTCCAGGATGTTGTGGCCGCCGGTCGGCACCAGGCTGCCGCCGACGAACACAATCGTGCCCAGTCGGTAGAGCTGCGCCAACTCTCCGATCGTATCGAGCACGACGACGTCGGCCGGCGGGTTCTCGTCGATCGCCAGCTGCGATCGCCGCACCGTCCGGAAACCCTCTTCCCGCGCCAAACGTTCCACCTCGTCGAAACGCTCCGGATGTCGAGGCGCGATGATCAGGAGCGCCTGCGGCGCACTGGCCCGCACGCGCTCGAACGCTCGCAACACCACGATCTCCTCGCCCCGCATCGTGGAACCGGCAATCACGACGGGCCGATTCGCGGGCACGCGGAAGAACCGGAGCACGCGGTGCAGGCCACGGTTCGGACCGGCGGCCACGGCCGCCCTCAGCGAATCGAACTTCAGGTTCCCGGTGACGATGACGCGCGCCGGATCGGCGCCGAGATCGATCAGCCGGTCCGCCGATTCGCGCGACTGCATGCAGAAGCGGTCGATGTCGGAGAGGACCCGCCGGAAGAGCGGCCGGACGAGCCGGTACCGCGGATACGATCGGCCCGAGATGCGGCCGTTGGCGACGACGGTCCTCACACCCGTGCGCCGGCAGGCCCTCAGCAGGTTCGGCCAGATTTCGGTCTCCATCATGATGAAGAGCTGCGGCTTCACCAGGCGAAGCGTCCGCTCGACGATGAACGGAAAGTCGAGCGGGAAATAGAAGAGCGCGTCGGCGTCCTTGATCTCTCGCGATGCCACCTGCTGGCCCGCGATGGTCGTCGTCGACACGAACAGCCGCAGCGCCGGGTACCGCTTCTTCAGATCCTCGATCAGCGCCCGCGCGGTGAGCGCCTCCCCCACCGACACGGCGTGGATCCAGATCGACTCCTCGCCGTCCAGGTTGAACGACACCGGCAGGTAGCCGAGGCGCTGGCGCAGGTTGGTGATGTACTTCCGGTATCTGAGCGCCTGGTAGGCGAAGTACGGCGCAAGGAGGACGAACAGGACGATGCTGACGCTGGTATACAGGAAATACATCGAGCCGAGCTTCGATGGGCTGGATGGAATTCGAGTGGCGGCCCCGGAACACGGCAGTATAGCCCGCGGTTTGCGACGCCGGCAAGCCGTTCATTGGCTATACTATGAAGGCTTCGGGCACGTGTCGGTCCGGTCACCACGTTCGTCTCTTCCTGCTGGAGGCACCGAATGGCCATCAAGGTTGGTATCAACGGTTTCGGCCGGATTGGCCGGAACATCCTGAGGGCGGCGCTCGGCCACGACGATATCGACTTCGTCGCGGTCAACGACATCGCGAGCGCCGAAACGCTTGCGCACCTTCTGAAGTACGACTCGGTGCTCGGGAATCTCCAGGCCAGGGTCGAGGCCAGGGCGGGTGCCATCAGCGTGAACG
>DASVIS010000060.1:0-11087 GCA_036381995.1 Vicinamibacterales bacterium | reverse complement strand
TCCCGCTGCGCGGCGCGCAGCGTGTCCGCGGTGACCACGTTGAACTGGATGTGGTGGCCGTCCAGCTTGAAGTACGCACGCACCAGGTGCGCCAGCTGGTCGATCCCCTCCGCGCCCTCGAGCAGTGCCGGCGTGAACTTCTGATTCAACAGCGTGCCGCCGCTCCGCGCGTGGTCCATCCGCGACGCGGACTTGATGACGGCCGTCGGGCCGTGCCGGTCCGCCCCGTGGGCCGGCGAGATGCCGTCGGAGACCGGCACCCAGGCGTGGCGCCCGTCCGGCGTCGCGCCGCACACCGATCCGAAGTAGACGTGGCAGGTGGTCGACAGGTAGTTGACGTGGTAGGTCGAGCCGGTCGGCCCGCGCCGCCCGTCGATCTGCGTGAACAACCAGTCGCACAGCAGCGTCACGAACGCATCGGCATACTCGTCGTCATTGCCGTACTTTGGCGTCCTGTTGACGAGCAACTGGCGCAGCGACTCGTGGCCGATGAAGTCGTCGCGCACGGCCTTCACCAGCGCCGGCATCGTGACGTGGCCGTGATCGAAGACGTGGTACTTGATGGCCGACAGGCTGTCGGCCGCCGTGCCGGGGCCGACGGGCATGATGTAGCGGGTGTTGTAGCGTGCGCCCCCGGCGTTGTAGTCGCGCCCGTTCTTGATGCAGTCGTCCGTGATGATCGACAGGAACGGCGCCGGCATCAGCGTCGCGTACATCCGTTCGATGATGTGGCTGCCGGCGATCTTGACATCGATGAAGTGCTGCAGTTGCCGCCGGAACGCGTCGAGGAATTGATCGAACGTCGTGAAGGCGGCGGGGTCGCCGGTCTTCGGTCCTATCTGCTGCCCGGTGCGCGGGTCGTACCCGTCGTTCAGCGTGATCTCGATCACCTTCGGCACGTTGAAGTAGCCGGTCAGGATGTAGCTCTCCTTGCCGAACGCGCCCACCTCGACGCAGCCGCTCGTGCCGCCGCAGCGCGCGTCCTCGACCGACTTGCCCTGGCGCACCAGTTCCGCCACCACCATGTCGGCGTTGAAGATCGACGGCTGGCCCCAGCCCTTCCGGATGATTTCGCACGCCTTCTTCAGGAACCGATCCGGGCTCCTCTTGCTCAACTGGATGTTCGACGACGGCTGCAGGAGCCGCATCTCGTCGATGACCTCGAGGATCAGGTACGTGACGTCGTTCACGCCGTCACTGCCGTCCGCCTTCAGGCCGCCGTTGCAGATATTGGCGAAGTCTGTGTAGGTGCCGCTCTCGGCCGCTGTGACGCCGACTTTCGGAGGCGCGGGCTGGTTGTTGAACTTCACCCAGAAGCACTGCAGCAGCTCCTTCGCCTGCTCGCGCGTCAGCGTGCCCGCCTCGATCTCCCGCCTGTAATACGGATAGAGATGCTGGTCGAGTCGACCCGGGCAGAACGAATCCCAGGTGTTCAGCTCGGTAATCACGCCCAGGTGCACGAACCAGTAGGCCTGCAGCGCCTCCCAGAACGTCCGCGCGGGGTGCTCGGGCACCCACGCGCAGTTGGCCGCAATCTGTTCGAGTTCCGCCTTGCGCACCGGGTCGGTCTCCGCCGCCGCCAGGCGCGAAGCCTCCCCGGCGTGGCGCCGCGCGAAGTGGATGACCGCGTCGGCGGCCATGCGCATGCCTTTGAGCTGCTGCCGCTTGTCGTACGCCTCGAGGTCGTGGAGATCGTCGAGCGCCGCCAGCTCGCGGTCGATGTCCGCCTGCAACCCGCACAGGCCCTTCGCGTAGATCTTCCCGTCGGTGACCGTATGGCCCGGCGCCCGCTGCTCCATGAATTCGGTGAACACGCCCGCCTCGTAGGCCTGCTTCCACGCATCGGGCAGTTCCTGGAACATGCGGTAGCGCATCGACCGTTCGCGCCAGTACGGGATCACGGAGTCGCGATAGGCGTCGCGCGCGTGCTGATCCACCGCGAACGAGATCTTCTCGCGCGAGTCGAGGATGTCGAGATCCTCGAGCGAGTGGCAGCACAGCTCCGGATACGTGGACGTCGCCTTCGGCGCCGGCCCGCGCTCGCCGACGATCAGTTCTCCCGGCTGGATGGAGAGCGCCTTTCGCTCCACCAGGTACTGAAACGACAGGGCGCGCAGGATCGGCAGCGGTGCCGACGGGGCCTCCCGGTAGAACGCCGTCATCAGTTCGGCGCGCTCGCTCGACAGCGTCGGCTTCCGGTCGAGGCTCTCCTGGCGCAGCCTGGTTACACGTGCCGTCATGACGATCCTCCTGGTCGCACGATCAGCCCGCAGGCCTCCAGCAGGCCAACGACGTGGGCCTGCCGGTCGGTCGTGGGAGGTTGGGTATCGGGAAGAAGATACGGACGCTGAAGCCGGTCGTACTTGGCAAGGCCGGCGCGGTGGTACGGCAGCACGTCGATTCGTGTCAGCCGCAACGAGGCGAGAAACGCCCCTGTCGCACGCACGTTCTCATCGTCGTCGTTCACACCCGGGATCAGAGGGAAGCGGACGCGGATGTTGGGATGGACGGCGGCGAGCCGCTCGAGGTTCTGCAGGATCCGGACGTTCGACGCGCCGGTGAACGCGCGGTGACGTGCCTCGTCCATCAGCTTCAAGTCGAAGAGGAACAGGTCGGTGTCCCTGGCGACGTCGAGCAGGGCGCCGGTGTCCGCGTGACCGCAGGTATCCACGGCAACATGGATGGCGGACCCGCGGCACGCGCGGACCATCTCCAACAGGAAGGCCGGCTGCATCAGCGGCTCGCCGCCCGAGAAGGTCACGCCGCCTCCCGACTCGTCGTAGAAGATGCGGTCGCGCTCGACTTCCGCCATCAGCGTGTCCACGCTCATCGTCCGTCCCACCAGCTCGCGCGCGCCGGTCGGGCACGCCTGGGCGCACGCGCCGCAGGTGTCGCAGTCGGCGGGCGCGACCGGGCCATAGTCGGCCGCCGGCGTCGCCGCATGGTGCGGGCACGCGTTCGTGCAGCCGAGGCAACGGACGCAGCGCTCCGGGAGGGGCATGAACTCGGGCTGGAGGAGCTGGCTCTCAGGACTGTGACACCACGCGCAGCGGAGCGGGCAGCCCTTCAGGAAGACCGTGGTTCGGATGCCGGGGCCGTCGTGAATCGCAAACCGCTCGATGCGCAGGATACTGCCTTCAACGACGGGCATGCCGAGAAACGCCGGATCGGTCCATGTTGCACAGGTCACGTGAAGCCCTTACCAGTTGCCGCGTTCACCGAGAATGGTCACCACCTGGCCGTAGCGCCCGGCCGAACCGCGCCAGTCGAACACGACCGCGCGCTCGGCGCCGTCGCCATCGCCCGAGCGGATGGCGTCCACGATGGCTGCGTGCTCGCGGGCCGCCTCGTCGAACGAAGAGACGATGGCGCTGGCGTACACGCGCTCGTACCGCTCGGCCTGGGGCTGGAGCACATCGAGTTCCGCGAGCAGGCGCGGGCCCGCGGCGGCGGTCGTGCAGGCGCGGTGAAAGCGGACGTGCAGGTCGTGCGCACGCACCACGTCAGGCGGACGCGACGCGGACGCGTCGCGCAGCTCTTCTGCAAGACGCTCCATCTCGTTGGCCAGCGCCTTCCGCCGAACGGCCTCGAGGCCGGCAGCCATCCGCGCGGCCGTCGATTCGAGAGCGCCCACCATGAGGAACACTTCCCGCATGTCGTCCGCCGTCAGCGGCGCGACGATGGCGCGCAGCATCGTGCCAGCCCGAGAGGCGGTGACGAACCCCTCCTGCTGCAGCCGCTGCAAGGCCGCGCGGACCGGGGTCCGGCTGACGCCGAGCCGCTGCGACAACTCCGTTTCGATCAGCGGCGCGCCGGGGGCCAGCCGGCCCGCGACGATCAGGTCGCGCACTCGCTGATACGCGGTCGACGTCACCTCCTGGCGGGGAACGAGGCGGATCGCGCGCCGCGACCCGGTGGTTCTTGTCATGTCACGGGCCACAAGGTCAATCTACACGATTGCATCTCGAATTGCACACAATTTGGTATACAATCCGGACCGCTGGCCCGCTCGCCCCCGTCTGAACGATGGCTGCTTGGTCAATCCGGAGGTTTTCCATGGCTGAACCTCGCATCGCGCGACCGACGGCTACCGGGCTACGCCGTTTGCACATGACGATGGACGGCGGAGCCAGGAGGTAGGGAGCCGGCTGCCCGTCGCGGGCCGTATCATGTAGAGTCGCTCCTTTTCCATTTCCGGAGGAATCCATGAAGCGTCTCTGCTTCGTTCTCATCGCGATCGCGCTCCTCGCGTCGCCGGTATTCGCCGATGTCACCGTCACGATGAGCGTGTCGATCACCGGGCCGATGGCGGCCGACGGTACGGTCATCAACTTTCTCAAGGGCACGAAGGCGCGCTCGGACGCGAAGATGATGGGCCATGACGTGTCCATCCTCATCGACGCAGCGACCAGGCAGCAGTGGATGATCAACCACACCACCAAGCAGATAGAGCCGATGAATCCGCAGCAGGCGCTGGCTGGCATGCCGATCACCTTTGGCGATACGAAGGTGTCCGTCACGGCCACCGGGCAGACGAAGGAAATCCTGGGTCGCGTGTGCCAGGGCTTCAACGTCGAGGCATCCGTGCCGATGACCCTCGGCGGCGAGACGCTGACGATGAAGCTGACCGGTCCGACGTGGATCGCGAAGGACGGCCCGGGCGTGGCCGAGTACAGAGCGGCCGAGAAGGTGCTCGCGGACGCCGGTCTCTCGATTTCCGCATTGTCCCAGGGGCCGCAAGCCAAGGGGATGTCCGATGTGGCCAAGGCGCTCGGTGATACCGGCCTGGTCATGGAGCAGGAAATCCGCATGGCGATGGAAGGGACCGGTCAGGTCGCGCAGTTGATGGGACAGATGGGCAACATGACGATGGGGCTGAAAGTCACCGCGATCGCGACCGACCCGATCGCGGACGCGAAGTTCGCGTTCCCGGAGGGCTACGCGAAGAAATAGAGAATTGAACACGAACGGGGGTCGGAGCACTGGAATGCGCAGCTATCGAGCGGGCGAGCCGATCGAGGAATTCTGCCGGGTCTGCAAGATCGACCGCGACCACACCGTCATCGTCGTGGACGAGGCGGGACGGCCCATGCGCGTGCGGTGTGACTACTGCGGCAGCCAGCACAACTCGCATGGTGTGGCTCCACCCGTGGCGCCGGAGGGCGGTGAACCGCCGAGCCGGAGGCCCGCGCGCGCGCCAGACGGCAGGGACCGTTCGCCCCTGCCCATCGTCTCGGATCGCGAACGGACAGAGGACCCTGTCATGGTGCAAACCCCGGAACCGGTGGATCTCGAGTTGCTACTGAGACGGGTGATCCGCGAGGAGACCGGTCTCACCGCGGCCGTGCCGGCGGAGAAATGGAGGGGCGGCACGCTCGTCCTGCGCCCAGGCACGCCGGGCCTGCAGGAGAAGAGCTGGCCGATCGAAACGTTCTTCCACAAGGTGGTGATGGTCCGCAACCGCCTGCGCACGCTCGAGCAGCAGGTCAACGGGATGGACATCCCCGAGGACGTGAAGGTGAAGCTTCACGGGTACATCACCGGCTGCTACGGCTCGCTGTCCAGCTTCAACGTGCTCTTTGCGGACGAGGACGACAACTTCAAGGGCAGCGGCGAATGACGAGAATTGAAAATTGAGGACGGAATACCACAGTCGTTACGCTGACACGGCATGGGTAGAGCACAGGGCACGAGGTCTTTATGCTCTAGCGGGAAGGCGAGCGTGGCCGTCAGTCGCACGCTGCCAATCGCGAACCGGCTATCCCAGTTCCTCCAGCGAGACCAGGCCCCGCCTGAGGGCTTGCACGACGGCCTGGGCGCGGTTCTCGACTTGCAGCTTCGCCAGCACGTTTCCCACGTGCGTCTTCACGGTCTCCTCACTGATACACAGGGCATCCGCGATCTCGCGGTTCGACATCCCCAGCGCCAGCCGTCTCAGGACCTCGCGCTCCCGCGCGGTCAACTCCTCTCGCGGGGATGAGGCGTGCAGCACCTGGTCGCTGACGGACGGGTCGATGTAAGTCCTGCCGCGAGCGACGGCGCGAACGGCCGCGAGCAGGGTCTCCGGCTCGGCGTCCTTTCGGACGTAGCCCGCCGCGCCGGCCCGCAGGACGCCCATCATTCGCGCCTCGTCGATTGACGCGGTGAGGGCGATTACGCGCACCTCAGGCCGCCGCTCGAGCACGCGGCGCGTTGCCTCGATCCCGTCCATGCCGCCCGGGAGCAGAAGGTCCTGCAGGACGACCTGCGGCTTCCACTCGTCGAGGTGCTCCAGCAGTTCTTCGCCGCCCGCCGCCGTGCCGACGACCGCGAGGTCGGAAAACGACTCGAGGTACGCCTTTAGGCTGCGGGTGACGACGCGGTGGTCGTCCACGAGTACAATGCGGATGGGATTCGTCATGCCGTCCTCGCTCTTTCAGCCGCGCTCGACATGGAGCGCCGCGCGCGATGATAGGCGAGGGCGGCCCGCGCCGCAATCGTGCAGTTGAACACCATCAGCACGCTCCACACAACGAGATCCACGCGATTGCGATCCAGGTTCCAGAGAGGCAGTCCGCCCAGCCAGATCAGGCAGAACGCGCCGTTGAAGAGGGCGCGACGCCGGTGGGCGGCGACGTCGGCGGCCGACGGCTGTGGCGCGTGAGGGACGGACACTCGAACCAGGGTCCCCTTGCCCGGGGTGCTGGTGACGGCCACGGTGCCGCCGAGCGGCTCGACGCGGGCCCGCATGTTGCCCATGCCCATCCCGGTCGTCGCTTGTCCGGTGTCGAACCCCACGCCGTCGTCGTCGACCCGCAGCTGAACGCTAAAGGGCGTCGAGTCGAGCGTGACTGAGACGAGCGTTGCACGCGCGTGACGGCCGACGTTAGCGAGCGCTTCCTGCGCCACGCGGAAGATCGCCTGCTGCGCGCCCGGGGGCAGGCTCTCGCTCGGCGGAAGGTCCCCCAGGGACAACCGGACGTCGGCGCCGGTCCGGAAACGCAGGGCCTCGCACTGCTTCTTCAGTGCCTCGACGAGGCCGGTGTTCTCGAGCGGCGACGCGCGCAGCTGATCGAGCATCGCCTCCATCTCGGTCATCGCCTCGCGTGCCGAATCGCGCACTCGCGCAATCGCCGCGCTCGTGCCGGTCGGATCATTCCCGAAGCGCGCCTGGGCCGTGGCCGCCGCCGTCTGGATCACGAAGAGCTGCTGCTTGATGCAGTCGTGCAGGTCGCGAGCGAGTCGGTTGCGCTCCTCCTGGCTTGCGGCAGCGCGAATCTGCTCCTCGTAGCTCGACCGCAGGCGCTGCGCGGATGCCTTGCGAACTTCCCTGAGCACCGAGTGGTGATCCTGCTCGCGGAAACCGCCCCACGGCATGCCTTCCACGGTCTTCCACGAGAAGAGGAACAGGATGGTAACCGTGAGGAGCACGCCCAGCGCCCCGGCGCCGCCCCACCCGACGCCCTTCATTCCGATGAGCGCCCACACCTGCACGAGGGCGCCGACGAAGACGACGGCGTGGGCGGCGCCCCACCAGCCGAGCGCCTTCCTCCGCGCCTCGTCGTCGTCGGTCCCGGCCATCGCGTGCGCCAGGAAGCCGATGCCACAGATGATTGCACCCGTGATCCGGGCGGCCATCCAGTCGGAGGAGGGCGGACCTCCCTCGAGCGGGACCCTGACGAGGTGTCCGCCCCATGCGTAGAGGCCAACGCCGGCAACCCACGCGACGACCGCATACATCCTGAAGACGACGCGCGTGTCGAGAGCATCGAACGAAGTCTCGTTGTTCATGGGCACAATCTACGGTCCCGCCCGCCCGCGCGCATCACCAGGTCTTCGCGAAATGGGTCCCTCGATCGGGGGAGGGACGGACGGAACTGAGAATTGAGAATTGAAAACTGAAAACGGAGAACGCAGAACTGAGAATCGCAGGTCGCCAGCCGCGTGCCGGCCTCACCCCAGTCCCATCCTCTCGCGGTCGAGCGGACGGCGTTCGAGCAGCAGGTCGAGGTTACTGCGCATCACGACGTGAGGGATGACCTTGATCCGTTCGGGCGGCCGCGTGCCGTCGGCGAGGAATTGGTAGAGCGCCTGCAGCGCCTGGCGGCCCTGGCTCACGGGCCGCTGGTAGATGGTGGCGGCGACCTGGCCCTCACGAATCCGCGGGACCAACGCGGGAAAGAGGTCGGTGGTGACGACGATAATCTGCCCCGTGCGCCCCTTTCGCTCGACCGCGCGGAGCACGGGCAGCGAGTTCACCGTGCTGACGAAGATTCCTTTGAGATCCGGGTGCGCATTCAGCACCGATAGCGCGCGCCGGTACCCCGTCCGCTCGTCGTCGTGCGCCTCGACCACGGCGACCACGTGGACACCCCGGCCCACCGCGTTGACGCTGGCGTCGAACCCCCGCAGTTTCTGGGCGTGATCTTCGGTGGCCAGCCAGCCCGTGAAGAACGCCACGTCGCCACCGCCTGGCAGAAAGCGCGAAATCAACTCACCGGCGACCGACCCGACCGTGAAGGGATCGGCTGAGACCGATACCAGACGTTCGCTCGCCGGAGCGTCGGTGACGACGCAGACGACAGGCACGTTGTGCCTGGCCGCCTTCCGAATCCACGGCTCGAGCGCGACAGGATCGCCCGGCGCGACGATCATCCCATTCACGCCGCTGGCCAGCGCCTGTTCGAACAGCTCGACTTCGCCTTCGCCGAGCCGCGGGCTATTACGAAACTCCACCTGGAGGGTCGGCTCGAACGGGGCGGCCGCCTCGCGGATGCCGTCGCGGAGAGAATCCCAGAAGAGCGCGATCTCCTTCGGCAGATGCACCGAGATGCGGAACCGGGTACGCGACTTCAGTTGACGGGCGGCAAGGTTCGGCCGATAGCCGAACGACGCCGCGGTATCGAGGACGCGTTGTCGGGTGTCCCGGTTGACGCCCGGCTTGTCGTGGAGCGCACGATCGACGGTCCCTGTCGAGACACCGAGCGCATGGGCGATGTCCTTGATGCCGACCGGCCGCACCGGCGGCGACACTCGCGCCGTCGTCATTTCACTTTCCACTCCTGCAGGCCGGCCGACCAGCGCGACTGCATCGTCAACTCCAACCGGAGCCCCGACGTGGCCACCGGTGTGAAGCGGACGCGGTTGAATCGATCGCGTTCAAGACCGTACGCGTCGGAACTCTGCACGTCCTTCCACGTGTCTCCGTCGCGGTAGAGGATGCGCCAGGACGCGGGGACGCGAACCTCGCCGCGCCCGGTGTCGTCGAACCAGTAGACCTCGACCTCCGACACGGTGGTCGGCTTCTGGAAGGTGTACTCGATCCATTCGGACGTACCTCTGGTTGGCCACCAGTCGAAGTAGGACGCGGAATCGTCCGAGGAGGGCGGTAGTTCGCCATCGTTGATCATCTTCGGATTGCGGCGGCTCTTGCCCGACGCCGAAACGGCGCTGGTCGTGGCCACCGTCGGCCACGGCGTCGGGCGGGCAGCCGATTCGACGCGGGGGATCCACACGAGCATCTCACCGCGGCCCCGGTTCGCCCACGCGAAGTACGGGATCGCCGTGAACGGCTGTTCGGTCTTCGCAACCTCGCCGGCGGCGTCGGAAGCGAGGCCGTAGGCCTTACCCGTGATCACGGTCACGCCGTTCAGCAGATCGGGACGGAACTGGACGGACAGCGCCGACGTGTCGGGGAGCAGGAGATTGCGCACGCGTTGGTTGGGGTTGTCGGGCCACTCGGCGGCATAGACGACCGGACCGCGCTGCAGGGCGACGCGGTTGCGGTCGGCTTCGACGCGGTCGTGCGCCAGGACGCGGCGAACGGGCATCGGAAGCGTGAGGTCAATCACGTCACCGGGGCGCCAAATGCGACGAAGCGGCACGTAGCCCTTGTCGAGCGTGAGAGGCACGGCCGCGCCATTGACCTTCAGCACCACCGGATCGGCGACGGTGTCGAGAAACCGGTAGAGGTCGCTCGGAACGGGCTGATTGCGGGCCCACCCCGGAACGCGGATGTCGATGGTGAAGTCGGCGGCCCGGTCCGGTGTCACCGTCAGTTTTACCCTCCCGTCCCACGGGTAGCGGGTGTCCTGCCGGAGCCTGACGGCGCGGCCGCTGTCGAGCCGCACATCGGCCGTGCCGGCGGCGAACAGGTTCACGTAGATCGTTGCGCCGCTCTTCGCGTAGACGTAGCCGGGGACGGAGGCCATGAAGCGGGTCATGTTGCCCGGGCAGCAGGCGACGCCGAACCACGGGCTGCGCGCGTGCTGGCCGGCGGACTCGAGCGGATTCGGATAGAAGAACGACTTGCCGTCGAGCGACACGCCGGAGATCAGGCCGTTGTAGAGCGTCCGCTCCATCACGTCGATGTACTTCGCGTCGGCATGGAGCAGGAAGAGTCGGTGGTTCCAGAAGTCGTTGCCGATGGCCGCGCACGTCTCGTTGTAGGCGGTCATGTTCGGCATCTCGTAGTCGCCGCCGAACGCCTCACCCCGGCCCGTTGCGCCGATGCCGCCCGTGATATAGAGCTTCTTCGCGACCAGGTTGCCCCAGATCGTGTCGGACGTCTTCACGTAGGCGGCATCGCCGGTGAGCGCGGCGACGTCGGCGATGCCGGAATACATGTAGGTGGCGCGGACCGCGTGGCCGACCGCTTCGGTCTGATCGATGATCTTCGCCTGCGATTGATTGTAGGTGCGGCCCGCGCCCTGGTCGCCGTCAGGGCCGCGCTGATCCAGCAGGAACTTCGCCAGGTCGAGGTACTGCCCGTTGCCCGTCACCCGGTACAATTTCACCAACCCCATCTCGGTAATCTGGTGCCCCGGCCAGATCGACCTCTTGCCAGGGCCAAACGTCCGTGTGAGCAGGTCGGCGGTGCGCAGGGCGATGTCGAGGAGCGAGCGCTTGCCGGTGGCCTGGTAGTGCGCTACGGCGGCCTCGTAGAGGTGCCCGAGGTCGTAGAGTTCGTGGCTGTCCACCTTCTCCAGTTCCCAGCGGTTCGCTCCGGCCCAGGGGTGCGGGTGCTGCGGGTCGATGGTGCGGGTCGTGTAGAGATACCCGTCCTCTTCCTGCGCCGCGCCGATCTTCGCGATCATCGAATCGACGTA
>DASVIS010000059.1:0-7499 GCA_036381995.1 Vicinamibacterales bacterium | reverse complement strand
CCGGACCGGTTCGGCCCGCCGCCCTCGCCCTTTCGGGCTGCCGCGTGCCGAGCCTGGGCCTTCGCCGGCGTCCAGTTGAGGTCCAGCTTCAGGCTCGACGGCGGCGCAAGCGTCACCGCGGGACGCTCGCTGATGAGGCGCAACACGCGCTGCGGCTCGGGTCCGCCCTGGCCCTTGAATGTAAAGACGACGACGGAGCCCTGGCGGTCGATGGATTCGACGCCAAGCCGGTCCGCGGCGATACGAATTCGGCCGTAGTCCACCAGGTTGAGCACCTCCGGCGGCATCGGCCCGTAGCGATCCTGGATCTCCTCCACGACACCGTCGAGCTCGGCATCGGTCCGCGCGCCCGCCACGCGCCGGTAGAGGGCGAGCCGCTGCGCCTGTTCCGGCACGTACTCCTCGTCGATGCGCAGGTCGATGTTGAGGTTCACGGTCGCGCGCGTTTCGTCCTCGACCTCCTCCCCCTTCAGCTCGCTCACGGTCTGCTCGAGCAGCTTCATGTACATCTCGAAGCCGATCGCCTCGATGTGCCCGCTCTGCTCGCCGCCGAGCAGGTTGCCCGCGCCGCGGATCTCGAGGTCGAGGGCGGCCACGCGAAATCCGCTGCCGAGGTCCGAGAACTCGCGGATGGCGGCCAGGCGCTTGCGCGCGACCGATGAGAGGGTGTCGCCCGGCGGGATGAGGAGATACGCGTAGGCCGGCCGGTCCGAGCGCCCGACGCGCCCGCGAAGCTGGTAGAGCTGCGACAGGCCGTAGCGATCCGCCCGGTTGATGACGATCGTGTTGACGTTCGGGATGTCGAGGCCGTTCTCGACGATGGTGGTGGCGAGGAGGATGTCGAATTTCCGCGCGACGAAATCCACCATCGCGCGCTCGAGCGCGCTTTCGCTCATCTGGCCGTGCCCGATCACGACCCTCGCCTCCGGCACGAGGCGCGTGATCAGGTTGCCAATCGAGTAGATCGACTCGACGCGGTTGTGCACGAAGTAGATCTGCCCGCCGCGCGCCAGTTCGTTGCGGACGACCCGCGCGATGAGCGGCTGATCGAAGCGCACGACGTTGGTCTGGATGGCGAGGCGGTCCTTGGGCGGCGTCTCGATGATCGACATGTCGCGGATACCGACCAGCGACATGTTCAGAGTCCTCGGGATCGGCGTTGCCGTCATCGTCAGAACGTCCACCTTGCGGCGCATCTGCTTGATGCGCTCCTTGTGGGCGACGCCAAAGCGCTGTTCCTCGTCCACGACCAGCAGGCCAAGGTCCTTGAAGACGACGTCTTTGGACAGCAGGCGGTGCGTGCCGACGATCACGTCCACCCTTCCGCCGACAAGGTCGGTCAGCGTCTGCTCGATCTCGCCTTTCGTGCGGAAACGGCTGACCATGTCGATGCGCACCGGGAAGCCGGCGAACCGATCGCGCAGCGTCTTGAGGTGCTGGAACGCGAGCACGGTCGTGGGCGCGAGGAACGCGACCTGCTTGCCGTCCATCACGGCCTTGAACGCCGCGCGCATGGCGACCTCGGTCTTGCCGTAGCCGACGTCGCCGCACAGGAGGCGGTCCATCGGCGTGGACGACTCCATGTCGGCCTTGATGTCGGTGATCGCGGCCTCCTGGTCGACCGTCAGGTCGTAGGGGAACGAGCCCTCGAACTCCTCCTGCCAGTGCGTGTCGGGCGAGAAGGCGTAGCCCGGGATCGCCTTGCGCGCCGCGTAGAGCTTGAGGAGCTCTTCGGCCATGTCGCGCATGGCTTTCTTCACGCGGGTTTTCGCGCGCTCCCAGGTCGTGCCGCCCAGCCGGTCGAGCGGGGGCCGGCTGGCGCCGGTGTACTTCTGCAGGAGGTCGAGGCGTTCGACGGGGACGAAGAGCTTGTCCTCGCCCGCATACCGAAGCTCGAGGAACTCCTGCGTCGTCTCGCTGTAGGGATCCGTCGCGATCTGGCGAAGGCCGACGAAGCGGCCGATGCCGTGGTCGACGTGAACGACGTGGTCGCCGACCTTGAGGTCGCGGAAGTCCGAGAGGAACGCGCGGGCGGCGGACCGGCGCCGGTCCGCCGGGCGGCGCTCTTCTTCGAAGACGTCGGTCTCGGCGAAGAGCTGGAGCGCGGCGTCCGGCAGCCGGAAGCCGCGCGACAGGCTGCCCGTGGCCACGAGCACCGCGGCCGCATGGGCCATTTCGCCGCGGGCCTGGATGTTCTCGCGCTGCCGCGGATCGACGAAGACGGGAACCGCGATCAAGTCGTAGTCGCGGAGGAGCTCCACCGTGCGCTCGGCGCGGCCGGGGGTGGCCGCGACGAACAGGACGGTATCTCCCGCCTGGCGCGCGCGCCGGATCTCCTCCACCCAGTCGCCGATCCGCCCGCGGAATTCCACGGCAGGCTGACAGCGGTACGCGGTGCCTTCCTCGATCCCCAGCTCTTCAATCCCGGTCGCCAGATCGAACAGCGCGCCGACGTCGTCGAGCGAGACGAAGAGCTTCTCCGGCTCAGGGGCAGAGGCCCCGCGGCCGGCGACATCACGGTAGCTGCCGGCCAATTGCTCGAGCGCTTTCCCGGCGCGGGCGCGGACCTCCTCCGGCTCACACACGAAGATCAGCGGCCGGGGAACGTAATCGAGGAGCCAGGCGGAGCGATCGCCGTCGAGATCCACGGCGCAGGGCAAGATTCGAGTCTCGGGTTGTGCCTCTCCGCCTTCCGCCCACTCCCAGCTATCGTCGTCATCATCCGAATCGTCGGGCTCGTCGTCGAGATCCGCGTGGGGCGGGCCTTCCCGCCGCCCCGCCTCTCCGCCTTCCTCTCCGAACACCTCCCGCAGCGGGACGATGGTCACGCTGTCCACCTCGGCGGTGGAACGCTGCGTCGCGGGGTCGAAGTGGCGGATGGACTCGACGGTGTCGCCAACGAAGTCGAGGCGGACGGGCTGCGCGCTGCCGGCAGGAAAGATGTCGATCACGCCGCCGCGGACGCAGAACTCGCCGTGCGCATCCACCGGGTCCTGGCGCGTGAAGCCCGCATCGACGAGCAGCGACGCCAGCGCGTAGGGATCGAAGTCAGCTCCGGTCTTCAGCTCAATCGATGCGGCCAGGAGGCGGGCGGGCGCGCTGACCCTCGGCAGCAGTGCGGCTGCCGAGGCCACGATCACGCGCGCGGTGCCGGTGGCCGCGGCGTGAAGCGCTTTCGCGCGGGCAGAGAGCACGCCCAGATGCGGAGCGAGGCCGCGATACGGGTCGACCTCGTGCGAGGGAAACGGAAGCACCGCCTGGTGCGCGGCCGACTCGGAAAGCCCTTCCAGCGCGCCGAGGAAGAACCTGATGTCGCCGCTCGCCTGATCGACGTCCGCATCCGTCGGAACCACGACCACTATCGTCGCTCCGGTGGTGCCCGACTTTGCCGGCGGAGCCTGCTGGTTCGCCGCCGCGGCAAGGTAGAGCGCCTGTGCAGCTGGAGAAAGGCCCGAGATGCGCGTGGCGCCAGGCACACCAAGCCCGGCATGCGCGATGGTGCTCTTGAGCAACGCCTGAAGGGTCAGGGATGTGGACACAGCCTAAGCGTCGCACCTGCCGTGCTGCCGGATCCTCTCGATCATACTCGTCGTCGAGAAGCCTGGCGCGAAGGCGATGCGGACGACCTGGCCGCCGCGTGCCTCGACGACGTCGCGGCCGATGATGCGATCGGCCGGCCAGTCGGCTCCCTTCGCGAGGACATCTGGCTGGATCGCGGAGATGATGGCGTGCGGGTCGTCCTCGTCGAACACGACCACCGCATCGACGGCCGTCAGTGCGGCCAGAACCTCGGCGCGCTCCTGCTCGGAGGTGATCGGGCGTGCCGGCCCCTTGATCGCGCGCACGGACCGGTCCGAATTGACCGCAACGATCAGCGCGTCGCCGTGCGCGCGCGCCTCGGCCAGGTAGCGGACGTGTCCCGGGTGCAGGAGGTCGAACACGCCGTTGGTGAAGACGATCCTCTCTCCTCCGGCGTGGAGACGATCGGCCCAGGCGACGGCTTCCGGACGGGTCATCACGGACATGGACACGACTCTCGGCTACCTGGGCTCCCGGATGTCCTTCACGCCGATTCCCGCCGTGAACTCCCACGTGTGGGGCGGGCGGTAGATGCCGGTGTCCTTCGTGCGTGATTTCACACGGAAGCTGTACAGCAACCGATGATAATCGTACTGGTACCCGTCCACGCGATGCGCCGCCACATCGAGCTTGTACGTCCCCTCCACCATGTCCAGGCTCTTGATGCGAAACGTGAGCTTCTGCTCGCCGCTGAACTCCGGGATCTCCAGCTCTTCGAGGTCGGTGTTGGTGCCGTAGCAGCAGATGCCGTCCGTGTTGAACAGACCGACGCCGAACACGACCTCGTCGACCTTCTTGTGCGCGCGCACCGTCATCTCAATCGTTGCCGCTTCGCCCGACTGGTAGACCTGCTTCGGCGTCCCGTCCGCCCCGAGCGTCCGCACGTCCACGATCTCGACCTCGCGCGATCCCCACCGTCCCTCGGTCGCCCTGAACATGTCGGCGGGTGGCTCGATTGCGGCTCCCGCGGCATCGGTCGCGGCCGCGGCCGCCGGCGGCGCTGCCTGCGCCACGCGCTCCTGCGCGCGCGCGTCGTTGTCCGAGAGGTTCTGCTCCTCGGTCTTCGCGACGTCGGTCATGTAGGCCGACACGACTCGCCGCGGGTCGCCCTCGCCGCGAATCTTCCCCCCGTCCAGCCACAGCACGTCGTCGCAGAACTTCTCGACGAGGTTCAGCGAGTGGGTGACGAGGAGGATCGTCTTTCCCCGCCGACGGAACTCGGCGAACTTGTCGAGGCACTTGTGCGTGAACGCCTCGTCGCCAACGGCCAGCACCTCGTCGATCAGCAGCACGTCCGGATCGACGTTGATCGCCACCGCGAATCCGAGGCGCATGTACATGCCGGAGGAATACGTCTTCACCGGCGCGTCGATGAAGTCCGTCAGCTCCGCGAACTCGACAATCTCGTCGAAGCGCTTCGTGATCTCGCGCTTGGTGAGGCCGAGCATGATCCCGTTGATGAAGACGTTCTCGCGGCCTGAAATC
Source organism: Vicinamibacterales bacterium (assembly GCA_036381995.1). GTDB lineage: Bacteria > Acidobacteriota > Vicinamibacteria > Vicinamibacterales > Fen-181 > FEN-299. Next base: position 2,435 of record DASVIS010000059.1, on the reverse strand, counting down.
TCGGGGTGGAAACCGGCACCGAGCTCGATGAGCGCCGAGATCCGTCCCTCGACCTTCACCGTGCCTTCGGTCGGCTTGGTGATGCCGGCCACCAGCTTGAGCATCGTGCTCTTGCCCGACCCGTTGCGGCCGATGATCCCGTACGTCGTCCCGGCCGGCACCCTGAACGACACGTTGCGCACGGCGGCGAATGTCTCGTCCGGGCGCAGGTCGCGCAGCAGCGTGCCCTTGAGCAGGGCGCTCTTGAGCGTGGCGAACTGCCGGCGGTTGCTGAACCGCCGGTAAACCTTGGTGACGCCCGAAACGTCTATCGCAGGCATTACACTTCTTCCGCGAACGAATCGCGCAGCCGGTCGAACAGGAAATAGCCTGCCAGGAACAGGGCGATCGACGCCAGCAGCAGCAGGAGCAGGCCGCGCCAGTGCCCGAACGGGCCTGGCGGATTCCCCGGGTAGAACAGCAGTTCCTGGTACGAGATCGCCAGGTGCGTGAACGGGTTCAGGTTCAGCAGCGTGCGCTGCAGCGAGCCCTTCTCAATTCCCGTCATCGGGTAGATGATCGGCGTCGCGAAGAACCAGAACGTCATCAGGTTGCCGAGGATGTCCTTGATGTCGCGGAAGTGCACGGTCAGCGCGGACACGATCAGCGCCATCCCGACCGTGAGGATGAACTGGGTCAGCAGCACCACCGGGAACCAGAGCACCTCGGGGAACTCGACCGGCCGCCGATAGTAGATCAGGAAGCCGACGAGGATCGGGAGGCCGAACAGGAAGTGCACCATGTTCGACAGGACGGTGACGATGGGCAGCACTTCGGCCGGGAACAGCACCTTCTTGATCAGGTTGCCGCCGGAGATGAGGATGCCTGACGCCTCCAGGACCGACGACGAGAACCAGGTCCAGGGGAGGAGGCCGCAGAAGAGAAACAGGGCGTAGGGTTTTTCGGGCGACCTGTTCGGCAGCACGAACTCGAAGACGAACGAGTAGACGAGGAGCAGCATCAGCGGGTTGATGAACGACCAGAAGAAGCCGAGCACCGAGCCGCGGTAGCGCGCCTTGAGCTCGCGGGCCACCAGACTCTGGATCAGGCCGCGGTAACGAATCAGTTGGGCCAGGTTGTGGAACATCGACTCGCGCCCAATCAAGGAACCGTTGACTCCGAGGGATCGCCCGACAAGCGCACCAGGATCACCGTGATGTTGTCCGGCCCGCCCGCGAGGTTGGCCGCGTGCACCAGCGCGTCGCAGGTCGAGCCGCTCGCGCCCGCGCCGGTCGCATCCGCGCCGTCCCGCGCCAGGATGCCGGCCATCTGCGCATCCGAGAGTACGCCGAACAGCCCGTCGCTGCACAGCAGCAGCGCATCGCCGGCGGCGAGCGGGGCCCACCCGAAGTCCGCCTGCGGCTCGGCGCCGCCGGTCAGCGCGCGCGTCAGCAGGTTCCGCCGGGGGTGACGCCGCGCCTCGTCCGCGCTGAGCGCGCCGGACCGCACCTGATCTTCGACCCACGAGTGGTCGCGCGTCATCCGGTCGAGCTTGCCCGCCCGCCAGCGATACACGCGGCTGTCGCCCACGTGGCCGATCGTCGCGCCGCGAACCGGCTCGCGCACGCCCGTCGCATCACTGTCGAACAGCACCGCGGCAACCGTCGTCGCCATGCCCTGCCGGCCGCGCGCGGCGGTGATCTCCGTGCGGATCCGCGCGTTCGCCAGGTGCAGCGCCCAGTTCAGCCGGTTGCCGCCGACGCCGAGCGCCGGCTGGTACTCGAACGGCCAGGTCGTATCCTCGGCCCAGCCCTGCGTGTCGGCGATCGCCTGCTCGATCGCGTCGGTGGCCGCGCGCGACGCCACTTCTCCGGCTTCGTATCCGCCCACACCATCCGCAACCGCGAACAGCCCGAGGTCCGGGCGCGCACAGTAGCTGTCTTCGTTGGTCTCCCGGTGAACGCCGGTGTGTGAGGCCGCGGAGAAGAACAGAGACATTGGTGGCTTCCAGCGCTGAGCCCCGAGCCCAGGGCTCGAGTCATCCCCGGGTGCGCGCCCTGTGGGCCACGTTCAACCGTGTCAGGGCCTTCATCAGGGAGATGCGCGCGCGTTCGAGATCCTGATCGCGGCTGCGGTCGGCAAGCTGCTGCTCGGCGCGCTGGCGCGCCGCCTGCGCCCGATCCACGTCGATTTCCTCGGCGCGCTCGGCGATCTGCGCGAGGATGATAACGCGATCCGGCAGCACTTCGGCGAGGCCGAACGCCACCGAGAGGTAGAACTTCTCGGTGCCCTTGCGATACCACAACTGGCCGACCTGCAGCATCGACAGCAGCGGCGTGTGGCCGGGCAGCACGCCGAAGTAGCCTTCAGAGCCCGGCACCTGGACTTCGTCCACGTTCTCGTGGACGATCGCCCGGTCGGGCGTGACGATCTCGAGGGCCAGGTGCGCGGGCAAT
>DASVIS010000058.1:0-9206 GCA_036381995.1 Vicinamibacterales bacterium | reverse complement strand
GCACCGAGGTGCACGCGGTCCGCCGGGAATCGCCTGCCGAGCCCGGCCGTCCGCTGCGGGCCGGCGGCCACGCCACGACCGCCGCACACCTCGCCGTCCTCCTGTTCGCGACGCTCTTCCTCGGCGTGTTCGCCGTCGCCTGGCCGTTTGCGGAAGCCAGCGTCGATCGCTGCGAGCGCGCGCGGTGTCCGGGCGCCCGCCATCCGACGATCTCGGCGGCGGCCCGGATTCCGCCGGCAGAGGCGCCCCCGGCTGGCGGCCTCGGCGACGGCTGGCTGCTGCACGGCCGACGGCATCGCGCCGTCGATCCGCAGCCGGGGGGATCGTCACGGCTGCTTTATCGGCTCACCGCGGCCCGGGATCGCTCGCTCGACCGCTCGGTGCCCGGTGTCCTGTCCTCAACGCATTCTCATCTGGTCTCGCCTGTCGAACGCGTCGTGACCTGCGACGCGCCCGGCCGCGGAGTGTTTTATGTCCGAACGTCTGCCTCGCGCGGGCCGCCGCGCCGTGGCCTGCACCGCCCTGATATCTGCCGTCCTCTTCTGTTCGCCCGCTCTCGCGCGGCAGGCGGACGATCCCGCCAGCCAGTCTCCCACCCCAGCCGCTCCGCCGCCGATCCCCTGGTACCAGACGATCTTGTTCAGCGGTCTGGTGTCGACCTCGTACGTCGCCAATTTCAACGCGCCGGCCTCGCGCACGAACCAGTTCCGCGTGTTCGACGTGGATGAGGGCACCTCGGAGCTGGACGTCGCCGAGCTGGTCGTGCAGCGTGCCGTGAGCAAGCCCGGCGACGCCGGGTTCCGTGCCGATCTCACCTTCGGGACGCTGGAGCCGCACGTGACGGCCGCCCTGGGCCTCTTCCGCGACGCCTCGGGACACGCCGGCGACTTCGACCTCCGGCAGGTGTTCGTGAGCTACGTCGTGCCCGCCGGGCGCGGCATCCGGATCGACGCCGGGAAGTTCGTCACGCACGTCGGGTACGAGGTCAGCGACGGCTACGACGGATTCAACGACAACCACTCGCGCGGCCTGCTGTTTGGGTATGCGGAGCCACTCACGCACACCGGGCTCCGCGTCAGCTACCCGTTCAGCGACCGGATCTCGGCGCAGGTCCTCCTCGTCAACGGCTGGGACGTGGCCCTCGACAACAACAGCGGGAAGTCGGTCGGCGGGCAGGTGGCGGTAACGCCGTCCTCGCGCGTGTCGATCACGGCCAACTACATCGGAGGGCCCGAGCAGGCCGACAACAACTCGAACCTGCGTCACCTCCTCGACCTGATCGCGACGGTCAAGGCCACGCCGGCCCTCGCGCTGACGGCGAACTACGACTACGGCCGAGAGGCGGCGGTCACCCTGCTGCCGACGGCCGACGGCGGCGTCCGCGACTCCACCTGGCAGGGTCTCGCGGGCTACGCGCGCTATGCGCTCTCCGGCCGTGCCGCGGTGACGCTGCGCGGCGAGTGGTTCGACGATCCGCAAGGGGCGCGCACCGGCTACGTCCAGACGCTGAAGGAGATCACCGTCACGCCGGAGTTCCGCCCCCGGCCGTCGCTCATCCTCCGCGGCGATCTGCGCCGCGACTGGTCGGATCGGGCCGTCTTCGAACTTGGCGACGGCACCTTCGGCCAGAGCCAGGTGACGCTCAGCGTCAACGCGCTGTTCGTGTTCTGATGATGTGTTCGTGTTCAAGAAGGAGCCACCATGCACTGGGATACTGGGAACATCGGATTCATGCTGGTCTCGACCAGCCTCGTCATGCTGATGACGCCGGGCCTCGCCTTCTTCTACGGCGGTCTGGTCGGCCGGAAGAACGTGCTCACCATCATGATCCAGAGCTTCGTCTCGATGGGCGTGACGACGGTGCTCTGGGCCATCTGTGGGTACTCGATGTGCTTCAGCGGGAGCTACGGTGACGCCGCGAACCCCGACTTCTTCGGCGTCATCGGGAACTTCCACCACGCCTTCCTGATGAACATCGGGCCGACCACCGACTTCCCGGCCTCGCCGACGCTGCCGCTCATCGTCTTCGTGGCCTACCAGATGATGTTCGCGCAGATCACGCCGGCCCTGATCACCGGCGCGTTCGCCAACCGCGTCCGCTTCAAGGCCTACCTGCTGTTCCTCGTCGCGTGGCTGCTGCTGGTCTACTTCCCGTTCGCCCACATGATCTGGGGCGGCGGCATCCTGCAGAAGAGCGGCGTCCTCGACTTCGCGGGCGGCATCGTCGTGCACTGCATCGCCGGCATGGCGGCGCTCGCCGCGGTGTTCTACGTCGGCCGTCGGAAGGTGCAGGACAAGGGGCCGCACAGCATCCCGCTCGTCGCCCTCGGCACCGGGCTGTTGTGGTTCGGGTGGTACGGCTTCAACGCGGGCAGCGAGCTGAAGGTGGACCCGGTGACGTCGCTGGCGTTCCTCAACACCGACGTGGCCGCGTCGTTTGCGGCCATCACCTGGCTGACCCTCGCCTGGATCATCGAGAAGAAGCCGAAGTTCGTCGGTCTGCTCACCGGGTCGATCGCTGGCCTGGCGGCGGTCACGCCCGCGGCGGGCTACGTGAGCACGCCCACGGCCATCCTCATCGGCATCCTCGCCAGCATCGTCTGCTACTACGCGATCTGGCTGAAGAACCGCCTCGACTGGGACGACGCGCTCGACGTGTGGGGCGTGCACGGCGTCGGCGGCATCCTCGGCGTGATCTGCCTCGGTCTCTTCGCCTTCAAGGCGGTGAATCCCGACGGCGGCGCCGACGGCCTTCTGCACGGCAACCCGGAGTTCTTCCTGAAAGAGGTCGGGTCGGTGCTCTTCGCCGCGGTTTACGCGTTCGTGTTCACCTACCTGATGCTGATCGTCATCAACCGGATCACGCCGGTCAAGGTGAGCAAGGACGAGGAGGAGCTCGGCCTCGACGAGGTCGAACACGGCGAGGTGGCGTACCTGTAGCTCGACGGCCAGTGTCGACGGCCGGGACCGACAACCGGCCGCCGACGCACTACAATGTGCGGCCATGACCCGACCCACCCTCTGCCTGACCGCTCTCGCGGCCGTCTGCGCCGCCGCGCTGACAACCGCCCAGTCGAGAAAGCCTGCCGCGCCCGCCGCCCCGGTCGCGCCGTTCACCATCGTCGAGGCGACGATCCCCGAGATGCGCGCCGCGATGGAGCAGGGGCGCGTCACCTCGAAGGAACTGGTGCGCCAGAGCCTCGAGCGCATCGCCACCTACGAGAAGACGCTCAACGCGACGATCGCGGTCAATCCTCACGCGATCGAGGAGGCCGAGGCGCGCGACGCCGAGCGCGCCCAGAAGAAGATCCGCGGCCCGCTGCACGGGATCCCGGTGGCGCTCAAGGACAACATCCACACGACCGAGATGCCGACCACGGGCGGCGCGCTCGCCTTCGACGGGTTCATGCCCCCCTACGAGGCGACGGTCACGAAGAACCTGCGCGAGGCCGGGGCGATCATCATCGCCAAGACGGTCATGACCGAGCTCGCCAACTGGGTGGCGACCGGCATGCCGACCAACTACAGCGCGGTGGGCGGCTACGGCCGGAACCCCTACGATCCGCGGCGCGACCCGCGGGAGACCGCCGACGGGCGGCCGATCCTGCAGACCGGCGGGTCGAGCTCGGGCATCGGCACGGCGGCGAGCTTCTGGGCGGCCAACGTCGGCACCGAGACGTCGGGGTCGATCCTCAGCCCCTCGAACCAGAACATGCTGGTCGGCATCAAGCCGACGGTGGGCCGCATCAGCCGCTACGGTGTGATCCCGATCACGGCCGACCAGGACACGCCCGGGCCGATGGCGCGCACGGTCACCGACGCGGCGATCATGCTCGGCGCGCTCGAGGGGGCCGCGCCGGACCCGAACGACGCTGCGACCAAGACGTGCACGGTGCCGCCGGGGCGCGACTATACGCGCTTCCTGAACCCGGCCGGCCTCAAGGGCGCTCGCATCGGCATTCCGCGCGCGTCGTTCTATGAGCGCGTCACGCTCCCCGGCGCGACGCAGCCGCGCGGCGGGCTGAACGCCGAGCAGGCCAAGATCATGGCCGAGGCGATCGCGATCCTGAAACAGCAGGGCGCGATCGTGATCGACCCGGCCGACATCCCGAGCGTAGTCGCGAAGGAGGCCAAGGACAACTTCCTGCTCTGGGGCACGTGCGGCAGCCTCGACAGCGGGAAGGGGAAGGACGCGGATTGCTCGATCGTCCTCAAGTACGGGATGAAGCGCGACTTCAACCTATGGCTGGCTTCGCTCGGGCCGACCGCGCCGGTGAAGACGCTCACCGAGCTGCGCCTGTGGAACGTGGCACACCAGCGCGCGAACGCGATCAAGTACGGCCAGGCGCTGCTCGACATTTCCGACGAGATGGACGTGCGCGCCGACCGCGCGCGCTACCAGGCGGACCGCGAGAAGGACATTCGTTTGAGCGCGACCGAGGGGATCGACGCGGTCATGAAGCAGAACAATCTCGACGCGTTGCTGTTCCCCGGCGGGAGCGGCGCCGCGATCGCGGCCAAGCCCGGCTACCCGACCATCATCGTGCCGTTCGCGTTCCTGCCGGTCGTGCCGTTCGGCGGGGGAGCGCGGGGAGGCGGCGGGGAGGCTGGCGGCCCATCGTCGCTGCCGGCCGGCTTCGACCCCAAGCCGTCGCCCTTCGGCGTGGCCTTCACCGGCGGCGCCTGCAGCGAGCCGAAGCTCATCGAGATCGCCTACGCCTTCGAGCAGGCCACGAAGCGGCGCGTCGCGCCGAAGCTGAAGTAGGAAGAGCTATGCGTGTGTCCATATCGCGGAGAGCACGCGCACCGCGTTCCCGCCCAGGATCAGCCCGATGTCCGCGTCGCTGTAACCGCGCCGGATCAGCCCCTCGGCCAGATCGAACATCCGCTTCGGATGGTCGAGCCCCTTCACAGAGATCCGCCCGTCGGCGTCGGCGTGGTACCGATACCGCGCGAAGTTCGGCTGCGATGAAGGCTGGAAGCCGCCGTTCACCGGGTTCGCGTTGCCGACGATGTCGAGATCGGACCCGACGGCGAGGTGCTGCACGCCGACCAGGCGCGCGACGTGGTCGAAGTGATCGAGCACGTGTTCGATCGTCACCGGTTCGACGTCGCGGTTCATGAAGCGGAGGAATCCGATGCCCATGACGCCGTCCGTCTTCGCCATCTTCCGGATCGCGTCATCGGTCTTGCAGCGCAGGTGGCCGGCGACGAGCGCACGGCAGTTGGCGTGCGTGATGACGACCGGCTTGCTCGCCGCGTCGAGCGCGTCGAGCGTCGTTTGATCGCCGCAGTGCGAGACGTCCACCGCCATCCCGACGCGCTCCATGCGCGCGAGGATCGAGAGGCCGAACACGGTCAGCCCGCCGTCGCGCTGCTCGAGGAACCCGCTGCCGATACGGTTGTCGAAGTTGTAGGTCAGCTGCGACAGTCGCTGGCCCATCCCGAAGAACGCGTCCACGTCATCGGGCCCGCGGAAGTGCGTCGAGTCCTGGAAGGAGAGCAGGATGCCGGCCTTGCCCGTTGCCCTGGCCTTCTCGAAGTCCGAGGCCTTGTCGATGCGGAGGAGGTCGTCCGGATAGGCGGCGATGAAGCCGTTCCAGTCGGCGAAGAACCGGACCCCTTCCTCGAAGTCCCTCGCGCCGTCGCCGAGCGCGAACACGTTGATCCCGGATCCGTGATACACGGCCGCGTCGGCCGGCGCGAAGCTGCCCGGCACGCGCAGCCAGCGCTCGCTCTTCGGCGGGCGTTCCGAGTAGTCGGGAAACCGGAACTGGTTCAGCAGGTCGACGACCACGCCCTGTCGAAGGAGGTGGATGGCGCGCGCCGAGTACTCCTGCGGCGAGTCGGCGAAGACGCGGTACCGGCCGCGCAGGATGGCCGGCGCCCCTACCAGCGCGGCGCCGAGCGCGCTCAGGGCCGTTCGTCTGCTGATTCGAGCCATCGTCGTCACCTCCTCTGGCCGGGCGCGTGTCTCACCCGGACTGCCGGTCGGCCTCCAGGACCGCGATCCCCGCCCGCTTCAACGTCCGCCCTTCCTGACGGCCTTCAATTCGTCGATGAAGACCTTGTACCCCTCGATGTCGTTCACGATCTCCCACGCGCGCTTGTAGGCAGGGTCGGGCCCGCCACGATACTCGCGATCGATGATCGCGAGTCGATCCGGCCGGTTCAGCTTCAACAGGACCATCGTCTCGATGGCCATGACGTGCAGATGGTACTTCGTGGTCGCAGGTTCATCCCGGTACTTCTTCATCAGCGCCGAGCCCTGGAGGGCTGGGCTGACGTAGACGTGCATCATCTCGTGAAACAGGATCTCCGGGAACTCCCATGCGGGAGCGGGCTTGGTGGCGTTCGGCAGGAACGGTCGGACGTCGACGATCAGGGGAATGCTCATCGACGCGGGCAGGCAGACCGTGAGAGTGGCCTGTACTTCGCGATACGGGAATCCCAATCCGATTTCGGCAAATGCTGGGCGCAGATATGAAGGTCCCTCAGCGTCCCATTGCTTCTGGAGGTCCGGCCGCTGCTGGACCGCCGCCTGAAGCGCCCGTTCGTCGACCGGAATCTTGAGGTCGGTCTTGCACCAGCGATCCAGGAGTGAACCGCCCGGCGGGTAAAGAACGTCGACCACCGGTAATTGCCCTGGCAGGGCGGGCGACGGCGAAGGAGTCGCGGTATCCCCGCTCCACGACGGGGACCTCTGCACCTCGGGCTCGCGCACGACGGCGCCGCCCTTGATCACGTAACGGATCGCTCGCGTGTTGCGAATGTCGTCCACCGGGTTCGCGCCGAGCAGCACGAGATCGGCGATGCCGCCCGGCAAGAGCGTGCCGCGCTCGGCGCCGAGGCCCATCACCTCTGCGGCGTTGTGCGTCGCCGCCGAGAGCGCGGCGAGCGGCGGCAGGCCGGCGCTCGTCACGAGCAGCTCGAGCTCGCGGTGGAGCGTCGGCAGCGGGTCCCCGGTCGTCGTCATCCCGTCGGTGCCGGCCACGATCGTCACGCCGGCCCGGTACGCGCGGCGCGTCACCTCGGCCCCCCAACGGATGCGCCGGTCTGCGAGGCCATCCGCGGCCGGGTGGTCGGCGAATACCCAGAGTGTCGGGTTGAGCGCCACGTGGCGGTCGCGCATCGCGCCAAGCAGTCGGTCGATCACCGGGGAGTCGGGCGGCACGCCGGCAAAATCGCCCTGAGCACGCTTCGGGAACTCGGTGCTCGGCGGGCTGCCCTCCCAGGCGAGGTAGGCCGCGTGCGCCAGCATGTCCGCGCCAGCATCCACCAGGTCCCCGGGCTTCGCCGGGAACACGGTGCCGTGCGCGACGACGCGCAGGCGCTGGCGGTGGGCTTCCGCGATCACCCGCCGCACCGTTGGGGCGTCGAGGGCCGCGTAAAGCTTCAGCGCAATGGCCCCGGTCCCGCGCGCCTCGGCGACGGTCTGCACGAGATCGAGATCCGGAGTGAGGGCGCGCGCCCACGGCGCGTCGCCGGGCCGGTAGCCCGCCGATGCCTCCACCACGCGCGGGTCGGTGAAGAACTCCGGACCCGACATCAGGGCGACGTAGTAGATCGCCGGCGACTCGATGTCACCGACGAGCGCTTCGCGCGAAAGCTCCCCGAGATTCCGTGCGTCGCCAGCGAGGTCCCATACGGCGGTCACGCCTCCGCGAAGCGCCGTGCGCAGAGAGGCGAGCTCGTCGGCCCTCGAGCCGCCGGTTAGGTGGACGTGAGCGTCGATGAGGCCGGGGATCGCGAAGAGCCCGCGGCCGTCGATCACGCGCGCGGCGTCCGCCGGTCGAGCCTCGCCGGCCGGTGCCACCGAGACGAGGCGACCGTCGCGGATCAGGAGGCTCACGCCGGATCGCGGCAGCGCCCCGGTGCCGTCGACGAGCGTCACATCGCTCACGAGCAGGGATGGTCGCGCCGCCCGTCCCGCCAGACCAACCGAGAGAGCCGCAACCGTCGCCGCGGCCATCACGCACAGCAATCGGGATTTCATCCGGGACATCTTACCGCGCGCACTTGAGATATGCTCTGCCGAGCAGGGTCCGGTCTCGGGAGGTTCCAATGAGATGGCCTTCGTGCGTGGTCGCCAGCCGCGAGCGGTCGGCGGCCGAAGACGCCTAGGTGCGGGGCCTGAGCCACGTGGCCAGCCACCCGCCAGCCCAGGCGGCATCGTGGTGGGGCTTGTGCGCGGCCCTGAGCACGCATTACATGCACCAGGGGCGCGTCTACCCGGTGGCGGCGCTCGCCGAGGTCGATGTCGTCGACGCGCGGCTGGTACCGCTTCTCGAGAGCCCGGAACGGATGCTCGAGGCCGACTGGATGGCGCTGCTCAGTTATTCGACGCTCCTGCGGGTCCGGCGCGTAGCGCTGCTGTACGACGGGTATCCGCCTCACCCGGCACGGCACGGCTACTGGGTGGGGCTATCGGTCGATGCGTGAGCCGGCAAATCCCGCGGCGTGTAGGGCGCGGGGACGGGTCGCGGAGAGGATGTGACCCGGAGGCGCCAGGCCCCCGGGTCACCGTGATCCACAGCTACTTGGCCTTCTTCGTACCTTTGACGGTCTGGTGGGTGTGCTTCACCTTCGCGGCGTAGACGAGGTAGCCATCCTCACCGGGCAGCCACACTTCCGACAAATAGTAAGTGCTCCCGACCTTGTCGAAGGTGACGTGGGTGTCGCTGGCTGGCGGGTCCGCCGCGGCGAGCCGCGTGATGGCCATGACGAACACCCCGGTCTCCTTCGGCACGGCGGTCAGCGTGAACGCCGTACCGTCAGTGTTCAGCTGCAGCTCGTACTGTCCGGGGGACGAATGGACGACCTTGACGTCCGCGCGATCACCGTCGGCGCGGGCTACACCTGGCGCTGAGGCGGCCCGAGGCTCCCCGCGCATTGCACAACTTCTCGCGCCACGCGCGGCCAAGCCCTTGACACGTTGCGCGGTTTCTCAATAATGGCCTTGGTGGGCATTCCCGGCCCAAATGTCGCTCCATGAAGAACGTGGAAGACGGACCTTTGTACCGGCACATCGTAGAGCACGCGGCCGACATCATTGCGACGCTCGATCCGTCGTCGGGGCGGATTGTCTATATCAGTCCGTCGGTGCGCCGGGTGCTCGGTTACGCGCCGGATGAACTTGTCGGTACACCGATCGGGCCGATAGGAAGCATGAGGGCGGTCTGCGCCAAGTTAACCGAATGGGCGTT
>DASVIS010000057.1:0-6651 GCA_036381995.1 Vicinamibacterales bacterium | reverse complement strand
CATCCGCACTGAAGGCGCACCGCCAGAGCGTGGTCCGCCGGGAAAAGAACCGCCAATTCCGTTCGAAGCTCCGTTCCGCGCTGAAGACGATCCGCGCCGCCGTGGGCGACAACGAGATCGAGAAGGCCAAGGGCCAGCAGGCTGAAACCGCGTCGCTCATCGACAAGATGGCGAGCAAAGGCATCATCCACGACAACGCGGCGGCCCGGTACAAGTCGCGGATTCAGCTCAGCCTGAACAAGTCCACGACGCCCGGCGCGTAGCCGCGTCCTAGTCCCTTCCGGTCGCACACAACTCCACGATCAGCCGCTCGAGGAGCACCCGCGGATCTCCGCCCGAGGTCTTGAGGGCGAGGTCTGTCCTGAGCAGCGCGTCGGTCGCGCCACGCAGGTCCCGCGGGGCCACGGTGCGTTCCACGACCGACCGCAGCAGACCCAGAATCATGAACGGCACGGCGCCGTCGGCCAACTCCAGCTCCAGTTCCTTGAGTGCCCCCGCCGCGCGGCGATTGGCCACTTCGGCCCACAGCTTCTTTCCGCCTGCCGGAGCCGTGCGCCCGATGACCTGGTCGACCTGATCCCGGCCAATCGTCTGCCGGCCGGCCGCATACAGCAGCACGCGCTCGACGTCGGCTCGCAGCCTGGCGACGTCCGCTCCAGCCATCTGGCGCAGCAGCTCGGCAGCCTCGCGGTCGAAGCGCACGCCGTGCTCCGCTTCCAGCGCGTGGATCACATCCGCCGACGCTTCGCAGGTCACCACCGCTGCCTGAGTAGCGAAGGGGTCGAACGTGCGCTGCATGCCGATGCCCACCAACGCCACGACCGCATGAGCATACGGCTGCTTTGCGTACTCCTTGAGGCGAGCCAGCTGAGAGGACCTGCTCCCGCCCTCACCGGAACCGTCGTCGTCGCCGACATCCTCGCCTTCGGCCGCTTTCGACCTCCTGGCCGACAGGGTCCGCTCGGCCTGCAGCAGGAGGACGACGCGCCGCGGGGCCAGCATCGGCATGGTGCCCGCCGCATCGAAGACGGCGGCGATCGTGGTCTCCGCGTCGGTCCCATAGAACCGCTGGACGTTGAAGGCGCGAACGTCTTCCTCGACCGATTCGGTCAGCGCCGTTCCAATCGCGCTCATCTCCACCTCGTCGTCACCGGTGATGAGGTACAGCGGCTCGATGGAGCCGGCGGCAATTTGCCGGCGAACCCCGGCGGCAGTCATATGGCCTGGCATAGCGTGTGTACAGACACGACAACGGGGAACGGAGAACGGCCGATGGTCAGAATGCTTCCAGGATTGCGCTGACGACAGATCGGGCAAAATCGGTGGCCATCCGGTCCACGGCGTTCGACGCCTGGCCGAAGAACGTCGTGGCGTCGAGAACGCCGCCGCCGCTGACCAACTGGTACTCCTCACGAAATACCTGGCTCGGATTCTGCCACAGCACCTTGCCGTCCGGCGCCTGGACGAACTGAATCCCGAGCGATACCGTGATCACGTAGCGCGTGGCCTGCTGGTTCTCGTTGAAGCCGGCCGGCGCCAGCGTGATGCTGTTGATCTGCGCTCTCAGGATCGCGTCCACGCCGGCATCCTGCGGGAGCACCTTGTACTTGCCGCGCCCGATGAACTCTGAGCGCACGCGCTGGGAGAGGGTCTGCCCGACCTCGAAGTACGGCGTGCGGTTGGTGAAGTCGGGGATGCCGATCGTCTTAATCGACTCGGGCAGGAACGAGCCTCGCCCCGCCAGCGTGTAGCCGCAGGACGAGGATATCAGCGCGGCGAGCAGGACGATGGGAACGAGCAACTTGCGAGCCACAAGACCCCCCGGTTCAACGAATCTGCCTACTTCACCACCACGTTCACCAGCTTCCCCTTGGCCACGATGACCTTGTGCACTGTCCTGCCGCTCGTGTGGACGCGGACGGCTGCGTCGGCAAGGGCCAGCTCGCGCAACTCGTCTTCGACGATGTCGAGCGGAACCGTGAGGCGGCTTCGGAGCTTCCCGTTCACCTGGACGGGGACGACGATTTCGCTCGACCGCGCAACCACCGGGTCGTACGAGGGCCAGGCGGCGGCCGTCAGGCCTCCCTGGTGGCCGAGCATCTCCCACAGTTCCTCGGCGGTGTGCGGAGTGAATGGAGACAGCATCAGGACCAGCGCCTCCACGGCTTCCTTCAAGACCGAGAGCGTCTCAAGCCGTTCTTCCACAGGGGCCGCCTCGCCCATCGGCCGGCGGCTGGGCGCACCGGTGTGCGTGTGCGCCTCGGAGAAGGCGTACAACTCGTTCACCATCTCCATCAGCGCCGAGACGACCGTGTTCAGGTGCACGCGGGGATCGAGATCGTGGGTGACCCGCCGAATCGTGTCGTGGGTGACGCGGCGAAGAGCCTGCTCCGCCTCGGTGAGCGACAGGCCCCCGGGGGCGGGGGCGTTCCGGCCCTCGAGCGCGCCGCACCACTGGTCCACGAGGCGCCAGACGCGGGCCAGGAACCGTGCGCTGCCTTCGAGACCGGCATCGCTCCATTCAATCTCGTTCTCGGGCGGCGCGACGAACATCACGTACAGACGCAGGGCGTCGGCGCCGTAGCGGCCGACCATGTCGTCGGGATCGACCACGTTCCCCTTCGACTTCGACATCGCGCTGCCGTCCTTGAGCACCATGCCCTGCGTCAGCAGGCGCGTGAACGGCTCGTCGTGGCCGACCATGCCGAGATCGCGGAACACGCGGCAGAAGAACCGCGAGTAGATCAGGTGCAGGATGGCGTGTTCCACGCCGCCGCTGTAGAAGTCCACCGGGCACCAGTAGTTCACCGCCGACGGAGCGAACGGCCGACTGTCGTTGCGCGGGTCGCAATACCGGTAGAAGTACCAGGACGAGTCCACGAACGTGTCCATCGTGTCGGTTTCGCGCCTCGCGGCGCCGCCGCACGTCGGGCACGTGACGTTCACCCACTCGGGCACTTGCGCGAGCGGCGAATCGCCGCGGCCGGTGAACTCGGATACCGTCGGAAGGACGACGGGCAGCTGGTCGTCTGGCACCGGCACGACGCCGCAGTGGCCACAGTAGATCATCGGGATCGGCGTGCCCCAGTAGCGCTGCCGCGAGATCCCCCAGTCCTTCAGCCGATACTGCACGGTCCTTGCGCCGACCCCGCGCGCCTCGGCCGTGTCGGCCATCGCGGCGATGGCGTCGGTGGACCACAGACCGGAGAACTCGCCGGAGTTTACCACCCGGCCGGGATCCTCGTAGGCCTCGGTCATCATCTCGGCGGCCAGCGGCGGCCTGCCTCCGCCCTCGCCCTCTGGCTGGATCACAACGTCAACGGGTAGCGAGTACTTTCGCGCGAACTCGAAGTCGCGCTGGTCGTGCGCGGGGACCGCCATCACCGCGCCCGTGCCGTACTCGCCCAGCACGAAGTTCGCGACCCACAACGGCACGGCCCGCCCGGTGAAGGGGTTCACCGCGTAACGGCCGGTGAAAAAGCCCTCCTTCTCGATCTGGCCGGTCAGGCGCGCGGTTCGATCCTGCGCGCGGAACCGCTGCACGTGCTGGCGGAAGGCCTCGGGCGCCACCGACTCGTCCGCGATCCGTTCGATCCACTCGTGCTCGGGTGCGAGCAGCACGAAGGTGGCTCCGTAGATCGTGTCGATGCGCGTCGTGAACACCTCGATGTCCGGCGCATCGTCAGGGCGCAGACCGGCGGGCGGGGCGCTGGCGCCGGGCGCCAGCAGCGGAAATGTCACCCGGGTCCCTTCCGACCGCCCGATCCAGTTCCGCTGCATGGTCAGGACCTTCTCGGGCCACCCGGTCAGCCGGTCGGTCGCGTCGAGAAGTTCCTGCGCGTAGCGCGTGATCCGGAGGAACCACTGTTCCAGGTTGCGGCTGCCGACGACCGTCCCGCAACGCCAGCAGCCGCCCTCGACCACCTGCTCGTTGGCGAGAACCGTCTGGCAGCTCGGGCACCAGTTGACCGTGGAGCGCTTTCGGTAGGCCAGGCCGCGTTCGAACATCCGGATGAACAGCCACTGATTCCACTTGTAGTACTCGGGCAGGCAGGTCGCGATCTCGCGGTTCCACGCGTAGCTGATCCCCAGCCGCTGCAGCTGACCCTTCATGTGCGCGATGTTCGCCAGCGTCGACTTCTCGGGATGAACACCCTGCTTGATCGCCGCGTTCTCGGCCGGCAGGCCGAATGCGTCCCACCCGAACGGGTGCAGCACGTTGAACCCGCGCATCCGCTTCTGCCTGGCCATGACGTCGCCAATCATGTAGTTGCGCACGTGGCCCACGTGGGCGTGCCCGGACGGGTAGGCGAACATCTCGAGGCAATAGAACTTCGGCTTCGACGGGTCCTCGGTGACCTCGAAGGCATCGGTCTCCATCCAGCGCTTCTGCCACTTGCGGTCGAGCGATTGCGGGTTGTACTCGCGCACGATGTCGGTCCTGCTTGCTCTCGCCCTCAGCACGTCCGGATGCCGCCGGCGGGTGAATGGGAACGCGCGCCCGGCGACGTGGATTCGCGAACGCCGGGCCAAGATCTTGTAATTATAGCGTAGACCAGTAGCGCGATTGGACGGCGCGGACCAGTTCGAGCGCCGAGGTGCCGCTCGGCGTCGGGGGACCGACGGCCGCGTCCACGATGTCGGGGCGGCGGCCGTCGAGGACGTCGATGGTGGCTTGAAGGGACTCCCTCAGGGCGTCGAGATGGTAGCCGCCTTCGGTGGCCAGGGCCATCCGTCCGCGGCACGACCGCACGGCGGCGGCCTGCAGCCGCGCGGCGATCCGGGCGAACCCGGCCGTCGACACGTGCATGTGGGCCAGCGGATCGCGATCGTGGGCATCGAACCCGACGTCCAGCAGCAGGAGTTCGGGAGCGAACGCGGCGAGAATGGGTTCGACCACCTGCTCGAGGAGCAGCAGGTAGTCGGCGTCGGTCGCCCCTGCGGAGAGAGGGATGTTGACCGTGAAGCCTTCGCCGCCGCGGATGCCGCACTCACCCGCCGCACCGGTATGCGGATAGAACGGGTACTCGTGCGCGGAGACCACGAGCACGCGCGGATCGTCGTAGAACGCCCACTGCGTGCCGTTCCCATGATGGACGTCGTAATCGACGACCGCAACGCGGGTGAGGCCGCGAGCCAGAACATGCGCGACGGCGATGGCCACGTTGTTCAGGAGGCAAAACCCCATCGCGCGATCGCGGAGCGCATGGTGGCCGGGCGGGCGGATCAGGGCGAACGCCGCCGACATCTCTTCGTCGTCGGCGTCCCCGGCGAGGGCCCAATCCACCGCCGTGAGTGCCGCGCCGGCCGCGTGCACGGCCGCCTCCCACGAGCCAGGCGACATGTAGGTGTCGAGGTCGAGGACCGCGGGATAACCGGCGGCGGCGGCCAGGCGATCGATGTACCCCACCGCGTGGATGCGTTCGATCTCGTCGCGCCGAGCTGGCCGCGGCGACAGGACGGTTCCTCCCCGATCCCGCCAGGCGTCCACGACCGCCCGCATGACGTGAGCCCGCTCGACGCGCTCCGGATGCCCGGCCGGAGGCCGATGGTCGAGAGACCGATCCGACCAGACGAGGGCAAGAGACATAAGATCGACGTTCGGTCAGCGGCCGTCAGCTCGCGGCCAGTCATGCTGCGCCAGCAGGGCCAGCGCGCGCTGCTGCAGTCCAGCCAGGCGATGTTCGAGCTCGATGCGCTTCAGTTCGATCACCGCCTCGTCCGCGTCCCCTGGCACGTCCAACGGGGGGCCGACGACCATGACGACGCGGCTCCACGGCTTTGGCACCTGCGTCCGGTCCCAGCTGCGCGCCGTCCAGCACGGATCCGACTCGACGTGAAACGGGACGACCGGGTTGCCGGTGGCCTTCGCCAGCCACACGGCGCCGGGCTGCGCCCGGTACGCCGGTCCGCGGGGACCGTCGATCGTGAACGCGGCAGGCCTGCCCTCCGCCATGTCGCGCTTGAGCTGCAGCAGCGCGCTCCTGGCACCGCGAGACGTCGAGCCCCGCGCCTGCAGGTAGCCGAACTTCCGCATGATACGCGCGATCCATTCCCCGTCGAAATTCTGGCTGGTGATCGCGACCACGCCGCGGTCCCTGAAGTAGAGGGTGGCCGGCAGGATGCGCCCGTGCCACAACGCGAGAATCGGCTGGCGGCCCGACGCCAACACTGACCGGATGTGTTCCGCGCCCTCTTCGCGCCAGCGGAACGTCCAGCCGAGCGCGGCAATCACCGGGTAGCCGACGGCGGCAATGGCCGCAGCCTCGATCCGCTTCAGGCGGGACGCGCGCCAGTCGGGTTCGCTCACGGCCCTGTCTGCGTGGGGGTCGGCCGCGCATCCGGGAGCGGAGCGGCAGCCGACGCCGATTTCATCCGGCCATGGACGAACGTCATCAGGTCGATGACCTGAGTGGTGGCGTTGGCGCTGGCCTGCACGCCCTTGAGCATGATCGAGCAGAACGGGCACGCGGTGACGATGGTGCCGGCGCCCGTGGCCTGGAGTTGATCGAACCGCCGCTGGCTGATGCGCGTGCCTTCCTCGGTGTCCTCGAAGAGCAGGCCGCCGCCGGCGCCGCAGCAGAACGGATTGTCGCCGGACCGCTCCGGCTCCTTCACCACGGCGCCCGCCCGCGCCAGCAGGTCCCGCGG